>JAPPND010000184.1:0-10385 GCA_028818795.1 Gammaproteobacteria bacterium | reverse complement strand
GGTTTTTCGCGCGCATAACGAATCCTGATGCCCCCTTAATTCAATCCGACAACCCTCATCTCGTCGATGAGCCAATCGGCGCCGTCGATCTTTTCCATCACCCATAGCATGTAGCGGGTGTCGACATGGATCGTGCGGGTGGTGCGGGGATTGAAGTCCCAATCCGAGACGACGCTCTCCAAGGTGCCGTCGAACAACAGGCCGACCAGTTCGCCGTTGGCGTTCAGCGTTGGGGAACCGGAGTTGCCGCCGGTGGAATCGAGATCGGAGAGGAAGTTCACGGGCACGGAGCCGATGGACTCGAGGCGATAGGCGCCGTAGTCCTCGGCGCGGGCACGTTCGAGCAGCTTGGCCGGTGCGTTGAAGGGCGCCACCCCGGAGTCCTTCTCGAGGATGCCGTTGAGACGGGTGAAGGGCTCGTAGATCAACCCGTCCATCGGCGATCCGCCCAACACGGTGCCGTAAGTCACGCGGAGCGTGCCGTTGGCATCCGGATAGGTCGTATGACCTTCGGACCGCTGCCAGTCGATGATGGCCTGCATGTATTGGGGGCGTAGCAGGTTGCCGCGACCGCTACGGGTTTTGGACGCTTCTTCGCGCTCCATGTCCGAGTCGAAGACGGCGACCGCGAGACGCAGGAAGGGATCGTCGTGCGCCTCGATGGCCCTTGGCGTCGCGTCCATCAATGCCAAGCGCGTCTCGGCGTCCTCCAGCACCGTCTCGGCGTAGTAGTGGTCGAGTATCGAAGACACCGCCGCCTCGTCGACGTCGGTGGTCATTCCAAGCACCTCGTCGAACGCGGCCACGCGGTACTCGGCGGGCTGCGCGAGATAGCCGCCGAGGGCATGCATCCACAGCGCCTTGTCGACGCTCGGGTGGTAGCGGCGGTCGAGGCGACTCAGCCTCTGTCGGAAGGACCGGAGATCGCGTTCCTGGTAGCCCGGTTCCCGCTCGGCATCGGGTTTCTCCTTCTCGCGGGCCAGCCGGTAGAGCCGTCGGGCCGCGCCGAACAACTGCGCGCCCCGGGCGGCGTTGTAGTGATAGTAGCGCCTGCTTTCCTCGGCGTTTTCCGTGGCCAGCGCGTCGTAGTTGCGGATCGCCTCGGCTAGGGCCGCGTTGTCGTCTTGACCCGCAATCCAAACGTCGAGCGAACCGTCGCGCTGGGCACGGCGTTCGACAAGACGCTGCCGACGCGCACCCTCAAGCTGCCCTTCACGGTTCTTCATGCCGTTGTTGAGTCCGGCCAACTGCCCCGTGTAGCGAATGCGCAAATCGCTGCCCTCGGGGGCCGCCGACTCGATCACGGCGATACGTTCCCGGCTTCTCGCGACGGATCGCGGGTATTCGCGCTCGAACAGGTTCTCCACGGTGACGTGGCGGGCGTAGCGCGAGGTGCCCCCCGGATAGCCGAGGGCCATCACGAAATCGCCGTCGTCGAGACCCGCGGCCGACACCGCGAGGTAGTGCGCCGGTTCGAACGGCACGTTGTCGGGGGAGTGATCCGCAGTTTGGCCCTCCGGCGACACGTAGGCCCGGTAGAAGGCGAAGTCGCCGGTGTGGCGCGGCCAGCGCCAGTTGTCGATGTCGCCCCCGTAGCGTCCGATGGCGTCCGCAGGCGCATAGACGAGTCGGACGTCGCGGATCTCCAAGTACTTGATGAGCTTGTACCGGAGCCCGCCGAAGAAGCCGCTCACCCGGCATCGGTGACCCGGGTCGGACTCGCAGGACTTGGTCAGGGCCTTGCGCCGGTCTTCCATCAACTCGTAACGCTCCCGTGGCGGCAGCGCGGGATCGAGACCTCCCGATACCTGCTCGGTCACGTCTTCCACGCCCGTTGTCACGTAGACCCGGGCGCCCGGCGGTGCCGGCAGTTCCTCGGCCATGGAGGCGGCCAGGAACCCGTCTTCGAGATAGTTGCGCTCCGGTTTCGAATGGAACTGGACCGAGCCGCGGGCGCAGTGGTGGTTGGTGACCACCAGGCCCTTCGGCGACACGAAGGACGCGCTGCAGCCGCCCAGCGAAACCACCGCCGCCATGGGGAATGCGGTCAGGTCGGCGAGCTCGTCCGGATAAAGCGCCAACCCGGCTTCGCGCAGATCCGGGGCGATGGCCGGCATTTGCTCCGGCGTGAACATGCCTTCCTTGGCAACGGCGGACACCGCAGTGACCGCCGCCAATCCGCAGGCGGCAATGGAACGTATAGCGTTGCTCATCTGACTTCTCCAAGGGCGGCGGCCACCTTCCGCCGTTCGCCCCGGTACCAGGTGACCAGCGACTCGTCGGACCAGGCCTCGGCGAGTCCATCGGCGGTTGCGAGGTGCTCTTTGGCGGAAGCGACGTCGGACAGTCCGATCTGGGATGTCGCGGCGGCGAGGCGGATGAAGGCTTCATCGACGGCCTCCTCGCCGTTGGCAGCGATCACGCCGAGCGCGGTCTGCGCATATTCGAGACCGCCGGCTTGGTTCGCTGTCCGGTTGTGGACCAGCGCCAGCAGGTACAAGGCGCGCTCCTCGTTGACCCAGGTTCCGCAGCGCTTCCAGAACGTGTGCGCGGCTTCGGCGCATTCCAGCATCATCCGGGCCTGTTCCGCATCCAGTTCCTCGGACTCGACCAATTCGCTCGCCAGGTTGTTGTTGGCGACCGCCATGCTGCGATCCGAGGCGGCCCCCTCGCCAAGTCCCGCAGCCAATCGATTGGCCGCCGCGATGACCACGCCCGCATCGGCGAACCGCCCCGACCCGGCAAGCGCACCGGCCAGAAACGACTTGACCGAGAGATAGGCTTCGACCGGGTGTTCCGCACCGCCGAGGCATTCGATCTCGGCCTGCTGGGCGGCGATGGCGTCGTCGTCCATGTACCGGGCGACCGCGAGATGCACACCGAACCCGGCATCGACCGGACCGTCCGCCGTCGCCTCGCGCACGGTCTCCGCGAACCGCCGGGCACGTGGCCAGTCGCCCAAGTGCTCACCGATTGTGTGGTTCGAAAGGCGTAGGCAGTGCGCCGGTGCCTGGCCTTTCAACTCGTGGAGGTCCGCGGCCTCCAATTCGCCAGCGAGCCGCTCGCTCTGGGTGTCGTGATAGCCCCAGCCGTCACGAATCAGGTCGTTGATCATCGATGCACCTTGTTGGTTCAAACCCGCAGCAGGTCGGCTTCGTCGGACAGCTTTGGCTGCGCGACGCCGGCGAGACTCAACAGGACCCGTTCGAGCGACTGCCACGCGTCGCCACGCAACATGCCCTTCGATTGGAGGTCGAGCAATGCGCATTCCTTGTGGAGGTCGTCGATTCCGGTAGGGCCAAGGCGTTTGACGGCGGCGTTGAGCACCGGCAATCGTCGACGCGCGATCCGCGGATTCGCGCCGGCAGCCAGTTCGGCAGCACGCTGCAGCTGGCTGGTGAGCGCGGCGATGACCATGAACACGGCCACGCCTTCCTGCCGCAACGGTTCCAGCATGCGGTGCACACGGGCTGCGCGGCCCGCGAAGGCAGCGTCGATCAACTCGAAGGTGTCGAAATGCGCGGCATCGCCGACGCTCTGCTCGATCTTGTCGGCGCCGACGCGTCCTTCGCCGTGGAGCAGTTTCAGCTTCGCGATTTCCTGCACGGCGGCGAGCAAGTTGCCTTCGACCCGTTCGGCGAGAGCGTCCAGGGCGTCGCCGTCGAGTTCGAGCCCCTCCCGCCGACACCGCCCGTCGAGCCAGCGCGGCAAGTCCCGACCGCCTATGGGCCAGACGGGAACCACCGCACCGGCTCTTTCGATCGCCTTGTACCAGGCGTTGCTACGCTGCCGCCAATCCAAGCCGGCGGCACGGCAGACGACGAGCGTGTCGGCCAGCGGCGCTTTCAGATAGCCGCGAATCGCCTCCGAACCACCACGGTCGAGCCCGCGTGGCGGAATGCGCACGTCGAGCAGCCGCTTGGTGGCGAACAGCGAGAGGTTTCCCGCGTCGGCGAACAGCTCGTCCCATGGCGCGCGCGCGACGGCTTCGAAAATCGTCCGTTCGTCGAACCCGAGACCCCTGGCAGCGGCGACGATTTCGTCGCAGGCCTCGTCCACCAGGAGTTGCTCGTCGCCGCTGACGAGGTAGATGTCCTTCAGGTCGCCGGCCCCGAGATGCCGTCGAAGCTGCTCAGCCTGAATCTGCATTCGCCGGTTCCATTTGTCGCGACAACGCGTCGAGTGTTCGCACCATGCGCCCGACGAGGTCGTCCCGGGCCTCGGCGGCGAGCAGCCGTCGCTCCTCGCTGCTGCCGACGAGATTGTCGGCGTCGAGCCGGGCCACGCGCTCGCTGCGCAGCACCCTCGCGCCCGCGAGCTGTTCACCGCTGCCGTCGTTCACAGCGAATGTCACCTGCAATGACAGTTCGTAGTCCGCGGTGCGGGCTCCCCGGGTCACTGACACGCTGCGCCAATCGTCGCGCTGGTCCGACAACACGACGACGATCTCGGCATCCGAATCGACCACGCACACGCCCGCGGATTCGAGCGCCCGGACGAGATCGATGTCCAGGTCGACGCCGTGGTCGGCTTCGATCCGTGCGGTTTCGAGTGCCGTCGAGAGATCCCAGGTTCGCAGTTGGAATCCGCACCCGGCCGAAGCCAGGACGGTGAGCCATGCGCCGACCCGGGCGGCACGCCTCATCCGACCACCAGGTTCACCAGCCTGCCGGGCACGACGATGGTCTTCTTAAGGATTCCCTCGTCGAGGTACCGCGCAACGTTCGCGTTCTCTTTGGCGGCGGCAACCAGCGCCGCTTCATCGGCATCCGCCGCCACGACAACCTGGCCGCGTACCTTGCCGTTGACCTGCACGGCGAGCTCCAGGGTCGACTCGACCGTCTTGGCGGCGTCGTATTCGGGCCAGCGCGCCGCGTCGAAGACGCCGCCGTTGTGGCCGAGTCGAAGATAGAGTTCCTCGGCAATGTGGGGCGCGAAGGGCGACAGCATGACCACGAGCGGCGTCAGCTCCGCCCGTCTCGGCGTTCGACCGTCGGCGCGTACGCGATTGAGGTACTCCATCATGGCCGCAATCGCCGTGTTGAACTGCAGCGCCGGAACCTGCTCGCTGACCTGCTTGATGGTGCGGTGCAAGGCGCGTTCGACGTCCGGATCGGGCGCGCCGGCCTCGGCGCCGAGTACGCTCTGCCAGAGCCGGTTCAGGAAGCCCCGCGGTCCCTGGATGCCCTGGCTCTGGTAGTCGGCAATCTGGTCGTACGGGCCGAGGAAGAGCAGGTAGAGGCGCAGGGCATCCGCCCCGAACTCCTCGATGATCTCGTCCGGCACGATGACGTTGCCGCGGCTCTTGGACATCTTCCTGCCGTCGCGGATCAAGAGTCCGTGGGCGCGGAACTTGGCGAACGGTTCGTCGAACTCCAACTCGCCGAGATCGGCCAGCGCCATGGTGAGGAACCGGGCGTACATGAGATGCAGCACGGCATGCTCGTTGCCGCCGATGTAGGAGTCCACCGGCAACCAACGGCGGTTCAGTTCCCGATCGAAGGGCACATCGTCCCGGTCCGCGCTGGGATAGCGGAGGAAGTACCAGCCGCTGCACAGGAAGTTGTCGGTGACGTCGGTGTCGCGGTACGCCGGTTTGCCGCAGCTCGGGCAGGGAGTCTCGTACCAGTGGGTCGCCCGGGCCAAGGGGCTCACTCCGGAGTCGTCCGGCTGGAAGTCGGTGAGGTGCGGAAGCACGACGGGAAGCTCGGCTTCGGGCACGGGTACGGGACCGCAGGCATCGCAGTGGATGATCGGGATCGGCGGTCCCCAATAGCGTTGTCGAGACACGCACCAGTCGCGCAGGTGATAGTTGACCTGGCGGTCCGCCACGCCGCGGCCGGCGAGCCACTCGACCACCGCCGGCTTGCCGTCGGCGACTGATAGGCCGTCGAAGCGGCCGGAGTTGACCATGATGCCGTCGCCGACGTAGGCCTCCTCCAACGGCGACCGGGCATCCTCGCCGGGGGCGGCGATTACGCGCACGATGGGCAGATTGAAGCTCTGCGCGAACTCGAAGTCCCGGGTGTCGTGCCCGGGCACCGCCATGATCGCGCCGGTACCGTAGCCCATCAGCACGTAGTCCGCGATCCACACCGGGATCTCGGCACCGTTCACCGGGTTGACGCAGTAGGCACCGGTGAACACGCCGGTCTTGTCCTTGTCGATCTTCTGCCGTTCGACAAGATCCTGCTTGGCCACCCTGTCGCGGTACGCGTCGACGGCGGGTTCCTGTTCGGCCGTCGTCACGACCGACACGAGCGGATGCTCCGGGGCAAGCACCATGTAGGTGGCGCCGAACAAGGTGTCCGGCCGGGTCGTAAAGACCCGGATCGTCGCGTCGTGGTCCACCACGGCGAAGTCGACTTCCGCGCCTTCGCTGCGACCGATCCAATTGGCCTGGGCCTTCTTGGTCTTCTCCGACCAGTCGATCACGCTCAAGTTGTCGAGCAACCGCTCGGCATAGTCCGTGATCCTGAAGAACCACTGCGGCAGTTGACGTTGCTCCACCGTCGCTTCGCAGCGCTCGCAAAGGCCGTCCAGGACCTGCTCGTTGGCGAGAACGGTCTTGCAGGACGGGCACCAGTTGACCGGCGCCTCGCGGCGCTCCGCCAGGCCGGCGGCGAGGAGCTTCAGAAAAACCCACTGCGTCCACCGGTAGTAGTCCGGATCCGTGGAGTTGACGATGTGGGTCCAGTCGAACATGCCGCCGAAGCGTTTCAGGACGCGGGTGAAGTTCGCGACGTTCTCGGGGATGAGATCGTTGGGATTCTTGCCCATCTTGAGGGCGTAGTTCTCCGAGTGGATGCCGAACGCGTCGAAGCCGATGGGCTCGAACACGTCCTTGCCCATGAGCCGCCAGTAGCGGCCGTTCACGTCGGCACCGGTGTAGGCGTAGAGGTTGCCGATGTGCAGTCCCTCCGCCGACGGGTACGGGAACATCATCAGGTTGTAGTACGGATCCCGGGCTGATCGCAGGTCCTCGTCGCTCCACGCGTTGGTGCCGCGGCGTTCCCATTCCGCCTGCCACTTGGCCTCCACGGCCTGCGGGTCGTAGCGATCGCTGCTCATGCTTGACGGGTGTCTGTGCGAGGGTGCGCCACCTTAATCGAAACGGTGGCGGAAATGAACGCCGAGGACCAACTGCCTTGGGAGTCGCCGCCCGCCGATCCCACAGATCCGGGACGTGCCCTCGCTACCCCATCCGGCTCGTCTCGTAAGCGGGGCTTGTCCCCGGGCTTGTCCCCGCCCGCGCCGCCCGCAACGGCGGTTCGCTCGGGCCGGGACAAGCCCGGCCCTAGAGTCTGATCGTCGCGGCAGGCCTTCCCGTCCGGCTAGGCGGAGCCTCGCTCGACTCCATGCGCCGCCGCGATGTTGACACGCAGGTTGCATTCGAACAGCGCATCGAATTGCCCTAGAACGGCTCGCGTACTCGCGAGACGCTGTAGCCCTCTAGCGGTATCCGCGTACGTTCGACCCCTTCGCCAAGACGGTCGCGACCAGCTCCGCCGCAGCAATAGCTAGGTTGCCCGAACGACAGCCTATGGGATTGGTGGGGTATGGCCGGGCGCACAGCACCAAGCGCCGGGAGGGCACGATACGGGAGCCTTGCAGCACGCATTGCAGCAAATCATGATGTTGCCGTTGTCGCACGAACACCGTGTGCAGTGGTGGTTGTACGGCCCAGGTTCAGGCCCGAAGTTCTGCAGGAGGCCCTCGTCGACGGGGCAGCCGCCGCATGGATCATTGGTGCGCATGTCGTCAAGAGTCAGGATGTCATGGCGTGGTGTGAGCGCAACGGACATCACGAAGCGGCGTCCGTCGGCAGTGACAAGGTCCATTGATGCGTTTGGCTCATGCTCGTCGAGGATGAAGGTGGGACTTGCCAGCGCGATCCAAGCACCCCGCTTGCCGTGCGAGTATTGGGTCTCAACGACATAACCGCCGCTTGCGACGCGGTCGACGTTGGCGGTGATGCGCTGACCGAGGTTGAAGAACTGCGCCGTCCGAGACTCGGCAGACGTCTCCCCGGGCTCGCCCAGGGCTCCGCGGATGTCAGCGGTCTGCGCCTTCTCGACGAGAAAGCGCGGCTGGAAGACAACGAGATCGTCCGCCTGGACTTTGACGGCGACTTCAAAGACTTCGGTGGCGCATACGACAGGTGCCGCGCCGATCATCAGCCCGAGCACGAAGGCGTGACGCCGGGGAACATCAACAGCGTACATACGGGAATTACCTTAGACTTGACCACTCGAACCGTGACAGTTCTGCTGACCATCTGTCAATGCCAGTTATGTGGTCATCGAGAGACGAACAATGCCGTATCGGAGCAGGGGCGCCCCTTGCTGGTCGCCCTCTCGGGGCGGCGGTGAACCCCAAGGACAAGTTCGAACTGGTGTTCGGGAACCTCCTTGAACGGCTCATCGCCGAACGGATGGACCAGAACGAGGAGATCTTCATCCGCTACGTCAACGATGCGTTCTTTCAGCGCATCGTCGGCTCGTGGATGGCCACGGAGGCGTACCGTCGGCTGCGCGACCGGCAAGACCGGATCGAAGAGACACGCGAGCGGTCACTTCCGTCTAGCGTGCGGCTTGGTGGAGGGCAAGCGGAAAGACCGATTCGTTGACTGCTTGCCTCTCGTTCCGCTCAGGGCTGCCGCAGGGACCTTTGGAGATCCTCACCACGTCGAGGGCGACGACTTCGAGTGGGTGAGCATCAACTCTCGACGCAGGCTGAGCGAGGGGATGTTCGTCGCCCAAGTGGTCGGCAAGTCCATGGAACCCGTCATCCCCGACGGCGCGTACTGCTTGTTTCAAGCGCCGGTTACAGGTACGCGGCAGGGCAAGACGGTTCTTGTCCAACCCCACGATCCCGTCGATCCCGAGACAGGGCAGCGCTACACGGTAAAGCGCTACCGCAGCGAGAAGGCGACCGTGGACGACTCGTGGCAACACGCCAAGATCACGCTCGAACCCCGCAACCAGGACTTCGACCCGATCATCCTCGAGGGCATGGACGAAAGCGAGGTGCAGGTGGTCGCCGAGTTTATCGAGGTCCTTGCGTAGCGCTTGCGGCTTGATGCCCGATCCTCAAGACCTCGATGGACACGGCGGCGGAAATGAACGCCGAGCAGCAAGATGTGAGGCCAACGCCAGTGGCTCACGAATGAGCGGACGAAACGACTCTAGCGGGCTTACACGCGAGTTCCCGTCGGAACGGCGTGCACAGACGGATGCCAAAAAAGCAGAGCTGCGGTCGGCAATGGCGGCGCACGAACTGCTTCGTACCCGAGAAATGGCCCAAAAAGCCCAAGCAAATCGGACGGCGATCAGGAGGCCCTAACGCGGAAGTGCCACCACGCGTGTACGGATCGTTGGATGCGCCAGTGACACGCCAACGGCACACGTAACCAGCACAACCCATAGGGGCAGGTGCAACCATCGCGAATACGGCGTGGTTCCCGAGACCACATGGAACGTGCCGGTCAGCACACCGGGTTCGAAGCGCGGCAGGCGATCGACGACGTCGCCCCTGTCGTCGACGATCGCCGTGATGCCGTCGTTGGTCGAGCGGAGCAGGTACTTGCCGTTTTCCTTGGCACGCATCCGGGCGATCTGGAAATGCTGGCTGGGACCGATGGACTCGCCGAACCAGGTGTCGTTGCTGATCGTGACCAGCGCGCCCGCCTGGCGGGCATCCCGGGCGACGGTCGCGGGGTAGGCGATCTCCCAGCAGATGGCCATCGCCAGATCGATACCTGCCGCGCGCAGCAGCGGCTGTTCGGCCTCGCCCGCCGTCGTGCCCGACATTGGGAGATCGAAGAACGAGATCAAGCCGCGCAGCAGCGACTCGAAGGGCACGAAGTCGCCGAACGGCACCAGGTGCCGCTTGCGGTAGACCGCGTCGCCGCCGGTCGCGATTGCGGCGTTGTAGTAGTCCACCTCATCGGGACCTACCCGCTCTTCGGCCACGAGAATGCCGGTGATGATGTCGGCCGAGGGGTGTTGGGCTTCGATGTAGCTCCCGGTACGGCGTAGGTAGTCGGGAATCGCGGCTTCCGGCCAGACGACGATGTCCACGTCGCCAGCCGACGCCGTGAGCTCGCGATAGGCGCGACGGGACTGCACCACCCCCTCCGGCGTCCACTTCGTGCTTTGCGGGATGTTGCCCTGGGCGAGGGCGACGGACCGCGTCTCGCCCCGTTCGGTCCACGTCACCGCGTCGAGTGCCCATGCCGCGATCCAGACCGACAGCGGCGCGGCAAGAACCCACCACCGCACGTATCGCACAGACCCGTAGGGGCGACCCCAACGCGCCCGCAAGGGCGCGCGGTCGCCCGCCTGACCCTCGTGGTCGCCTGATCGTAAGCGTTCGGATTCGCC
>JAPPND010000213.1 GCA_028818795.1 Gammaproteobacteria bacterium | reverse complement strand
ACCAGCCTCAAGGCGTGGCGCTTCGTCGGCGAAATGCACGAGATCGCCGCGACGTTCTCGACCGCGAACCTGCCGTCCGGGTTCCACGAAGCCGCCGCCGAACTCTACGGCCGGATGGCCGGGTTCAAGGACACACCCGGCGGCGCGGACGTCGACTCGGTGTTGCGTGCGATTCTCAGGCGCGACTGATCTACGGTATGGGACACAAACAATGACTGAAGTAACAATCAACGGCGTCGCGCGACGGCTTGCTGCGGATCCCGACATGCCCCTGCTCTGGGCGATACGCGAAGAGTTGGGCCTCACGGGGACCAAATTCGGATGCGGAATCGCCCAGTGCGGCGCTTGCACGGTTCACCTGGATGGGGCCGCGATCCGGTCCTGCACCATGCCGCTGCGCGCCGCTGCCGGACGCGCCGTCACCACGATCGAGGGTCTGGCGCCGGCCGATGGACTCCATCCCGTCCAGCAGGCGTGGGTCGACGAGCAGGTTCCCCAATGCGGCTACTGCCAGTCCGGGCAGATCATGTCCGCCGCGGCACTACTGGCGGCCGCACCCGCGCCCACGGACGCGGACATCGATTCCGCCATGCGCGGCAACATCTGCCGATGCGGTACCTACGCGCGCATTCGGCGGGCCATCAAGCGGGCCGCCGGTCAGGAACAGTCCGATGAATGAACCCCGAAGACCACGCCTCGGCAAGTGGACCCGGCGGGGGCTGATCACCGCCGGCGTCGTCGCCGGCGGCGCTTTGGTGGTCGGCATCGCCATCCGACCGGGACATCGCGCACCCAAGCTACGCGACGTCGTCGCCGACCCCGACGAAGCGCTCCTCAACCTGTGGGTCAAGATCGGACCCGACAACCGAACCACCGCCATCGTTCCGCACGCGGAAATGGGCCAGGGGGTTCATACGGCCCTCGCCCAAATGCTCGCCGACGAACTCGACGCCGACTGGGACCTCCTCGACGTGGAGGAAGCCCCGGCGCACGAGGCGTACGCCAATCACAACCTGGCGAAAGGCTTCCTGTTCGGGGATGCCGAGATTCCACGCGCCCTCGTCGGCACCGTGGACGGCGTGGTCCTGAAGCTGACCCAGGCGATGGATCTGCAGATCACCGGCGGGAGCTTAAGCGTGCGGGCCACCGGTTTGCACGGCATGCGGGTCGCCGGCGCCGCGGCCCGTGAAATGCTGGCCAAGGCAGCGGCGGCAGCCTGGAAGGTGCCGAAACGCGAGCTTGTGCTCAGGAACAGCCATATTGTCCACGAGTCGAGCGGTCGAAGGGCAACCTACGCGGAGTTCGCGGCCGCAGCCGCCGAGATCACCCCCTCCTCGAAACCGAAGCTCAAGGACTCGAAGGCATTCTCGCTAATTGGAACATCCGTGAAGCGCCAGGACGTTCCCGCCAAGGTCGATGGCAGCGCGGCGTTCGGGATCGACGCCCGACTCCCGGATCTCAGAACCGCCACGGTGCGCAGTTGTCCCGTGTTCGGGGGGCGGGTCGCCGCCGTCGACGACACGGCGGCGTTGAAACTCCCGGGCGTCGAACGCGTCGTCGACCTGGGCGATGCCGTCGCCGTCGTCGCCGACGGCTACTGGCACGCCAACCGCGGCCTGACCGCCGTGGCGATCGAATGGACCGCCAACAGCCGCGAAGCCGTCGACCAGGCCGGTGTATTCGCTCAGTTCGACGGCGTGCTTGCCCAGGCGGAAGTCGACAATGCCGGCGACGTGGAAGTCGACCGGGGCGATTGCGAAGCGGCTCTCGCCGCCGCTGCCAAGCGATTCGAGGCCGAGTACCGGGTTCCCTACCTCGCGCACGCCGCCATGGAGCCGATGAACTGCACCGCCTGGCTGCACGACGGCGTCTGCGAGATCTGGACGGGTACCCAGAATCCCCTCGGCGCACGGACGGCTGCCGCCGAGGCCATCGGCTACGAACCCGAAAACGTCGTCGTCCACAACGCCTACCTGGGCGGCGCGTTCGGGCGCCGGTCGGTGCATGACTACGTCGTGCAGGCCGTGCGGGTCGCCAAGGCCGCCAACGCACCCACGAAGCTAATCTGGTCCCGCGAAGAGGACATCGCCCAGGACAGGTACCGGCCCGCCGTCACCAGCCGTTTCCGGGGCGGCCTCGACACCGAGGGGCGCCCTATTGTCTGGACGAACCTCTACGTCGACAAGCACGAACCGGCGGAAGCGCCGCGCATCCCCTATGCGATCGGCAATCAGCGCATCGCCTCGATGCCGAGTCCCACCCACGTACCGTTCGGCGTCTGGCGGGCGGTCGACCACTCCCAGCACGCGTTCTTCACCGAGTCCTTCATCGACGAACTGGCGGTGCTGGCCAACAATGATCCGTACCGGTTCCGCCGCGATCTGCTTGCTCACAAACCCCGGCACCGCAGCGTCCTCGATGCGGCGGCCAACGCCGCCGGATGGGGCGGCGAAACGGGACCGGGTCGCGGCCGGGGCATCGCGCTGCACGAATCCTTCGGCAGCATCGTCGCCGAGGTGGTGGAAGCGAGGGTCGATGCCGGGAAGGTGGGCGTGGAACGCGTGGTCTGCGCCATCGACGCCGGCTATGCGGTGAACCCGGATGGCCTGACCGCGCAGATGCAGAGCGGCATCGTCTATGGCCTGACGGCTTCGCTATACGGCGAGATCAGCCTCGAGCAGGGCCGCGTCAAGCAAAGCAACTTCCACGACTACCCGATGCTGCGCATCGACGAAATGCCGGAGGTCGACACCGTCATCGTCAATTCCGGCGGTCCGCTGGGCGGTGCGGGCGAACCCGGCACGCCGCCCCTCGCGCCAGCGCTCGCCAACGCCATCCACGACGCAATCGGTGTTCGAATCCGCGAGTTGCCCGTCTCGAAGCACGACCTCAACGTCTGAAGACCCAGAGACCCAGAGGCACGTCCTACAAATCTGAGCGATGGTGTTGTACAGTTGAATCCGACATTGCTCCACGGCACGTAACCGATCGTGGGCGCTGACGGAACGGTCTCGATGATCGGACGCAGAGGGGAGGTGGCTCTGGATGAGGTGGGTTCTGTGGTTTACCCTGGCTGCCTGCGAATTCCTCATGGCCGCCGTCCTGTTTCCGAGATCTCCGGGGAATCCCGTAAGCGCGCTGGCTAGCTCGCCGATGCGCGACCTGGCTGCAGGGCGACCGGGCCCGTCGGGCCGGGCAAGGGTGATCGACGGCGACTCGATGATCGTAGGCGGGACGCACGTGCGCCTGCATGGCCTAGATGCCCCCGAGGGCAAACAGACCTGTCTGGCCGGGGGCCAGCGTTGGCCCTGCGGTCGGCTTGCGGCACGGGCGCTTGCCACGTTGATCGACGGTCGAGTATTGACCTGCCAGGAACTCGACCGCGAACGCGGCCGGACGTACGCGGTGTGCAGGCGGGATGATGCACTGGACATCAATGCATCGCTCGTTGCGGCGGGCTGGGCCGTGGCGTACCGCCGGTATTCGGAGGAATACGTCGAGGACGAGTCCACCGCGAAGGCCGCACGGCGCGGAATGTGGCGTGGGGAGTTCGTGATGCCCTGGGACTGGCGGCAAGGCAAGAGGTTGCGGCGAACTGGGGCCGAGTCCCTCGCGACGACCCCGGCGACGGAGCGCCAGTCCAGGCGCTGCAACATCAAGGGGAACATCAGCCACAACAGTGGAGCGCGCATCTACCACATGCCCGGTGACCAAGACTACGCGGCTACACGGATCAGCGTCGGGCGCGGCGAGCGGTGGTTCTGTTCGGAACGCGAGGCGCAGGCAGCGGGTTGGCGGCGCGCGGGTCGCTAGTCTGTCGCCCGAGGTCTTCCATGGATCGTCTCGGAGCGTGACCCCAGTGACCATGGGTCCATCGTGATCAGCCGGCCCGAGTCCCCTCGAAGACGCCCCGAGCACGGCGCCCCAGCCAGGGTCTCTCAAGTGCCTCGTGCGGCCAAAGGAACTCGAAGCCGGCCCGCTCGGCGGGGCGCTTGTCCAAGTCCTCCCGGTCCCCGATGTGGTAGTACACGTCCGCCCTGAACCGCGCCTTGACGTCGCCGAGCATGTGTTTCGACACCGCGAAGTCGACCTCGATGCCGTGTCGTTCCCACATGGCGCGTTGGGCGCTGATCGGGCGGTCGGAACAACTGCCCACGAGGAAGCCATCCTCCTTCGCCTCGCGCACGAAGTCGATGGTCAGAACGCCCGGCGGGTCGCCCTCTTCGAGCGTTCCGTCGATGTCGAAACTGATCAGGATCATCCGTCTCAATCCGGCGTCGCGCTCCAGACCATGTAGTTGCCCCCCACGGGCATGGGTCCGCCCGACACGGCGATCTCGGGCTTGACGCCGGTCACCTGGCGGGCGCCTGCGCGTTGCTGGATCTGCTGGATGCAGTCCGTGTGCATCCAGAATCGGCTGCGACCGCAGCCGATGTTGCCGCCGCTGGGCGACACGGGGTTCGGCCCGCTGATGCCGATATCGGTCTGGTAGAAGTCGAGCGCTTCGCCGAACTTGAGGCCCCGATACCCGAGTCCTTCGATGTGGAACTGGTGGAACAAGGCGAAACCGTCGTACATGTTCTCGAAGGAGAGATCGTCCGCCGTGATGCCCGCCCCTTCGTAGATCTTCCGAGCCGTGCGGGCGGTGTCCTCCTCCACTTCGTCCAACGTGGGCGTCAGGCTGCGCGGCCGGGTTCGGCTCGTCGCGTGGTTGAGGATGTACACCGGCTTCTGCTTGAGGTGGCGCGCGCGTTCGGCGGTGGTGAACAGGTAGGCGGCCGAGACCATGATCGGCAGATCGTTGTCGAACAGGTTGGCGGGTTTCGCGATCCAGCGCGCCGCCGCGTAGTCCTCCGGCGTGATTTCCTCCGGCCGATGCTGGGCCCAGTAGCCTTCCGGGAACTTGAGGCCGTTTCGGCGCGAGTTCTCGATGAACGGCGCCATCATGTCGTGGCTCTTGCCGTACTTCCGGCAGTACTCGGCGAACTGCACCGCCGTGCCGAAGCACGCGGGCGTTCCCCACAGCGAACGGATGGCGCTCGATCCCGGAATCGCTTCGCCGGCGTTTGCACCTCCCTGGTAGTAGCGTCCTTCGAGGTTGTGCCAGCTCTTTAGCACCAGGCAGGTGTGCGCACGCCCATCGCCGATGGCCTGGGCCGCCACGCAGATGGCGTTCGACATGCAGCCGACGCCGTAGGTGGTGAACCCGATTCCCGTGAGTTCCGGCATGTTGGCCAGAATCCACTCGGCGCTGAGGCCCGTGATGCCGTCCAGCGGATCGTCGGTGCGTCTGTAGGCGTTGATCGCCTCCCACGGCAGGGGCTTGCCCTTGGGCCAGAAGGCACCGGTGGTCGTGCTGGGGTCCATGACCAGGCCGTCGATGTCCGCCGGATTCGCGCCGGCATCATCCATCGCCCGGCGGAGCGCCTCGAGGCTGATGCCACCCACCGAGTTCTCCGGCGTCCCGTCCCATCGGCGGAATGTCGGCGAGTGGCCGATTCCCACCGCTGCCACCTTGCCGCGATGCTCCCAGAGGCCAAGACCCTCCTTGGCGCGGTAAACGGAGGCGGGCGCAGGCAACGTGCTCATCGTTCCTGCGCCACGACGCGCCACTCGGGGACCTTCTGGCCGTTCGCCGTGGCCTCGAACACCACCTCGACGTCGGCGCCGACCGGGACAGCGTCCACAGGGGTTCCGGACAGATGCGAGTACATCTGGATGCCGGGATCGTCGTCCAGCATGATCACCGCGACGTTGAACGGCTGATCTTCCTGGAGCAGGCGAATCGGGCAATCGTGAACGACGCCGTAGTTGTAGATGCGGCCCCGACCGCTCACCTCCTTCCACTCCAGGGAGTCGCCGAACCTGCATTGGTGGCAGCTCCGCGCCGGCGGATGCTGCAAGCGGTCGCAGGCGGCGCAGTTCTGGATGACAAGCCGATGCTCGTTGGCGGCTTCCCAGAACGGGCGCGTCAAGTCGTCGGGATCAACCCCCTGTTTCATCCCTTCCCCACTGTCTTCGAGACGAAACGGCGCATTGAAAGCGACCACGATGATTCGGTCAACCGCGACCGCGCGCTTACGGGCAAAGGGCATTGGTATCGGATATGGTTCCCGTCCCCTACTTGGACGATCCCCCATGAAACACGCATTTGCCCCGCTTCTCTTCGCGGCCGCCGCACTCGGTGCAGCGGTGCTGGTCCATTCGCACTCCGACGAGGATGCCGACCCCAACGATCTTTCGTTCAAGTACGCAACGCCGATTCTCGACGTGAAGAGCGTCGAGGCCAGCATCGAGCACTACACGACCAAGCTCGGATTCACCGAGAACTGGGACTGGCCGGACGACGCCGAAGACAAGACTTTCGGTTCCGTGACGAACGGCGAGGTGTCCATCTTCCTGGCCGAGACACCCGAACCGATCAAGCCGACCTGGGTGTTCTACGACGTGAACAACGCCGACAACGTCTACAAGGCCTACGTCGAGGCCGGCGCCACCATCCGCCAGGCACCCAACGACAAACCGTGGGGGTCCCGGGAGTTCCACGCCGAAGACCTGGACGGCAACGTCTTGCGAATCGCATCACCGCTGCCGCACGAACACGACTGACTACGACGGGTTCGGCGTTCCCATTACAGCGAACTCGCCGTAGAATCGAGATGTACATACTTATGAACATCTGAGTGTCAATGGCAGATCAGCATTCGATTGCCGACGCGCGCCGCGACTTGCCCATGCTGGTCCGCAAGGCTGAACGGGGCCAAACGGTTGAACTTACACGCCGGGGCGAATGGGTAGCGGTCCTCATTGGTCGTCACCAGTACCAGCAGCTCGTCGCGCCGATGCCTAGCTTCGAGGAAACCTACCTCGTATTCAGGACCGCGGTTGACCTTGCGGAACTCGACCTAGACCCCGACGAGATATTTGGAGGTGCCCGCGACCGGACCCCGGGGCGCGAATCGACGTTGCCGTGAAGTACCTTCTCGATACGAACGTCGTTTCCGACCCGCTGCGTCCGACTCCCTCTCCCGCCATCTCGCAACGCCTGACTCGGCATGCCGGGGAGATGGCGATTCCCGCCCCGGTTTGGCACGAACTGCGTTTCGGGTGTGTACGGCTAGCCCCGTCCCGACGCCGTACCGCGATAGAGCGCTACTTGGAGGACGTTGTGCGGGCGAGCCTTCCGATCCTGGACTACGATCAGCCAGCCGCCGATTGGCATGCGCTTGAACGCGCAAGGCTAGCTGCCGTAGGCAATCCGACATCGTTCGTGGACGGCCAGATCGCCGCCATCGCCTATGTCAACGACTTGATTCTTGTCACCGCCACGGCGTTGATGCTGCGTCAACTAACTGATAATAATGCATTTTCCGGAATTTGTCCATTTCAGTTACTCGTTTCGTTACGTGCTGCGTAACGAGCTTTTGAGGGTCTGAGGGGAGCCTATTGGAACGTCGCGGTCAACACTTCACGGTTTTTGATGCGCGCGAAACGCCCGTCGTAAGCGAAGTCGGTTGAGCCAACCTGTCGAGCGTATGAAGTGGGCTTTGGCGGTCTCCGCGACAGGGATCGTCACCCGGCAGGGACAAGACCCCGGAGGGGGCTTGGTCGCCGAAGGCGATAGAGCCCGGCCCCCGAAGGGGGGTCGCCCTGCGTACAACTGCCTGGATGACGGCGTAGACCTCGCGATTGGGCGGTTCCACGCGGAGGGGTCGTCGGCAGACGTCCTGGCCTATAGCCGGGCCGCTATCAGGACAGGGCAAGGCGGAACATGGACAGGTTCGCCTGGCCAAGGGAGGAGGCTACAGTCTGGCTGCCGTTGTCGTACTCAAGAGATCGGAGGAACCGCCCATTGAGAAAGCAGCCCTCGATGTCGGGCAGCGTTCCGGCTCGGATGCGCCGCGAGAGCTGGTTGGCGAGATATTTAGCGAGCGAGTCATGGAGGCCGGTGTCCCTGCCGCCGACCGGCTTGGCGATGGCATCCGCCGCCTGCCGATGGCGCTGGTCAAAGGCAATGGCAATCTGG
Organism: Gammaproteobacteria bacterium; assembly: GCA_028818795.1. Lineage (GTDB taxonomy): Bacteria > Pseudomonadota > Gammaproteobacteria > Pseudomonadales > Azotimanducaceae > VXYL01. Next base: position 10,010 of record JAPPND010000213.1, on the reverse strand, counting down.
TAGGCAGTCAAGAAGGGGCGCCCGAAGTGATGGCCCTCGTCGGGAACCGCCGTCAGAATCTCCCGGATGCGCTGTTCGATGGCGTGGTCTTCCCAAATGGACATTCTGAACTCCGTAAAGGGGAAATTGATCCTGTCAGTCGAGCTGCGGCACCGGCTCAAGACGGGATTCCAGCGGTTCGACCCGAAACACGGCGGGTTTGATCGGCGACAGTTCGAAAAGCGGCGGCCGCTCGTTCGGCCAAGGGGCGAGTCCTAGGTCGAAGAACCAGCGACCGATATCGCGCGCGATCAACTCCCGGCACGTCCCGTTCCAGAACGACTCCTTTGAGCAGTTGACCTCGACATCGATGAAGCCGGAATCTGTGACGAGGCGCAACGTGACGGAACGCCAGTCCGTGCGGAAGAACCGGTCCCGGTCGGCAACGGACAGCTGGAGACCATAGCCAGCGCCGCTGGCATGCCTTCGACCGTTGTTCCAAGCGGTTGCTGAAAAAGCGGGGCCGGTCATCGGGTGGTCTTCTCCGAGTCTGTGACGCATTGAACGGTATCGCCCGTCGTGGCTGCTGGCAAGTTGGTGCGAAGGGGATTAGAGCTAGAGCACTCTGGCGAGTTGGATGACACTGACGAATCTGAAGCCGAACTTTTCAGTTAACCACGCGCGGTTGGACTCGTTGAACACAGAATCAGGTGCCGATCGACCGTGATCCTCCGTGCACAGAGAAGTGTTGCGGTGCCCTCCGTGGGCTGCGGCGGTGTCGCCGTCGGCCCATTCCGCAACGGCTTTGATGATGTGCGATCTCTCATTGTCGTCTCTGGGTCTGTTCAGATTCTTGGACCAGTGCTCATCGGGCGAACCGAGGCGAGCGTTGATAGCACGACCAATGCGGGTCAGCGCGGCGTGACCAACGCCGCGAGCCTCGATGGCGCGGGAGATACGGCTGGCCGTCTCTAGGTCCGCGTGCGCGGCGCTCTCGAGATCGACAAGGACGGAGTCGGGTATCGGGGATGGCATCGCAACTCGAGGAAGTCTGATGAACTTGATGCCGAGATCGCCAGCACGGTCGATCCAGCTCCGTAACGTGGGGTTCAACGGAGGAAACTGTGAGTTGTCGGGGGCAATGGTCAGGCTTAGGCGGATGGGGCCATCGGGTTCTTGGGTTGTCTTGACGGTGATTTGCGGCCTCACAGATGCAAGGTAGTCACCCCTGTCGTTTGCGGGGGATACCTTCCAGCGAAACGATGGTCTCACTAAGAAAACCGGAGACTCTGCCTTGTCGGAGGGCGTCGTGAACTGCACGGTATGCGTCGGGGCTCGAACCGCGCGAGGAACGGGGATCGACAATGCCCCGGTAGACGTTGGTATCGAATGTCACGCGCATGATTGGGATTATGGCGTTGGTGGCGGCAATGGTCACCGGGGACGGCAAAAGTGAATCGACGCCGCTGTCCGGTCTTCAAGTGCCTATCGGTCGTCCAGGTCCAAACCCGTAGCTGCGGTTTCGAGCGGTGCCGAAAACGAGACGCGGCGCTTCGCACCACAGTGCGTCATGGAGGCTGGAGCTTGTGGCAGCAAGAGCTGCGGCCACGTCATACCAGGTCAAGGCAGTGCGCCAGAGGGGCCAGCGAAGCCCTTTGGCATCCCACCGGAAACCGTGGACACCAGTCGAACGCGTGAAGATGCGGCCTCGTCGGACCTCGGGGACGGACACGAGAGAGGATATTCCCAACAGAGAGAGCCACTCAATCCACGGCTCAGCCCGGTTGTCGTTGGTGGCGCTTTGAGGCCGACGCGCGCCCTGGGCTGCGAGAGGGCTCCATCTGAACGACTTGGCTCCTTTAATCAGGCTGCGGGGCCCTACGAGTGTGCTACGAAGACTGTCAGCCGCGAATCCCCGCGTTCTCGGATTTGTCGACCACTCGAATATACCTTTGAAGCCTCCCCGTCCCCCTGAGACGAAATCCATGTCTGATCGCCCGCCGGCGGAGATCATGGCCACCACGAGGGAGCGGAACGGATCGATTTGTGCACGGAGCAGTTGCTCGCACTGGTCGGCGGTCAGCTTGTTGAGCTCAGATGGCCAGATGCCGCTGAAGCCGGACCGGACGTGAACAAGGTTGGAAACCACCTCGTCGATCTCAAGGTCAGTCGCAATGTGGGGCTGCGTCCCTTGCCATCGAAGGCGAGCTGGCGAGCCAGCAAGTTCCAGCGCACGCAGAACACCGATTGCCGCAAGAAAGTCCCCCGCGATCATCCCGTTGAGGGCGTTTAAGATGACTTCTGAGGGCGGGGCTACTTGTGGTCCCTCCGGATGACCTAGAAAAAGGTGCTCGCCACCCGGGGAGGCGATCTTCCCCCACTGTTCGGCCTCGGATTGCCTGTGGTCGCACAACTGAACAATCGCCTCCAGCCAACAGAGCCCAAGCCAGCCGAAGCGGCGCTGTACGGAGCGAAAGCGAGGGGGTGCCCGCTCGGCCTCGTCGTGTGTCACAGCGGAGTCGAACTCGACGTCGAAGAGCCTGTCTCGGACATGCGCTGTGCCCTGTGCTCTCCGGATGAAGGGTCGCGCCCAGCCATGATGGCTCGCGACGAGATGTTCTACGAGTTCCTTGTCGTTGGCTCGGTCGTGCAGTCCATGACGGATCATTAGCTCTGTCGAGAGCGCTTCGTGACGTTCCCCGCTCGGGTAGTCCGTCACAGACTCCCGTCGGCGACGCGCTATCCAATCGTCGCCGCTCTTTCCGAGAGGACCGGTTTCCGGCGTCCTGCCGCAGAGTCGCTGGAATCGGTCGTCGAGTTTGCCCAGATCGTGTAGCCTGGCAGCCATTTCGAGATCCGCCGCCATAGGCGGCGGCAGGCCAAGGCGCTCTGCAACTGTGCGGGTGCGCGTCGCGACCCCGTTCAAGTGGCTTTCCAAAAGGACCTCGCGACGACGAAACGTTGGACCGTCGTCGTCGTCATCTATGGGGAGGTTGGAGACGAACAGCCAGCGAGGCCCGAGGTCAAGCCAAGTCCACGCTTGGAGCGGGGCGCGGGATTGTTCTTCTCGTATCCAGGCGCGGACCTGATTCGCGACTGGTTCATCGTCGCGAACCGGCGGGGCATCGTGGATCTGGAACTGAATATCTCGGTGGTCTCGCAAGGCAGTGGGACTAACGTCCGAAACTAGGTCCGCAGTAGGGTCGAAAGTGCCGTGTTCGCCGATGCCGCCGTACGTGGTGGGAACGACGATGGTGTCGCCGACTCGAACATCGCTCGCTGACTGAACCCTCACGTCGGCACCCATCAGAACAACTGGACGCTCGCGGAGCCAGGAGCGCAGTTCACGGAGGGGCACGGAAACGGCCTCGAGACTCGACGGCGGCAGAGCCTTCAGAAGCGGGCTGAGATAGGGACGGTCGCGGTCGAGGTCAAGATTCCGCCAAACTACCTGAACGTCGTTTTCTTGGTATGCGCCGTGGAGGAAAACGGACACATCGAATGCTGGCCCGTCCGCCCGGTTCTGAGACCAAAGATCGAGGTACTCCGGGATCAACGCAGGCGCAGGTATCGGGGGACTCACGCACGCATCGGGCGGTTCAGGCATGGCGCCTGGGGCGCACTGCAGCGGCGAGACTTCGACAAGCCAGTCGGCGGTGTGTCGTTCGTGCTCTCCGTACACAGGGCACGAATTCTTGCCGGTGTCTCGATCGCTGTAGGTTCGTTGGGCAGGCAGAATGAAGCACAGCGCATCTGAGCGCTCGCCACGCCGGTTCACTCGACCCAAGCGCTGAACCAATGCGTCCCACGAAGCACACTCGGAAACCAAGGCATCGAAGTCCCAGTCGACCCCAGCCTCAACGCATTGGGTCGCCACAACCAGCGTCGGTTCGCGCTTCTCGAGGCGGGCTTCGACGGCATCGAGGACGATCTGCCGATCAGGTTGCCGCATGCGGCCGGTGACGAGGCGTACTTCTCGCCGTACCGGCCCGCCGCTGCAATCGGACTCGCCGCCGCCCGCAGCATAGAACCACTCTAGTGCAGTGCGAACGGTGTTGGCGACCAGGAGCACACATGGAGCGTCAATGGCTCCGACAACCCGTTCGAGCTTGTCTTCCGTCCATCGGACGGTTTTCGAGGCAACCAACCGGCGCGCCAGCGTCTCGTCCCGGAAGTCTTCGTCCTCAAGACGAAAAGCGTTGCCGGTCGCGTCTGTCGGAACAAGAGTGGCGCTCATTGGCACCACTTGTCGTCGCGGGGCGATGCTGCGTACTGGGTCGAGCGACTGTAGACCGCCAAGGGTGTCCAGGAACGGCCCGGATAGATGGGCTTCATCCAGAAACATGATGGTGTCTTGCCCCACGAGACCAGCTTCCACGGAACGCATACGTGGGCTGACACCGTACCCGCGAAGCAAGAGGCGCGATCCAATCTGGTCTACGGTCGAGGCGACAATCTGGATTTGGTCCGGCGAACGACACCATCGCGGGTCGGTGGGACATGCTCCTCGTAGTCGAAGACTGCGCGGTGGCTCGTCCGGACACAGCTCGCTGAGAGCGCGTCGAACCGAAGAGAGTTCTGCTGCTGTCGCTATCCGGTCAAGGAGGCGTTCGCCATGCCTGTACGCCTGATCGACGAGGACGCGGCGGTCGACGACGAATACGATGCGTCTTGGGAAGAGACCGCGTTGGCCTTCGTGCGCGGCGAAAGCAAGTGCATAGAGGGCTATGTCAATTGCCGATGTCTTGCCTGAACCCGTAGGCAGATCGAGCGCGCAAGGCCATTGCCTGTCGGCAAGGACCTGAGCGGCAAGGCGTGTCTGCCACCGATAGGGTGAGTGATCGTGACAGAGCCGGAAGAAGCGGGCGAAGTTTGGAAACGTCACGGCAGGGCGGCCACCGGCTCCATCAAACCGTATCCGAGATGCCTCCCTGCACCGATAACAACAGGCCCTTCGATGGCATGCGGAAACAGAACACGGGCGTGAACAAGCGGGCGACGCCGCGGGCCGCGAATGGTGCGGTGGTTTGGACTTCCGACTACGAACGGCGTATTCGATGCCTCGATCTCAACCGGCGCGGGCAATCCTGATTGGGAGCAAGCTCGCGCGACCTCCGAGGACACTCGGTTCCAGGTTGCCTGGTTCCACGTTCGACGTTTGGCGCTGTGGCGCGGAAGCTCCATGGGGATGACGGTCTGCCAGACGTCGGCGGCCTTGCACCATCGCTGTTCCGAGAGGGTATACCTCGAGTCAGTGGGGCCGAACATCAACGACTCGCGATGGGTCACCGTTAAGGTAGCGCCAGCTGCGAACCAGGTTGCAACAACGCGTTCCACGTACGAGCGATCAGCGTCGGTGGCCGTTGGCGGCAGGACGAAGGCAACGCCCAGCACGGCACCGGTGGCATGCTGGAAGCCAACGTGCGGCAATGGACAGAATTGGAGGTGGGTCTCTCGCAACGGAGAGCCGTCTTCGTTGTGGCCATGGAGGACGGAGAGGAGTGGCAGTTGGTTGGCATCCGCAACCGCGATCAGCGCCCGCCTAAGTCTGTACGCGAGTTCCGGCGCGTGTTCAACGGGACAGCCGCCACGGGTCAGCGCAACCGTGATCATCCTGCTTGGTTGGCCGGCGTGACTCCAACGGTAAGCACGCCAGTCGCAGGGTAGAACGCGCCCTGGGAGTAGCGTCTCGGTTCGCGTGATCGTGTCAACGACGCCAGGCATGGGAACTCTCAGCATTGTGCCTGAAGCGACAGGTCTCCATGCGGGACCGTCGCTGTCGGCGCGCCGTTGCACGGTCAAAGCGACGATGCTCTCGGCGGATCCAAGTCGAGTGCAACGGCCACACAATCGACGCAGCGCCTCCTCGAATTGGGCCGGGACATCGACATCCCAGACGAAAGCAACAGGAGTGTCACCGACGAAGCGGCTCGAACGTGCCCAACGCGTCTTCGGCAAAGTGGGACGCTTGCCACCCTTCTTGTCCCAGTTGGGTTTGCTGTTCATCGGAACCCAAGCTTCATACTCTTCAGCCGGTGCGTTGGGATCGGCGACGATATCCGGGGCGTCCTGGGACTCCAACCAACGGAGAGTTGCGGCTTCCGCTTCCTGACACTCCCCGTCGTACCACGCAGCTATGAGGGCGTAGAGAAGACGCGCGGGATGCGGCGGCCACTCTGACGATTGCGTCGGAGTCCGGGCGACGAACTCCCCGCCGAGGAACCGGGCGGAGATTGCGAGCATCAGATCTCGCTTCGACCCATGGCCGCTACGAGACTCTCGTGAATTCGAAGATCGACAGGTTCCGTGCGAAACCTCAGGCCGGAGGAAGGAAAGCGGGCGAGAGCGTCTTGGACAGCTTGTCGCGCGGACTCAACGGTAACGCCTGACAACAGTTCATCCGGGGCGTCGTCTCGGCGTACTTGCCAGCCGTCTGTGGCCTCGCAGACCAAGTCGCATTCACTACGGAGGTGACCGCCGTTGCGGTGAAGGGCAGCGAGTCCAAGAATCCCGAGGGCGGCGAGGAAGTCGCGCGCCGCATCGTCCTTGCCCGCGCCGCCAAACCCGATCTTCCTAAAGACCCCGAACGAAATCACTGACCGCTGCTCCGCATAGCGCATCGTGATCGAGAGCCGCGGGTGTTTTTCCATCGACGGTGGAACTACGCCGAGACCCTGATCTACTAGCTTCTTATCGCCGTCGCCGAGATCCACCTTTTGGGAGGACGGCAGCCCCATCGGGTCCAAACGCCCGCCAGGGCGATTCATTTTGAACGCGTCGATCGCGACGACTTTGGACCAAATGGCTTTTTCGTGGCGGCCTTGCCATGCGTTGGCAGCCGTACCCGAGTGCGAGTCCCATCCGCCGAGGATAAGAATGAGCGGAGCGTGTTCAAGTAGGGAGGCGGCGTCCTTCCGACTGGCCTCACGCACCTGCTTTGCGACTTCCGACTTCCGCCATTCAGTACCGTCGGTGAGCTTGGCCGTGCCGATGGCTGCGTCGTACGTGCGATGCGGAAGATCCAAGTCCGTCAGCTCGCCTATGTGAGGAACGTGCATTCGATGAAGAGGGAGGCGCAGCTTGTCTGCACTGACGAGTTCGAGCAGAGACTCTTCGATTCGGTTGGCTTGCGATGCAGGAGAATCGAGCAGGCACGTGTTGACCAACTCGTCGTCTACTTTGCGCTCCGACCAGACGTACCGAGGACCCTTCTCATCTCCTTCTGCCTGGGCGAAGGTAGGTGGCGAAATCGCGTCACCCGGGCCACCCAGAGGTTGGAGATGGCGCAGGATCGAAAGACCGCGGACGGCAGGGTCCGCCATCAGCGCAGAAAGACTGTCGAGCGTGAATTCCACTATATGGATCTCCAGCGGTACACATCGAAGGGCCGCAGCTTGGTGTGGCCGACCAGAGGGTCGCCAAATGGAGGATGAACGTCAAGGTCGCGGACGTCGCTATGTGGGGAACAAGGGATAGCGACCGCCGGATTCTGGTTGAGACCGTGTAGCGGAGTTCGGCCCGACGGTCGGGCGAACACGCCAGATTCACTGCCTTGCTGCGAGCACGTGTGCGACCGCTGGACGACCGGGGCGATCAGGGATAAGTTGATCGTCTAGGGAAGTGACGATCATGCTCATGCCGGATTCTCCACTGCGTCCTGCCGCTGTTCCGGAGTCAGAACGGGCTGCGGAGCCAAGGAAGGCAGGGCGGCACGCTCAAGACAAGCCGCTCATCCCTGCGCGGATTCTCAACGAGTTCGTCTACTGCCCGCGTCTCGCCTATCTCGAGTGGGTGCAGAAGGAGTGGGAGAGTTCGTCGGACACCGTGGAAGGACGCCATGTGCACCGTCGGGTTGACAAGCAAGGCGGCGCACTGCCCGAGCCGGATGACGACGCAGCGGACTTGAGGATTGCGCGGTCGGTAGAGTTGTCGTCCGAGAAGCTGGACCTCGTCGCCAAGATCGACCTCGTCGAGAGCGAGGACGGCGAAGTTCGGCCGGTGGACTACAAGCGCGGCAAGCGCCCGCATGTCCCGCGGCATGCGTACGATCCGGAGAGGGTCCAGTTGTGCGCGCAGGGTCTACTGCTTGAAGAGCATGGCTACACGTGTCGCGAGGGATACCTGTACTTCGCGGGCTCGCGGGAGCGTGTGCGGGTCGCGTTCGACGAGGAGTTGAGAACGCTCACGATGGAGTCCCTCAGGGGATTGCGGGATGTTGTCGATGGGGGCGAGATTCCACCGCCGCTGGAAGACAGTCCCAAGTGCCCACGGTGCTCGCTCGTCGGCATCTGCCTGCCCGACGAAACCAACCTGTTGAAGTCGAGCGCCGCGGAAGTGCGACCGATTTCGGTCCGGCACACGCGGGCCATGCCGGTCTACGTGCAGTCCTATCGGGGCAAGGTCGCCAAGGACGGCCACCGGCTGGCGATCACCAAGGACGACCAGGGCGACACGACTTACGCACGACTTGCGGATGTCTCCCAACTCGTCGTGATGGGAAACGTCTACGTCACGACGCCGACTCCACGAACTGATGCGCCGGAACATCCCGGTGACGTGGCAGTCCTACGGCGGCTGGTTCCTGGGCCACACGGTAGGGGCAGGTCACGCGAACGTCGAACTGAGAACGGGGCAGTACAAGGCGTCGTTCGACGAATCGGCGTGCTTGGAACTAGCGCGTGGATGGGTACAGGCGAAGATCCGCAACTCAAGGACGCTGCTGCGCCGCAACTGGCGCTCCGACGACGAACGCGATCCCGTGCTGACGGACCTTACGCGGCTGGCGGACAGAGCGGGGCGCACGAAGGAGATGAGCACCCTACTCGGCGTCGAGGGCGCCGCCGCGGCACGATACTTCGGCCACTTCACTGACATGCTGCGGCGCTCCGACGACGCGGATCTGTTCGACATGAACAACCGCAATCGCCGGCCGCCCACCGATCCCGTGAACGCGCTGTTGTCGTTTGGTTACGCGATGCTCACGCGGACATTCGTGATGGTGCTGTCAGCGACGGGCCTCGATCCGTACCGCGGGTTCTATCACCAGCCGAGATATGGACGCCCGGCGCTCGCCCTCGACATGATGGAGCCGTTTCGCCCGCTGGTTGTTGACTCAGTTGTCGTCACCGCCATCAACAACGGCGAGATTCGTCCGACTGACTTCACCCACTCGCCGATTGGGGTGGCCTTGTCGGACGCCGGCCGCAAACGCTTCATCGGCACGTTCGAGCGTAGGCTCGGGCAGGAGGTGACGCACCCAATCTTCGGCTACCGGGTCGAATACAGAAGGCTGCTGGAGATTCAGGCGCGGTTGCTCGGGCGATACCTGGCGGGCGAGATTCCCGAGTATCCGAACTTCGTGACGCGTTGAGTTAGAGACCGGGCATCCACGGAGACTAGGCGGAATGGCATCGGACGAGAGGCTCTACTTCGTTGTCTACGACATTGGCGACCCGAAGCGTTGGAGGTCGGTGTTCAAGACAATGCACGGCTACGGCGACTGGGTGCAGCTCTCGGTGTTTCAATGCCGTTTGACACGTGTCCGGCATGCGGAACTCATCGCGGACCTGGATAACCTGATCCATCACGACGACGATCACGTCATGGTCATCGACATTGGTCCCGCGGACAACGTCGAGCCGAAGATCGTCTCGCTGGGGAAGCGGAGCTATACGCCGATCGAAAGGGAGCCTATAGTCGTCTGATCCGCCGATGGCGGCGCGAGCGCTTCGACGGTGCTTTTCGTGCCAGGAACCGCTCGCAATCTAGATGCTCTTTGACAATCATGCGGTTGCAAACGACAGTTGGTCGGATCAAGGAAGTCGCGCCCGAAGTGACGCGGAATTCGACATGACCGCTCGCAGTGCCCCGCAGTCTGCAGGGCGCTTGTGCACTACGCTGCGAGGGGTGCTGTTCCCCCCCGTGATCTGCGGGGGCCTCATTGAGGGATTTGCGCTGTCTGAAGGCCGCGGATTGCAAGGGACTGCGGCGGTCGCGTATTTTTCTCACCCCCGGGAACGCGGGGTTTTCGG
>JAPPND010000071.1 GCA_028818795.1 Gammaproteobacteria bacterium | reverse complement strand
GCGCTGAAGGGCAACCAGGAGACGCTGCACGACGACGTGAGGCTCTACCTGGAGGCGCCGCCGAAGGGCGCGGAAGTCCTTTCGCATCAAGAGGTTGACAAGGGCCACGGGCGGGTCGAGACGCGCACGGCGAGCGTCTGCCACGACGTCGGCTGGCTGCGTGGGCGGCACGGCTGACCGGGGCTGGCTGCGGTCGGCAGGGTCGAGGCGGTGCGCTGGACGCAGCGCGGCAGGGAGACCGCGGAGCCGTTAGTACTACCCTGATGCGTACAACCGGTTCTGCAGCACTAGAGACACTGAAGCACCGTAACTGCCACCAGCTGTCTCGCGTACCACAGCGGCACTTCCGCCGACTGCGTCGCATGCGGTTGTTTGCCCGCTTCTCGAGACCGTTCGTCAACCCCGATCAGATGACTCTTCAGTCGAATCCGCTTCCACCCACAACGGTTTTCCAAGCGCCTTCTGCCGTCCTAGCGAAAAGCCACCGGGTAGTCACTCGCTCGCAACACTCGCGCGTCCAGAGTCTACGGACTGTGCGTCGAGATTCCCACGTCTTGGGTATCCGTGTCGCCGAACGCGAAGTTCGCTCCATGGGAAACCACCTGGCTAGACAATGCCACCGTCGCGCGGGATCGTCTAACGCCTGTTGGGGGAGATCTCCGACGAATCGACTCCCGCTTACGACCAACGCCAAGACGGCGATCTGGCAGGAGGTTCCCGGCCAACATGACGTTCCCACCCACAGCGACCACGGCATCGCTGGACGAACGTCCGCAGATTAGCTCGGCGAGAGCGCCACTTGGTCGTCACCGGCACGGTTCGAATCGGTGACCATGATGACGGCTCACGGCAAAGCACCGGTTGATGTCGGCGTGGCATCGTCGAGCAATTCGTAGCGAGCGACGTCGGACCTCGTCGAAAAGCCGGCGACGGGCGGGCGCGCACCGACGGTGCGCTCTAGGTAGTACCAAAGGCGCATCGCGCCTCGCACGACTAAGTAGTCGGTCGAATGTGCCCGGCCTAACGGGCCGTGGCTACGGCTCGCCCCCGAGGACGTCAATACGGCTCGGGAAGCTCGTTCACTATCGCGACCGTCTCGACACTCATACGGATGACCCGGGCGAGCAGCTTTAGGGGGTACGACGGATCGCCAACCGTCTCAACGGCGTAGTCATTGGCGTCATTCACAATGCCGCTCTTCGTGTCCTTCTTCAATCCCTGTCTCTCCATGACCCAGGTGATCGCCGACTTGCCATTGACTTGGTAGTCCCAAGCAGAATCCGGAATGTCGCAAACCTCGATGTTGTCGTTATACCGAACCACGGACCTGTCACCTTTGGGCTGCCTCATCTTCTCGACGCGAAACCACGACTGCCGGGTGGTGCCAGCAGGCAATCGCCAGCCGCCTCTAGCAAATCTGACCGGCCACGGCCTCAGACTGTCGTAACCCAAATGCAACCGGGCCAACCTCCTACCCGCATCGGTAAACTTCCTGAACACAACGCCATCCTTCGGAAGCGGAATACGCGGCATTTCCTTCGCCAAGTCATTGGCGAAACGTTCGCGGTACGAGGCGGAGTGCAGGACTCCGTACACGTAGTAGAAGATCGCGTCCTTGGTCACTCTAACGGTGCAGCAACGGTCCCTGAACGACCGTAAGGCGGAGTCCGCCACGTTGTCGACGCGCACCAATTCGCCCTTCTTACCGCCTAGCATGTCGTCGCCGGTCGACCGTTCAAACCGGTATCGCGGGAAGCACTGGCCGAACGCCATCAGATGCAAATCCGGCATCGCGTCGACTATCAACGTCGAGAACGGATTTGTCGAACCGATTCCTGGCAGGCAGATGGCTCGGTTCGCGACCTCGGCCGTCGGAAAGATCCTGTCCATCTGGTACTTGTTGTTTACAAGCACGTATTCGACGTAGCAATGTTGCTTCGCGAATGGCCGGTACTGCGTAGTCCATACATTGCGCCGGGAAAACCTGATCTTCTTGCCCCGCCTGAGGTTGTTCTTGAGCTCCCGGTCCCAACGGAGGTTCGACGAGTGTTGCTTCGCCACTGTGTCGATGTCGTAGGTCGGATGTTCTTCCCTCACGCTCAGGGCGTCGGAGTAGTCGCGCACCATCGCACGCCCGTTGGCCGCGCACGACCTTGGCGAGGAGTTGTAGACGTATGCATCGCGACTAGTCGCCATACCTCGTGAGTAGAGTGCAAACACGGCGTCATCGGCGGAACCCGCCTTCGACTCCTTTGACCCTATGGGGCAGAGCGTTTTGAACGCCTCATCGCGCTGCCCGAGCCAGTCTTGGTGTTCATCGGGTACTATCTCCCGCCAGTCGTCGATGCCCGAAATCGAACGAGACTGCTCCAGCATTGCGAGCTTCTCCTCCCGGCTAAGGTAATCGCCGATGTCGCGGTAGAGGATGCGGCAGCCATCGAACTCCGTATTGGGGTTCTTAACCAGCAGTGTGATCGCCACTGGTGCTCGGGAGCCTTGACCAAATATCTTCCCTCCCTCGCGACGCGAGAGTTCGCCTTGCGTACGCTGGTTGCCCCGTAGGTTCAAGACATGAATCGAGTTGAACTCCTCCGCCACGCACGCACGGATGCCCGCGTCCACGTTGCCGTCAATCCATGAGCCGTTTGTCACGAATGCCACGATTCCCTGCTGTCCAATCCGGTCGGACGCCCATCGGATGGCCATCTTGTAGGTGTCGTAAAGGCTGCTTTTTAGGACCGCGTTCGACCGTGCCGCGTACGTCGACTCGATCCGCTTCTCGATATCGGGGTAGCTCACGTTCGGATTGTCGTCGGCAGAACTCCTTTGCCACGCTGACCAAGGCGGGTTGCCGATGATCACACGGATCGGCAGCTCCTTTTGCCGTTCGCGTCGCTTGGAATTGTCCGGCATCAACCGCGCTACGAGGTCTTCCTGAGTCTGCATCGTAAACGTGTCGGTGAGGCATATACCTTCGAACGGTGCATATCTGTCCCGTAGTGAAGCGTAGGTCTTCTCGATGTTAGCCGTCGCCACGTAGTAGGCCAGCAGGACGATTTCGTTGGCGTGAATCTCACGTCGGTACTTTCTGTCCATGTCTCCGGGTTCGAGCAGCCCGGATTGCAGTAGCCGTGTCACAAACGTGCCCGTGCCCGTGAACGGGTCGAGAACGTGGACTCCTTTGGCGCCCAATCTCGTCCCGAAATCGGTCTCGAGCACGTGCTGCACGGAGTGCAGGATGAAGTCGACGACCTGGACCGGTGTGTAGACGATGCCCAGCCGCTGGGTCGTCTTTGGGAACGCCTTGCGGAAAAACTTGTCGTAGAGTTCTGCAACAATCTCCTGCTGGGCACGATCGCTCTTCGCACCCGCCACGCGCCGACGTACGCTCGCGTAGAAACGGCGCAGGCTCTCGTTCTCGGATTCGAGGTTTTCGTCCTCGATTGCCCGGAGCATCTTCTCCATCGCTTTAGCGACGGCGTTCCGCTTGACGAAGCCGTCTCCGCCAAACAAGGCCTCGAACACGGGGGCGGTGACGGCATGCTGGGCGAGCATCTCGATCGCGTCTGCCTCGGACACCGCATCGTTCAGGTCGTCCCGCAACTCATCCACGAACATGTCGAACGCCTTGCGGATCGACGGCGTGTTCACTAGCGCCGTGATCCGCGAGATCTGCGCCTGGGCGATCTTGCCGACATCGCCTGCCCAGTCCTCCCAGTACGCCCGGTCGCCACATTTCTCGACGATCTTCGCCTTTACCGCCGAGGGGAGGTCGAACTCAAACTGCATCTGACGTGCCTCGGACTCGATGTCCCGCTCCTCGTTTTTCGGGCGGGGTCTGCTGCCTCCGGGTCTCGTTAGCGACCTGTCCTCGGACACGGCCACGATGCCGAGTCTCTCCGGATCCTCTCCCATCTCGATGCGCTGGATCATAGCGTCGAACCGTTCGTCGTGACTCCGAATAGCGTTCAGCATCTGCCAGACGACCCGGAACCGTTCGTTGTCGTTCAGCGCTTCCTCAGGGGCGACACCGGAGGGAATCACAACCGGGAGGACCACGTACCCCAGCTTCTTGCCTTCGGCCTTCCGCATTACGCGGCCCACGGCCTGCACGATGTCGATCTGGGACTTCCTCGGGTGCATGAACAGTATGGCGTCCAAGGCCGGAACGTCGACGCCTTCCGAAAGGCAACGGGCGTTGGTCAGGACATGACATCCTTCGACAGCGTCTCCGCCCAGCCAGTCCAGGGCGCTCTTTCGGGCGTCGGCGTTGAACGTCCCGTCGACGTGGCGGATCTCGAAGTTGTGTCCCCGAAGCTCCTCGCCGTACCGATCCGATTGCGACTGGTACTCGTCCACCGCCCGCGAGAACGCGGCTTCCACCAACCGGGACGAATCGATGTCGCGGCAGAAGGCGATCGCCCGTCTCATGGGAGTGGCCGAGTCGTCGCCGAACTCGTCGGCGTCCACCTTGGCGAGAGCGCGCCAGCAGCCGATCATCTTGGCAGCGTCGTCGAGCTTGAGTTGGCCCTTCCCCGCAAGGCTTCTCTGGAGCGTGCGGGCGGCGGCTCCTTCGGGGACGGCCAGCACGACTACCTTGTAGTCAGACAACAGTCTCTGGTCGACGGCATCACCGAAGCCGATCTCATACAGGACCGGCCCAAAGAGCTTCTCGTCGTCCATTGAGCAGAGCACTGCCGACACGGACTCGGCACGACTTCGCGCTGCTTGCCCGTAGATCTTCGCCGTCGCCGTCATGTAGAGCCGGCGGGTCGCCCTGATCTTCCCGTTGTCGTGGACCGCCAGAAAGTGCGAGGGATCGTCCTCGCCTGGTATGTGTCCGCCCGTGGTGCGGTGCGCTTCGTCGCAGATGGCCAAGTCGAAACGTTGCAGACCCTTGCCTCGGATGGCCTGCGCCCGTTTGATAACCGATGTGGACTGGTACGTGGCGAAGACGACCGTCATCGCGTCGGATGCCCGTTTGCGGACGCTGGCCGCTATCTTGCATGCGTCCGTTGTGGCGGGAAGCGCTAAGTCCAACGAGTCCATGTCGATCCTGTCGTCCTGACGAGACCTGCGAATCCGAGCAAACCGCGAAACACCGCAGTGGAACCTCGGCATTGTCCGTCCACTCCTGCACGGTCTGGGACATCAACGACAAACTCGGCACTAGGTACAGAACGCGTCCGCCTGGGCCAACCAGTTGTTCAGCGATGCGCAACGCGGTCAACGTCTTGCCGGTCCCGCAGGCCATGATCATCTTGCCCCGGGTTCCTGTTCCCGCGAGACCCTTCGCGACCGCTTCCAGCGCTTCCTGCTGGTGCGGCAGGAGCTTCTTCGGTGGTCGGTACTGCACACTGCGATCCGCCAAATAGCGTTCCCACCGGATTCGGCTTTGCCGGAGTTCGGACAGTCCGATGCGGGTCACGGGGCGGTCCTGTCGCCTCATCGCATTCTCGGCGTTGGGACCCAGTCTCCTGCCCGTCGTGTCAATCAGGATCCGACTCGCAAACTCGGTGCTCCCTGATGCACTGATGAACGAGTCGATCTCGCCCTTCGAGACCGAGCCGCCTTCGTCGCGGAACTTGCATTGGATGGCGCACCAGCCGTCTTCGTTGCGCAGCTTGGCCACCAGATCGACGCCGGTGTCCTTGGCGTCGAAGCCGTCTCGGCCCAAAGCCCAGTCCGACCAAGAGAGGGGTGGCTCAAGAGTCTGGCTCCATACCGAGTCGTGCGTCAGGAACACTTGGCACAAGCGCTCGAATGCCGTCCCCTTGTCACGCTCCCGGCTGTACTTCGCCGTTGCGGATTCCTTGCGCCAGCGCTCCAATGTATCGTCCAAAAGCCCCACTGAACCCCCTTGGTTGTAGCTCCAGTCGCGTGGCCGTGCCAACTTAACTTAACCGCAACCCTGCATCCACACCGCGTCTGCAATGATGAACTCCGAATAGGCATTTGACCGACCTTGGTGACAACCCGCACTCGAACCCGGGTTCGCTGTGGGCCAGCGACCGGCTGCGTCCGGGCGGCGGCAGCGGCTGTCGCAAACAGCTGGAGCGCGACGCCACACGCCGCTGCCGGCCGGCACGCCGGTCTGACTTCGGGCGAACAACGCCTACTACCGCGGCAAGCTGGGTCGCGTACTGCCGGCCGCGGGGCTGGGACTACTCGGTGAGCGTGACCGATCCGCGCAAGCGGGCGCCGATGCTGGACGGCATCGACGAACTGCCCGACCCGGCGTGGGTGGACATCGGCCTCGACAAGGAGACGACCGCCATGCGGCACCGGCCGGCGGGCTGGGAGGCGGAGCAGAGCTACGTGGTGGTGCGCCGCGTCCGCGAGGGCGGCCAGGGCCAGCTGTTCCCGGCCTACACGGTGATCCTGGTCTCGCGCGACGACCTGCCGGTCGACGAACTGGTGCGCCGGCAGGCAGGGCCACGAGAACGCGTTCAGGGGGCCGCTGATCGATCTGGACCTGCATCATCCGCCGTGCCGGCGGTTCCGGCGAACCAGGCGTTCTACGTCTGCAGCAAGCTGGCGCAGCTGCTGCTGTGCGCCGGTCAGTACGGTCGGCTGCTGGTCGCGGCGCGGGCCCACGGGCTGCGCCGCTGATCCGGCATCTCGTCCGCCGGTGGCCCGGCTCCTCAAGACCGGGCGCTGGCGGCTCGACTTCGCGAAGACCAACTTCCGGCTCGACTGGCTGTACTTCGCCACCGTGCAGGTCGAATGGCGCGACCCGCCGCGCAATCGCGCCACACGCCGGGACCGGCGGGGGCGGCCCTGCGCAGCACGGTCGGAATCCGCCGCTTCCGGCCACGTACAGTGCCTTCACGAAGGCGAATCCGGCCCCGCTATCGGGCCGGCACCCCCGACCGTCCGAGACCATCCCAGTCACTCAGCCGGCGGTCAATCAGGCCGTTCTCTGGACCTAACCGGGCATCGGGGGGACTCGAACAGGGACCAACCTGGTTTTGGTATATTCTCCGGTCGTCGACACCACCAAAACTTCACAGGAGAGTTTTCTATGCTCCTCCTACGCTTCCTCCTTCGCTTCCGTGAAATACTCCGCAGACAACTGATCGGCTTGTTCCTCGCTACTGCGATGCGCGTTCCCAACCTGACCACGTGGGCCATAACGCGCCTCGGCGATGCAGCCCAGCATTGCAGGACACTCCGCAACGTTGCCAAGTTGCCACGCGCCGTGCCCGCCCGTGCCCAACTAGCTGCCTTCGGCACACCAACCCTTGCATCCCGTGGCACATGGTCAAGGGCGCGGATCTTAATCGCGGTCAGCTTGACACTCGCTTTGGCCCTGAACATCGATCTCGACCAAGCGACCCAGTACGGCGAGCTTTTGGTGAACGGCAGTGCCGTCGTTTTTTCCGGGGCCGCCCTCGTCTGGTCCAGCCATACACTCGGATTTATCGGGTTCGTGCTCGGGTTCGCGTCGTTTCTCCTTATCGCTCGAAACCGTCGGAAAGACGCCAAAGAATCGGGTAAAAGCGCCAAGTTGGCAGGGGTGGTGGAAAGAGATCCTATCGCCAGAAATGAACTTAACCGGAAACGTAACGACCGGTCCAACAACACTTACTTCGTATTTTTGGCTCGTTTCCTTGCAAAGTTAGATATCGATCAACCGGCGCATTTGCTTCGAAGAAGCAAAGTGATGTCTTTCGGGTCCGTTTTTCAACACTGTCGACCTCCTGTTCAGTTGTCAGTCTAAGTTGCTCGTCGCCTAATCTAGTATGAAACGAACAAGAGCGCCGCTTTATCGTCTACATCAGGAGGACGCTGTCAATCACCGGATCTGCAAATGACAAGTCAATAGTTGCCAACCTGCGGCATCTGGTCAGACTATTCGTGTCTTGGATTCTTTTGCCAAGAAACTTTCCGGCCAAACTACAAGAGAATTTGACGGCTAACCGATCACTGCAAGCTGAAAAACGGCAATCGGTACTGTCTTTGAGACTAGAGATTCCACACTTCCACTGCATGTCGATACGATTCTCGCCAATCTGTACTCAGGAGTGCCGTCAATGAGATCTTTGAGAGCGGCGAGAGCGCTGCCGACGCGCTAGTAGCACTCCACGACCGTTGAGTTTGCACGGCTCGATGGGGGCACCCAACCCTCGCCCGGTAAATGCGGCACCCGAGTGGTGCCAGCAACGTCGACGAGGATGGTCGCCTGATCATGTCGACACTCGCAAGTGCCGCATCGCAGGTTTGGGTTTACTGGCCACGTCTGCGACATGAGGCTGGGAGCCCAAGACGCCCTAGCACGCCGTGCGGCAACTCAAATCTACGCCAACGTGGTATCGCACGCAGCACCAAGAACGGCAACGCTGCTAAGCTAACACCGAATGATGGCAGCAACCGCCAACGACACCGACGCCAGAGTGCGTGACATCGCCCTTGGTCACCGAGACCGCGTGGGTGGCGTACTGAGCGCGCTGCGGGAAATCGTCGGTCGCATTGGATACGTCGGACGGGCACACGAGCATGTCGTCGCCGAGGTGTTCAATTTGAGCCGTGCGGAGGTGCGCGGCATCGTGTCCTTCTATCACGACCTCAAGACGAAACCCCAGCCACCGGTAAGTGTGCGGGTCTGCCAAGCGGAGGCCTGCCAGTCCGTTGGCGCGCGGGAGCTCACCAAGCGCGTGGAGACACATCTTGGCGTCAAGCTCAGCGAGGCGACGGACACCGTGTCGCTTGACGCCGTCTACTGCCTGGGCCTCTGCGCCCAGGCACCCTCGATGATGGTCAACGGACGCCCGCTGGCCCGGGCCGATCTGTGCGATCTGGCCGAGCAGATTCCGGCATGACCGCCGCATACGTGCCCCTCGATACCGCAGCGGTCGCGGCGGGCGCCGAATCCGTGGCTGCCGCCGTCGCGGACACCGGTGCTGCGATCGTTCGCAACGGTTCAAGGGGAATGTGCTGGGCAGAGCCGATGGTGGAAATCGAGCACGACGGCACACATCTCGCGTTCGGCAACGTAGCGGCCAACGATGTGCCGAGCATCTTCCAACAACACGAACGACACGCGAAGTGCTTGGGTGAGGTCTCCGGAATCGACTACCTGCGACGCCAAACCCGGGCGGTCTTCGATCGTGCCGGCACGGCCCATCCGCTCGAACTGCCGAAGACCACGATCCTCGAGGATTGCCTGGAACGCGATCCCGGGTCCCTGATCGGCGAGATCGAAACGTCGGGCCTACGTGGGCGCGGCGGCGCGGGGTTCCCCGCCCACATCAAGTGGCGCACCGTATTCGATACGCCCGGCGAGCAGAAATACATTGTCTGCAACGCCGACGAGGGGGACTCCGGCACGTTCGCGGACCGGATCCTCATGGAGGGCGACCCCTACCGTCTGATCGAAGGGATGACCATCGCCGGCCTGGCCACCGGCGCGACGAAGGGGTACGTGTACCTGCGTTCCGAATACCCCATCGCCGCCGACATCTTCCAAGCCGCATTGGGCAACGCCTACGCCGACGACTTGCTTGGCACGGACCTCCTGGGCAGCGGCAAGGCCTTCGACATCGAGCTGTTCATCGGTGCCGGTGCCTACATCTGCGGCGAGGAGACCTCGCTACTCGAAAGCCTCGAGGGGAAGCGCGGCGAGATCCGCGTCAAGCCCCCTGTTCCCGCCATCAGCGGGCTGTTCGGTGCACCGACCCTAGTTCACAACGTCATTTCCTTTGCCGCCGTGCCCGCGATCATGAAGCACGGTGGATCGTGGTACGCCGACATGGGCGTGGGGCGATCCACGGGCACCATGGCGTTCCAGCTCGCCGGCAACGTCCAGCGCGGCGGCCTGATCGAGGTGCCGTTCGGGATCACCATCGACGAGATCGTGAACGGCTTCGGCGGCGGCACGCGCAGCGGTCGACCGATCCGCACGGTCCAAATCGGCGGGCCGCTCGGCGCCTATCTTTCGCCCGACGAGTTCGATACGCCCCTCACTTACGAGGCCATTGCGGAACTGGGCGCCGGCATCGGCCATGGCGGCATCGTGGTATTCGACGACACGGTCGATCTGGCCCGGCAGGCGCATTACGCGTTCGAGTTCTGCGAGGTCGAATCATGCGGCAAATGCACGCCGTGCCGGCTCGGTTCGGTGCGCGGCAAGGAAACCATGAGCGGGATCATCGAAGGTCGCGATGTCGAGCAGAAATTGACTATTATTGAAGACCTTTGCGAGGTGATGGAGACCGCGAGCCTCTGCCAGATGGGCGGCATGACGCCCATTCCGGTGATGAGTGCGATCAAGCGGTTCCCGGAGGACTTCCGGCGATGACCATATCGGTCCCCGACTTCGGCACCCCGCCGGTGGTGCGCTACGCCGAACCGGCGCGGCGTCTCGATGCCAACGGCAACGGCGCGGCACCCGCTGTTTCCAACGGCGTTGAATACGTCGATGTCACGATCGACGGCGCTCCCATCCGGGTTGCTGCCGGCACCTCCATCATGCGCGCCGCGCGGGAAGCAGGTCTCGACATCCCGAAGCTCTGCGCCACCGACAACCTGAAGGCGTTCGGTTCCTGCCGGGTGTGCCTGGTGGAAGTGGAGGGCCGCCGGGGCCTGATCGCTTCCTGTACCGAACCCGTGCAGGAGGGAATGGTCGTCCGCACCCAGACCGAGCAGGTCGCGCGGGTACGCCGGGGGGTAATGGAACTCTACATATCCGACCACCCGCTGGACTGTCTGACCTGTCCCGCCAACGGCGACTGCGAACTGGAGACCGTCGCCGGCACCGTAGGGCTCCGGGACGTCCGCTACGACGACGGCGCCAACCATCTCGGCGCGGTGATGGACACCTCCAACCCCTACTTCCAGTTCGACCCGTCGAAGTGCATCGTCTGTTCGCGCTGCGTGCGCGCCTGCGACGAGGTCCAGGGCACTTTCGCGTTGACCATCGATGGGCGCGGCTTCGGTTCCAAGGTGGCAACCAGTGATGACAGCTTCTTCGATTCCGAATGCGTGTCCTGCGGTGCCTGCGTGCAGGCCTGCCCTACGGCCACCTTGATCGAGAAGTCGGTCGTCGATCACGGCGTACCGGACCGCAGCGTGGACACGACCTGCGCCTATTGCGGTGTCGGTTGTTCGTTCCGGGCCGAGGTCAAGGGCGATGTGGTCGTGCGCATGGTCCCCCACAAGGACGGCAAGGCGAACCACGGGCATTCCTGCGTCAAGGGCCGTTTCGCCTGGGGCTACGCCAACCACCGGGAGCGGATCACCACGCCGATGATCCGCGAGACCATCGACGATCCCTGGCGCGAGGTGGGCTGGGACGAGGCCATCGACTACGCCGCGAAGCGATTGAAGGACCTCCAGGAGAAGTACGGCCGCACGTCCATCGGCGGCATCACCTCTTCGCGCTGCACCAACGAGGAGGTCTGGGTTGTGCAGAAGATGGTGCGCGCGGCGTTCGGCAACAACAACGTCGACACCTGCGCCCGGGTGTGCCACTCACCCACCGGCTACGGACTCCGCCAGACCTACGGCACTTCGGCCGGGACACAGAACTTCGACTCGGTGGCGGACGCGGACGTCATCGTCGTCATCGGGGCGAATCCCACCGAGGGACACCCGGTGTTCGCCTCGCAGATGAAGCGACGCCTAAGGGAAGGCGCCGAGCTCGTGATCTGCGATCCGCGTCGGATCGATCTCGTGCGTACGCCGCACATCGAGGCGACGCACCACCTAGCCCTACAGCCCGGTACCAACGTGCCGCTGATGAACGCCTTCGCCCATGTCGTGGTCACCGAGGACCTGATCGACCACGGCTTCGTCGAAGACCGCTGCGACACCGAGTCGTTCCGGGACTGGCTCGAATTCGCCCGGGATCCGGCCAACGCGCCGGAAAACGTGGCCGACATTCTCGGCGTGCCCGCGCAGGACCTCCGCGCCGCGGCCCGTCTCTACGCGACGGCCCGCAACGCCGCGATCTACTACGGTCTCGGCGTTACCGAGCACAGCCAGGGTTCCACCATGGTCATGGCCATGGCCAACCTTGCCATGGCCACGGGCAATATCGGCCGTCCCGGCGTCGGCGTGAACCCGCTGCGCGGCCAGAACAACGTCCAGGGCTCCTGCGACGTCGGCTCGTTCCCCCACGAGTTCTCGGGCTACCGGCCGGTGGCCGACGACGCCGTCCGCGCCGAATTCGCCGCGCACTGGAATGTCGAACTCGATGCCGAGCCCGGTCACCGGATCCCGAACATGCTCGACGAAGCCTGCGCGGGAACCTACAAGGGCATCTACATCCAGGGCGAGGACATCGCCCAGTCCGATCCGAACACCCAGCACGTGGAGGCGGCGCTCGGCTCCATGGAGTGCGTCATCGTCCAGGACCTGTTCCTGAACGAGACCGCCAAGTTTGCCCACGTCTTCCTGCCGGGTTCGTCGTTCCTCGAGAAGGACGGCACCTTCGTCAACGCCGAGCGGCGTATCAACCGGGTTCGCGCCGTGATGCCGTCCAAGGCGGGCATGCAGGAGTGGCAGGCAACCCAGGCGCTCGCAAACGCCATGGGCTACCCGATGAACTACACGTCGGTCGAAGAGATTCTTGGGGAGATCGCCCAACTCACGCCGATCTTCGCCGGTGTCACCTTCGACCTTCTGGACCGGGAGGGCAGCGTGCAGTGGCCGTGCAACGAGCAAGCGCCCACCGGCACACCGGTGATGCACGAAGAGCAGTTCGTGCGCGGCAAGGGCCTCTTTGTCCTCACCGAGTACCAGCCCACGCCCGAGCGCGCCAACCGCAAGTTCCCGCTGCTCTTGACCACGGGCCGGATCCTGACCCAGTACAACGTGGGTGCCCAGACCCGGCGGACGGACAACGTCGAGTGGCTCGACGAGGACGTTCTGGAGGTCCACCCGGCGGATGCCGAGACCCGCGGCGTCCGTACCGACGACTGGGTCTCGGTCACCAGTCGCATCGGGGAGACCACGCTGCGCGCCAAGGTGACCACCCGGGTAGTGCCCGGTGTCGTCTACACCACGTTCCACCATCCCCAGACCGGCACCAACGTGGTGACCACCGAGTTGTCGGACTGGGCCACGAACTGCCCGGAGTACAAGGTGACGGCGGTGGAAGTGAGGCCGGCGAACCACCGTTCCGAGTGGCAGGACCGCTTCGCTGAGCGCGCCCGAAACCAGGCCGAGGCGTTGGCCGCGGCGGGTAGCTAACGCCGTCCGCCCCCGTGGCGACATTCGAATCCGACCGATCGGGGGCACCGGCGCAGAGCCAGCGCGTCGACGTGGCCTTTCATGGGCGCGACACCGACGAGGTGACCGATCTGGTCACCGTCGAGGAGCCCATGGAGATCCGGCTTGGTCTCGCGACCGGGCACGGAACGGACGAGCAGAGCATTTCCGTGACCATGCGGACCCCGGGCAACGACTTCGATCTGGCCATCGGGTTCCTCTACACCGAAGGGGTGATTCGCGACCACGCCGACATCGACCGTGTCGAGTACGGCGGCCCGCCGAGTCCCGACAAGGGCCTGTACAACGTCGTCAAGGTGACCCTTGCCGATAAAGTCCGTTTCGATGCCGCGAAACTCGTGCGGCATTTCTTCACGTCCTCGAGCTGCGGAATCTGCGGCAAGGCATCGCTCAACGCGGTTCGCATCCAACTGCCCGAGGGGGAACGCGAGGACTTCGAAATCGACGCCGGCGACCTCCACCGACTACCCGAAGCGCTACGCGCGAGCCAAACCGAGTTCGACCGCACCGGCGGGCTCCACGCCTCGGCGTGTTTCGATGCCAAGGGGCAAATCCGCCGCCTTCGCGAGGATGTGGGACGCCACAATGCCTTGGACAAGCTGATCGGTTCCTTCTTGGAGGAGCCTCGGCCGCTTGCGGGTCTCGGTATCCTGCTCTCCGGCCGCGCCAGCTTCGAGTTGATCCAAAAGGCCGCCATGACCCGTGCCGCGTTTGTCGCCGCGGTCGGTCCGCCGTCCAGTCTGGCCGTCGAACTCGCCGAGGAACTCGGGATTACCCTGGTCGGATTCCTGAAGGCCCGTACCTTCAACGTCTATGTCGCGCCGCAGCGCATCGTCTGATCCAACCGCACTGCCCGCCGTCACGGCGATCATCCTCTGCGGCGGCCGCGCGACACGGCTCGGTGGAATCGAAAAGCCCCTGGCCGACTTGGGCGGCAAGTCGCTCCTTGCGCACGTGACCGCACGGCTCGAACCCCAGGTTGACTCGATCGTGCTGTCCGTTGGGCGCAATTCTGCGCACTACGCCGGATTCGGCTACCCGGTCGTCGTCGACGACGAGCCGGACCGGGGACCTCTCGCGGGAATCGCCTCCGCATTGGCGGTGGTGGATACGCCCTGGACGCTCACCACCCCGGCGGATACCCCGTTTCTCCCCTCGAACCTTGTTCACGCCCTGGCGCCTTCCTGCCGCGAGCATGGGGCGGCCGTTGTCTCTGCGGGCGGACACCGGCAGAACCTGGCCATGCTCCTCGACGGAAAACAGGCCGCGGCGCTCGCCGAGTTTTACCGGGCCGGCGGACGCGCCGTCCACCGCTGGCTCGTCGCCGGTGGTGTCGACGAGGTGGTTTTCCCTGAGGACGGCTTCCTAAACATCAATACACCCGATGACCTGGACCACGCACTGTTGGAATTGGACCGTCGCTGCCGCCGACCCAACGACTAGCTGGACCGGGTTCAATCGACTCGGTTCCGATCCGCACCGCGAATAATGTGGATCGGGGCTTCGCTACGCTCATAGTCGGGGATCGTTCGACCGGCCGCCGCCCACGCATCGCGCGCCAGCGGCCACATCATCAGCAATCGCTCTTCGGCTGTCGTCGAGGCACACAAATCGGCAGGGGGCTCTTCGCCGAGGCGGTATTTTCGGATCGGCCACGTCGCTCGCGATGGCTGCCTTTTGGGGGGTTTCACCGGATCAACGCCGTGCAGCACGGAATAGTGCCCATTCTATCAGGTAGCCCCGTTCACAAACCGGGTGATGCATCGCGTCTTCGCCCTTGTGATCGGCAACAAGCGACGCCATAAAAATGTCAAATAGGCACGTCGCTGACGAGGACGCCATGAAACGCGTAGCACTGTTTGTCCTGACCAACATCGCCATCCTGACCGTGGCCAGTGTCGCGTTCAGCCTGCTCGGCGTCACCGACGCGTTGGTGGCGAACGGCTTCGACCCGGGTGGCATGCTGCTGTTCTGCGCCTTGTTCGGTTTCGGCGGCGCGTTCGTCTCCTTGGCGCTTTCCAAGTGGATGGCCAAGCGGGCGACCGGGGCCGAGATCATCGACGCACCGCGCAACGCCGGCGAACGGTGGCTCCTCGACACCGTGGCCCGGCAGTCGGCAGCGGCGGGCATTGCCATGCCGCAGGTCGCGATATTCCCATCGCCCCAGCCCAACGCCTTCGCCACCGGTGCCTCCCGGAACAAGGCGCTGGTCGCCGTCAGCACCGGCCTGCTCGACTCGATGCGCGAAAACGAGGTCGAGGCCGTGCTGGGTCACGAAATCGGCCACGTCGCCAACGGCGACATGCTGACGCTGACGCTTATCCAGGGCGTGCTGAACACTTTCGTGCTGTTCCTCGCCCGGGTCATCGGCTTCGCCGTCGACCGGGTGGTACTGCGCAACGAGCAAGGCATCGGCATCGGCTATTTCGTCACCACCATCGTCGCCCAGATCGTGCTCGGCATACTCGCCAGCATCGTCGTCATGTGGTTCTCCCGGCAACGCGAGTTTCGGGCCGACGCCCAAGGTGCCCGACTCGCCGGACGGCACAACATGACCGCCGCGCTGGAACGCCTGAAGGCGTCGAGCGACATGCCCGACACGATGCCGGAGTCCATGGCCGCATTCGGCATCTCAAGCGGCGTCCGGCGGGGTCTACGAGCCCTATTCGCCTCGCACCCGCCGCTGGACGCGCGCATCGCGGCGTTGCGCGCATCGTAGGGGACGGGCCGAGGAGTCTGCGCCGCAGAAACGGCGCGCTAGCGCCGTTGATGGCGCGGAGTCCTCGGGCGGTGGGAGCTGGGGCCAGACGGCGAGTGCGCGCCCTGGCGGGCGCGGTCGAGCCGTCTGGCGGCGTTGTCCCGTCCCGCGAACACGGCATCGGGCGAGGACAAGCCTCGCCCCTACGGCACCCAACAACCGCCGAGGGCTATTCGTGCTCGAGTTCGACCTCTAGCGGATTCGGTTGGTGCTCGCGGTTGGCGCCGCTGGCCCAATCGGTGACGCGACCGATGTATTCGGTCTCCCCGACGACGACACGGTCCTTGAGCCCTTTCTTGTTGCCCTGGACCGGCACCGACTTGATGGTGAACGTCTGCGTGACGTAGCCGTCCTTGCGGACGGTCACCACGAAGTCTCCACGCCGGGCGACCTTGACGATGCAAGGCGTGACGCACTCCCAGCCGCTGGTCGACGTGACCGACGCACCGGTGGGAGAAGAGCGGACCTCGAACGTCTCCGTCGGCCCACGCTTGGCCGTCGCGCATCCCGCCAGGACCGCAAGGAGTAAGACAACGAAGCAACGACGCAATTGAACCTCCGTCGACATCGCGGGACTGCGTATCATGTCCACGGACATTGGCGAAGGGAAGAAGCATGCTCGACGTTCGCACCGCCGGAGAGGCGACCAGGATCAGCTTCGGCGGACGGTTAATCGACTTTTCCATGCTCGAGTCCCTCCGCGATGCGGTGAACGAGGCGGCCCGGGACTCGAGCACTCGCGCGCTGGTGCTGGACTGCCGCAGCGGGGGCGACGATTGGACCAACATGGGCGAGTGGCCGGCGCGGCTCGCACACCGGCACCCGAAGGGTTCGCACGGCCCCGGTCCGTTGCCGGAGCAAGACGCCATCAAGGCACTGCGCGGATTCATGAAGCCGACGCTGGCGTTGATGCACGGCGAGGTCCTTGGGCTGGCGTTCGATCTGGCCTGCGTCTGCGACATCCGCCTTGCGTCGACCACGGCGCGGATCGGCGACCCGCGCATTCGCCAAGGCCGCGCTGCTGCGACGGGCATCGCCTACCTGCTGCCAAAGCTCGTCGGCCAGTCCCAGGCGATGCGGATCCTGTTGCTGGGCGAGATCCTTACCGCCGAGGAGGCGAAACGGATCCAGCTTGTTCACGAAGTCGTGGATGTAGACTCGTTCGACTCCCGGGCAATCGAACTCGCCGAGGAAATCGCCAAACTGCCGACGCGCGCCTGGGAGATCCACAAGCTCCAGGTGCTGCCCCAACTCGACCTGCCCTTTGATGCCGCCATGGTGCACTCCCTCGGCGTCCGCCAGACCCACGTCATCGAGGACCGGCTGGAGGGAATGAAAGCCTGGCGGGAGCGCCGACCGCCGGAGTTCAAGGGTCGATGAGCGATGACACGCCGTTGGTCGTCCGGGACGACGGGCCGGTCCGTCACCTGATTCTCAACCGACCCCGGAAACTAAACGCCCTGGACCTTGACCAGCACGTGCGCATCAAGGACGCCGTCGAGGCCGCTGGCGACGACGATTCCGTGCGAGTCCTGGTGCTGTCGGGCGAAGGCCGCGCGTTCTGTGCCGGGGACGACCTGACGGCAGGCGCCCCGCAAGGCGAGGATCCCATGAGGGGCCGTCAGGTGGATCTCGACCTTGGCACCGGCCCGGCGTTCCTGCTCGAATCCGCCGCCCTACTTCGGGCCTGCCCCAAGCCGACGGTGGTGTTGTTGCATGGCCACGCCTTGGGTTCCGGCTACGACTACAGCCTGTCCTGCGACTTCCGACTCGCCACCGAGGACGTGAACTACGGCGATCCGCGCATCCACCGGGCGCTCTGGGCGGCGGAAGGCTGGTCCTACAAGCTGCCCCGCCTGGTCAACCAATCCGTCGTCACCCCCATCGCCTACCTCGGAGAAACCATGGACGGCCCAACCGCCGAAGCCCGCGGCCTGGTTCACCGAGTCTATCCGCCGGGTGCCGACCTGCGCCTCGCGGCGAAGCCGTTCTTCAACGAGTTGGCCGGTCTGGATTCGTGGGCCTACGCGCAGACGAAGGCACGGATTTTGGCGTCGGTCGACCTCGGCTTCGAACACGCGCTCGCGTTCACCCCGGAGGCCACCTGACGGGG
>JAPPND010000224.1 GCA_028818795.1 Gammaproteobacteria bacterium | reverse complement strand
CGGCACCCGCCCGCGCTTCGGCGGCACCCGCCCGCGCTTCGGCGGCACCCGCCCGCGCTTCGGCGGCACCCGCCCGTGCTTCGGCGGCTGCCCTGGCCGCCGCCTCTGCCTCCCGTTCGGCACCTTCCTCCTCCGGCGTGCGAAGGTCGCGTCCCGAGGCCGGATCGAAGAGCCTCAACTCGGCGCCCCTGAGCCACAGACAGATGCCCAGCACATCGCTCCGCAAGCCCCGCTCGCCGTTCGGGAGCAGGACCTCGTCCATCCGCCGGTAGCGCCGGCCCGCAAGCGCCAGACCTTGGAGTGCCGGCGACAGCCACTCTCCTCGCGGGTCGTAGAGGAAGTACTCGCCGACGCCCCATTGCGCGTAGCGCCGACGCTTGGTGCGCTCGTCCTCCCGGCGCGTCGACTTCGACGTGATCTCCAGGACGAAGGCTGGCGGTTGCTCCTCCCAGATCTTGTAGAGATCCCGAGAGCCCGCCTCGACCCCGAAAGCCACGAAGATGTCGGGCGAAAGGTGCCGGCGAGGATTGCCGGGTTCGTCGTAGACGAGCAGGTTCGACCCCACGTAGACGTCGTCGCGAGACGCGAGGAGCCTACGGATGCCGTAGGCGGCCCCGGCCAGGCGCAGGTAGTGGAGATCGGTCTCCGCCACCGGTCTGCCGTCCGACGTCGGGTACTCAACGGGATCGACTTGGGCGACCAGTGCTTCTGCCATGTCTCGGTCCAAGATGCGGGCACGACGACCGGCGGTCAACGTAGCACAGCCGTCGATCGCCGCTCAAACTTTGCTGCAACGGCTCTGTTCCATTCAGGCAAGCGGTCATCAATCTCTCCGGTGGTGTTTCTCGGGATTGTTGATCGGCGGCAAACGCGCCGACGGCAGCCAAACTCCCAAGATCGGGTGGGAAAACGCCGCGCCTTCCTGTGAGACGTTGGCTCGATGGGTCTTGACAAGACCTGCGCGAGGGTACGGAGAACCGGGCACCATGCCCCATCGGCCGTCGATTCTGCTATAAACGCCCGTTCCGCAAAGGGGCCCTCAATCCATGGCACGGCTCGAAATTGAAAGCGAAGTCACCGGTAACGTCTGGAAGTTGGAAGTGCAAGCCGGTACGCGGGTCGATGCGGGCGATGTGCTGATGATGATCGAGTCCATGAAGATGGAGATTCCCGTGGAAGCTCCCGAGGCCGGAACCGTCTCGGAACTCCGGGTCGCGGAAGAGGACGCCGTGGAGGAAGACCAGGTCATCGCGATCCTCGAGACCTGAGGCCACCCAAAGCATGAGCTGGGAAGAGGAAGTCCGCGAAATCCACCGCCGTCGCCGCTTGGCCAAGCAGCAGGGCGGCAAGGAGGGAGTCGCGAAACAGCACGCCCGGGGCCGCCTGACCATCCGCGAGCGCATCGACGGCGTCCTGGACCCCGGCACGTTCCAGGAACAGGGCCAGGCCACGGCCATCCCGGACTACGACGACAACGACAAGCTGCTCGGTTTCGTGCCGGCCAACTACGTGGTCGGCTTCGGTCGAGTCGAAGGCCGCCGGGTCGTGGTGGGTGGCGAGGACTTCACGCTGAAGGGCGGCTCGCCCAACGCCGCCGGCTTGCGCAAGAGCGTCTACGCCGAGCATCTCGCGGTACAGTACAAGGTGCCGTTGGTGCGTTCCCTAGAGGGTGGCGGCGGCAGCGTCAAGGGCGGCGGCGGACGCCGGGGCGGGACGGTCGGCGAGCCCGTCTATTCCGCGCACCGATTCCGGATCATCGCCGACGCCATGGGCGAGGTGCCGGTCGTATCCATGGCGGCCGGCGCGGTGGCCGGTTTCCCCGCCGGGCGACTCGTAGCTTCCCACTTCTCGGTGATGACCCGCCACACCGCGCAGGTGATGATCGGCGGGCCCGCGCTGGTGGAACGCGCACTTGGGGTCAGCCTCACCAAGGACGAACTCGGCGGTGCCCACATCCACGCCAAGAGCGGCATCATCGACAATGTCGCGGAGGACGAATACGACATGTTCGGCCAAGTCCGCCGGTTCCTGAGCTATCTCCCCGGCAATGTCCACGAACGTGCGCCGCGCACCGACTGCCACGACGATCCCGAACGCATGGAGGAGGCACTTCTCACCGCCATCCCGCGGGACTCCAACGCCCCGTTCGACATGCGCGAGATCGTCGCCATGATCATGGACCGCGACTCCTTCTTCGAGCTTGCCCCCGGGTACGGACCCAGCCAGATCGCCGGACTTGCCCGTCTCGATGGGCAGCCGGTGGGCGTGCTGGCCAACGACAACCGGGTCTACGCCGGCGCGATGACCGCCGAGGCGGGCCAGAAATACCGCCGCTTCGTCGAGATGTGCGACACCTTCCACCTGCCCATCGTCAACTTCGTCGACCAGCCCGGTTTCATGATCGGACCGGAAGCCGAACGCAACGGCACGATCCGGTACGGCATGGCCGCCGTCGCCGCCGCAGCCCAGGCCACAATCCCGTGGGCCGCGATCCAGGTCCACAAGGGCTTCGGCGTCGCCACCGCCGCCCACTACGCACCGGACAACTACGTGCTGGCCTGGCCATCGGTGGAATCCGGCGCACTGCCACTCGAGGGTGGCGTTGCGGTGGCCTTTCATCGGGAAATCGCCGCCGCCGAGGATCCCGACGCCAAGCGCCGCGAACTCGAAGACCGGCTGCGCAGCGCCCGTTCGCCCTATCCCCGTGCCGAGTCCTTCGCGGTGCATGAACTGATCGATCCCCGGGAAACCCGCCCGGTGCTATGCCGTTGGATCGACTGGATTCAGCCCCGCCTCGACGAACTCAAGGGTCCCACGCGGTTTCCGATGCGACCGTAGGGGACGGGCTTGTCCCGTCCCGGCGCGCCCTGCGGGCGCGATCGAGAATGCTGCCGCATTCTCGTACCGTTGAACCGACGCTGCATTAATCGACAGACCGCAAGGGTCGCCCTACGAAGGAGCTTCGCATCGCTGGGCGGTCGCATTTGCCAGCGGGCCGCCTTCGCGTCCGGACTACGTCCATGCGAAGCCGCGTGCAAGTGATACGCTTGCCGCCCCCGCAACGGCGGAGCCGTAAGCAAATGCGAATCGCCCAATACGTCCGGAACGCGCTGGTGGCAGCTTTCGCCGTCGCACCCATGGCAACCCACGCACAGGAGCCACCAGACGACCCCGTCGAGCGTCGTCTGGCCAGCTTGCCGCCGCTGATCGACCGGGAGGTCTTCTTCGGCGATCCCGAGATTTCCGGCACCCAGATCTCGCCGGACGGCAAATGGATCACCTTCCGCAAACCCCACAACGGGATCGTGAACATCTGGGTGAAGGCCCTTGATGCACCGTTCGATGCCGCACGGCCGATCACCGCCGACACCGAACGTCCCGTGGGCGGCTATTTCTGGACGGAGGACAGCCGCTACGTGCTCTACGTCCAGGACAAGGGCGGCAACGAGAACTACCACGTCTACGCCGTCGATCCCGCAGGCGAAGTCAACGAAGCGACCGGCGCACCCGACGCCCGAGACCTGACGCCCATCGAGGGCGTGCGGGCGTTCATCTACGCCGTCCCCGAGGCCACGCCGAACCGCATCATCGTGGGCATCAACGACCGCGACCCTGCGCTCCACGACGTCTATCGCCTCGACATCGACACGGGCGAACGCGAAATGCTGATCGAGAACACGAGCAACGTCGCGGGTTGGGTCACCGACCTCACCGGGGCGGTTCGACTCGCCGCCCGGCAACGCCCGGACGGGGGCTACGAGACCCTCGTCGTGGAGGACGGCCAACTCGGCCGGGTTCTCTACGAATGCGGTTTCGAGGAGAACTGCGGACCCGTGCGGTTCCACAAGGACGGCAAGCGCGTCTACATGCGGAGCAACAAGGGCGTCGACCTCTCGGGGCTCCTGCTCGTCGATGTCGAGAGCGGCGAATCCGAGGTCGTCGAATCGGACCCCGAGGGCGAGGTGGACTTCGGGGGCGCCTGGTTCTCCGACGTCACGGAAGAGCTGGTCGCGACGTCCTACACCGGCGACCGCGTTCGCATCTATCCGCGCACCGAAGCGCTGCAGCGCGAGCTCGAGTGGCTGCGCGATGAACTTCCCGACGGCGAAATCAGCTATCAATCCAGCACCGAGGACGAATCGACGCAGATCGTCGTGGTCGGGAGCGACACCAATCCCGGCGCCGTCTATCTCTACGACCGCGCCACAAAGACGCTCGACAAGCTCTACGACTCCCGGCCGGAACTGCCGAGCGATCGCCTTGCTCCCATGCAGGCCATTCGCTACAAGGCGCGGGACGGCCAGGAGATACCGGGGTATCTCGTCACGCCGAAGGACGTGCCCGCCGAGAACCTGCCCACCGTGATTCTGCCCCACGGCGGGCCCTGGGGGCGCGACTACTGGGGCTACCACCCCTGGGTGCAGTTCCTCGCCAACCGGGGCTACGCCGTGATGCAGCCGAACTTCCGCGCTTCGACCGGCTACGGCAAGGCGTTCCTCAACGCGGGGAACGGCGAATGGGGCACGGGAATCATGCAGCACGACATCACCGACGGCGTGGAATACCTCGTCGACCAGGGCATCGCCGACCCC
This sequence comes from Gammaproteobacteria bacterium, assembly GCA_028818795.1. Classification (GTDB taxonomy): domain Bacteria; phylum Pseudomonadota; class Gammaproteobacteria; order Pseudomonadales; family Azotimanducaceae; genus VXYL01. Next base: position 13,642 of record JAPPND010000224.1, on the reverse strand, counting down.
GAGCAGGTCGCCATCATGGGCGCGTCGTACGGCGGCTACGCGACGCTTGCCGGGGTCGCCTTCACGCCGGATCTCTACGCCGCCGGCGTCTCGATCGTCGGCCCGTCCAACATCATCACCTTGCTGAACTCGATCCCTCCCTACTGGGGTCCCACCAAGCAGATGTTCATGCGCCGCGTAGGCGACCCCGACGACGAGGAAGACCGCGCGCGCCTCACTGCGCAATCGCCGTTCTTCCACGCCGAGAACATCGAGGCGCCGCTGCTCATCATCCAAGGCGCCAACGACCCGCGTGTGAAGAAAGCCGAGTCGGATCAGATCGTCGTCGCGCTGCGCGATCTCGACCGTCCCGTGCAGTACCTGCTCGCGCCGGACGAAGGCCACGGCTTCCGAGGCAAGGAGAACCGCTTGGCCATGTTCGCCGGCATAGAGCGATTCCTGGCCCGGCATCTCGACGGTCGCTACCAGCGCGAGACTGCCCCGGAGATCTCAGCGAAACTGCGCGAACTCCGGGTGGACATCGACAATGTCGAGATGCCGAGCACCGACGACGGCGATTTCGTCGAGGTCGCATTGGACGGCTCCAACCTGGAGCCTGTTGCGCTGACCTACCGAATCACCATGGAGATGGCCGGTCAGTCGATGACAATGGACACCTCCGTTGAGCGGTCAAGGACGACCCACAACGACGAAGAGGTGTGGCGCATCGCGACCACCGTCGATTCGCCGATGGGCCAGGCGTCCGACATCGCGTTTCTGCGAATCGACAGCCTTCGCCCCGTGCACCGAGCCATTGATCAAGGTCCGCTCAGCATGAGGCTGGACTTCGCCGATGACGCGATCACGGGTGCCGTGACCGTGCCGGGCGGGAACACGATGGATGTCGATGTGTCGTTCGAAGGGACGGTCCTCGGCCACCTGGAGACAGCGCTTGCCGTCATGCCGCTCGAACCGGGGTTCAAGACCCGTGTAGAGGCATTCGAACCGGGCATGCAGCAACTGCAGCAGATGCACATCGAGGTGGTCGCAGCGGAGTCGGTGGAAACGCCTGCGGGAACCTTCGATGCGTACCGATTGGACATTGCCAGCGCCGATGGCACAGGCATCTCGGGCAAGAACTGGGTGACACGCGCCAAGCCGCATCTCGCCGTCAAGAGCGAGGCGACGATGCCCCCCATGGCCGGCGGAGGCACCATGGTGACGGAGCTGATCAGCGTGGAATGACCGCGTCCACGTACAGGCCCGACAGCGTCTCGGCGGGTGTGATCGCCTCCGGGTCGACCACGAGGTGCAACACTGCGGGCGCATGAGCTTCCCGGGCCCGCGCGAACGCGGCCGGGAAACCCGCATCGCGCTCCACGCGTTCCCCGTACGCGCCGCAGGCCCGGGCCAGGGCCGCGAAGTCGGGATTGATCAGCGACGTGGCGTGGACGCGACCCGGGAACGAGCGCTCCTGGTGCATGCGGATGGTGCCGTACATGCCGTTGTCGACCACCAGGACGATCACGCGGGCGTCGTACTGCACGGCGGTGGCGATCTCCTGGCCGGTCATCTGGAAGCATCCATCGCCGGCGAAGCACACCACGGTGCGGTCCGGGTGGCGGAGTTTCGCCGCGATCGCCGCCGGCAGTCCGTAGCCCATGGATCCCGACGTGGGCGCCACCTGGGTTCCGAACCGACGGAAGCGGTGGAAGCGGTGTACCCAGCCCGAGTAGTTGCCTGCCCCGTTGGTGACGATCATGTCCGCCTCGCCGAGGTCGCGGAGCGTGGCCATCACCTTGCCCATGTTCATTGCCCCGGGCGACGGGTGCGGTAGCCGCGACCATTCCAGGTAGCCCGCATGCATGGCATCCACGTACACGGTTCGCCTGCCCCGGGCCGCCGATGCCGCCAGGAAAGCGCCGGGACGGGCCCGGATCGCCAATTCCGCCCGATGCACCCGGTGCAGTTCCGAGGCATCGGGATGCACGTGAACCACCGGCGTGCGCGCCAAGGGAAGCGCGTACGACTGGCTTGGGATCTCCGAGAATCTCGTGCCGAGCAGCACGAGCAGGTCGGTTTCCTCGACGCCGCGGCGCAACGCCGGGTTAGTGCCGATGCCGATGTCGCCGGCGTAGTGGGGATGTTCGTGGTCGAAAAGCTGCTGGCGCCGGAACACGCAAGCGACGGGAACGCCCGCGACCTCCGCGTAGTTCGCGAGTCTCGCCGTGTCCGGCCCGCGCCAAAGCGAGCCGCCGACCACCACGAGTGGACGTTCGGCGCTCTCCAACCGAGCGTCGAACTCGCGCACGAGCGTGTCGTCCAAGGGCTCGTCGTCCACCATGGCGCACCCGCCGGGTGGCACCGCACAGGGCTCTCCGAGCATGTCCTCCGGCAACGACACCACCGTCGGCCCCGGGCGATCCGACAAAGCCGTGTGGAAAGCGGCGGCGGCGACGGCCGGCAGCCGGTCCGCGTCGTCAACCTCGGCCACGAACTTGGCCATCCCCCCGTAGAAGGCTGGAAAGTCGAGTTCCTGGAAGGCATCGCGGCCCCGGGCGGCGCGCGCTACCTGGCCAGCGAACAGCACCAGCGGCGTGGAGTCCTGCTGGGCCACGTGAACCCCCGAACTGGCGTTGGCCGCACCCGGTCCTCGGGTGACGAAGACGACGCCGGGGCGGCCCGTGAGCTTGGCATCGGCCTCCGCCATCATGGCGGCACCGCCTTCCTGTCGGGCGACCACGGTTTGGATGGGCGAGTCCCGCAGCGCGTCGAGCACATCGAGATAGCTCTCGCCGGGAACGCAGAAGACCCGGTCGACCCCCTGGTTCTCAAGCGTCTCCACCAACGCCTGGGCGGCCGTGCGCTTCATGGAACGACCCGGTCAAGCAGGTTCGGGCAGCCGCGGCGGCCCGAGGAAATCGGCGAGCCGCGCGATCAGCGTGTCGTCCTTCTCCACTTCGCATTCCCAGGCAACGAAGACCCGCCAGCCGTCGCGGAGCAACTGCTCCTGGTTGCGGCGGTCGCGCTCGACGTTGGACTCGAACTTGGTCTGCCAGTACTCGACGCGCGACTTCGGATCGGACGTTTTGGCGCAGCCATGACGATGCCAGAAGCAGCCATGCACGAACACCGCGATCCGTCGCTTCGTGAACACCACGTCGGGTCGTCCCGGCAATCCACGCAGGTGGACCCGGTACCGGTAGCCCCGGGCGTGAAGGCCGCGTCGCACCGCGAGTTCCGGCTTGGTGTCCACGCCGCGGATGCGCGACATCAGGGCGCTGCGCTGGGCGGGTGTGAGGGTGTCGACCATTGACCGACGTCGTATCCACAACGACGGAACCACGATAGCACTCCCGTACAGATGTGTGCATCAGGCAGACATCGGCAATGTCGGTTCCTTGCCAGTTCGGCACGCATGGCGTACAAGTGGCAAGCTTCGATCTCGCGATGCGGTCCATGGTCAACGAACGCCCAGCCAAACCGACGAACCCCGGCGACGAACCGGGGCGGGTTTTTCGATCGGCGATCGGGTGGCCCGCCTGTGGCCAGATGCTGGGCTGCTCCCTAAGCGCCGGCGCGATGATCCTGTTGCTGACGGTGACGACTAGCTCCACCCACAGCGTGATGGCGACCGCCGTGCTGGTTCTTGCCGTCGCGATGCCCGTGTGGCTACTGGCGGGAACGACCTACCGCATTCGCAACGGAACGCTGACGGTCTCGTCACTCTTTGGTCGCAAGCGCATCGACCTAGCCGACATCACTACCGTCAAGCGGTGGCCCCGTCGGCCCCATCCGGTCGAATTCCGCGAGGATTTCGCGTTGAGCCGCAAGCGCATGCTGATCTCGTACGCCGAATCTCGGATCTTCGTCTCACCCAGGGACGAGGCGAACTTCCTGGCGGCGTTGGGCCGGCAGATCGACACTACGAAGTAATGGCCAGCCGCGATCCGCACCGCCCCAACGTTTTGTTCGTCCTGACCGACGACCAGGGCGCCTGGGCCATGGGCTGCGGCGTGAACGAGAGATCCTAAAAAAGATCAATAAATACAGTCGGTTGAATAGGTTTTCTGGGGGTGTTCCAACAAACCGGCACCGAACCCATCACGCGCTCTTTCGTGACTCGAACTGCGACGCCGGCGACTCCGCGGCGGCGCGACTCCGAGATCCTTCCTGGCGTCCCGGTGCTGCCCCTTCCGTGGCGCCGACCCGCTCAGGGTGGCCAGCCTCGTCAGTCGCCTGTCGCTGATCGCCGGCGCCCACCTTACCGCCAGCAAAGCGCCGAGCCGCACGACCGGCAAGCGCACCTTGCTGGCTCGATTGTGCGGCCACAGTGCTGATCGGCTCGTAGTCCGGGCTGGTCCCTAGGTCCCGGCATGCCTGCTGCGGCGGCGCTTGCAGGGCCATTGCGGCGATGCCGCCTTCCGGCGGCCCGCGCCCGAGTCGGCTTCGCCGACCGGAGCCCGCAGGCGGTCTCCGCCCGTGCGGGTTGCGCGCTCAGACGGCCAGCTGCTCGCCGGAACCTTCGACGAGCCGGCGCGGAGGGTACTCGACGTACTCGCGTCCGGACCCGTCCTCCATCTCGCGAATGCGCTGGAAGATCGCGGCCACGTCGTAGTCGGCGCGCGCCGCGATTCCGTCCCGAACCGCCCGGACCTCGGCCATGACCGGGTCAGTCTCCCTCGTCCGCATGTCCGGTCTCCATCAGTTCGCTGGGCGTGCAGATCACCGGCGGCTCGTAGCCCGCCTGTCTGCACGCGCGTTCGATCCGCACCCGCATCGCCGCGTTGGCGATGTGACGGAAGTTCCACGTCACCAGGTACTCGACGCCGTTCGTCACGGCGATGGCGATGTGCGCCGCGTCCGCCGCAGCTTCGCGCGGAACCGCGCCGAGATCAAGCAGACGCTGCGCGAGGTCCTCGGCCTCCGGCGAGGCGCCCAGCAGCGCGACGCCTTCGAGCATCTTCAGGCGATCCCGCGCGGCGCCCGGGTCCCCGCCCGCGCATTCCGCGCGCACCAGTTCCGACGCGACCAGCTCGAACCTGGCGGCGGCGTCCCCCCACCACTCGCGCGTCACCTCCTGGTATGCGGCGACCACCACGTCCCGCGATGGGCGCGCCGTCAGGTAGCTGACCACCGACGTCTCGATGTAGGCGGTCGCGTTCATCTGCGGCAACTCGCCGCAACCACCGGAAGGGACAGCGCCTGGACCATGAGCTTCCTGCTCGGTTTCCACGACGAACCGTTGTGGCCCAGACGGGCCGCATTTGCAAGCCCCGGGCCACCCGTCGGCGGATCTCCCACGCCCGCCCACTTCCCCGCCGCGCCCGGCGGCCCACGCGACCCGCAGCGGATAGCACCCGTCCCGTCCGTCGGTGGCGCCCATGGTGGCGCGCGTGCTCGACCGGCCAACCCTCCGGGTTCTCCGCTGACGCTCCGACCTCGCTGGCGCGAGGTGACCGGCCTGCGCGCGCACGCTGCGGCCGGGGGACCGACGCACTTCCGCGTCGCCAACACGGAGAACACCATGGACCTTCAACTTCTCATCGCCCAGTGGAGCGGAGCGTTGCCGCCGGGATTCGTCCGGCCCGCCACCCGCACCGAGGGCTCGGACCGCTGCGTCCAGCCGAGATGCTCGCGGAAAGTCGCGATCAAGAAGGACGGAACCCCAGCACGGTCCTGTCAGCGCTGTCTGGACAGGAGAGCCGCGTCATGCCGACGCCGCCGCAAGGCCCTGACTGCCGAAGGCGGCTGCCGGCGCTGCGCGTATCGGAAACGTCTGGCAGGCGACTTCCTCTGCGAGCGGTGCCGCGAAGACCGGGACATCGAGCGCGCGCAGAAGCGCCAGGACGCCATCGACGCGGCGGCGATCGACGACTTCGCGGCCAGGCCCGACAGGGCGCACGAGCCCTCGAATCTCGATTGCGGAATCAGTCCCTGGAACGCCCGCGCGCCGCGCGAAGCGTCTGCAGCCTATTGGTCGCCCCTGCCAGACCCGGTGCCGAAGGCAGAGCGCGGCTGGGAAGCCTCGTTGCACGACAGTGGATGGAGATACAGACGCCACTGACCGCACTTCCGCGGCGGGGGCGCAGGGGCTCCGGGCCTTGCGCCTCCGCGTCGCTCCGTCGCTTGCCCCGGACTACGACCAGCGGCCCACCGGCCACGCGCCGACGACCTTCCTCCCGCGCCGCCGGAGCGCGTCCACCGCAGGGAACAGCCCCGCCGTCCGCCGCCACCATCACGTAGACGCCGACCTGCGGCGCTGACCACATCAGCTCCACCGCGTCCATCGCCATCCTGATGCACACCTCGCGCGTCGGATCCGACCGTGCCGGCACATCCACCGGCTCGATCCCGGCTCCGCGCAGCGCCGCCCGGTAGCCGCGCACGTCGTCCGCGCTCCAGTCGGCGTAGGCGTTCGCGGCGGCAACCCTGCCGTGCTCGCCAGCGAGCCGGAACAGCGCCTTGCAGTCGATGTCACTCTCGACGCCCCGCACCACGTTACCGAAGTCGATCAGCAGCGCCACATCAGCGCCCGCGCCTCGTCGAGCACGCCGCGCTGCGGTTCGTGCAGCACCTGGATCTCCCGCGCCCGGCCACCCTTCGTCCACGACGCCTTCAGCACGATCTTCGAGCCCCGGTCCGCATACGACGACGAGAACTTGATCGCCTCCTCGCGGCGCAGGCCGAACTGCTCCTGAAGCCTCAGCGCCATGCGGACGTGTTCATCCTTGACCAGCGCCAGCCGGTCGTCCGGCAGGTCGCGGCTCCGGTCCTCGTTGGTCGCGCGTTTCCGGTCGCCGATCCCGTAGCTCGCGTTGTCCGCGCGCACCACGTTCGGCTTGCCGATCCGCTTCGCCCACCAGCGCAGGTGGCTCATCCTGTTCTTCATGGTGCCGATGGAGAGCCCGGCGTGTTGCCACTCGCGCACCAGCGCCTCGACGTGCTTGCCCCGGAGCCCCGTCGCCCGCAGACGCCGGTAGCCGAGTTCGTGGAGGGTGTTGGCCATCAGGGCGAGGTTGAAGGAGCGCCCGCTGCGGGTGCCGTACGCGCCGTCCCTAGCGTCGTCCTGCAGAAGTTTCAGGTCGTGGTTGAGCTGCCGCATGCCTCGAAACTAGCAGGGTGGACGGCGCCGTCAACGACCGCGTGCGTAGCATTGCGCTAAGCGTTTCCCAAGCCGTTTCAGGAGGTTGCGGAAGGACAGGACGCCGCCGGACGGGCAACGGCGCGAGGGCCGCCGCCGTGTCCGGGGAGATCGCGGGAGTCTCCCCCGCGGCCGCCGCACGGCGACCGGGGAGGGTGGCATTGATTAGTTTTGATGGGCCATCCGGCGCCTTGAACAGGTCGTCGGAGCGCAGATTCAACTGCGGTCAGCCCTCGATGCACTTCTTCCGGTTGCCGTCAATCGCGGCGGCTGCGGCTTGCCGTTCCCGGCAGCGACCGCGAGCCTCTTCGGCGCGACTTCGTTCGCGACCACGCGAATCCGCTGGACTGCTGCTTACCCGCAGCCCGGTGATCCGCAATGGCAGGGGTGGACTAGACCCCAACCGTCGCGATGTCTCGCCACGACAGTTCCGGCTCGTCGCCCGGCTGTTGCCGGGTCGTCCGCGAAGGTATCGCAATGTTCGCGGAGGCCGTCTGCCGTCTCGGGTATGCCCCTGCCGCCGCCGAATCGGCGACATGGCGTACCGTGCCTTGCCCGGTGCATCTCCCCGGTCGCCGCGGTATTCTCGCGGCTTGGCACGTCGGACGCGGTAACCCGCGCCCGGGCCGGGTTTCCCCGACAGACGCCGGATTGCTCCAGGCGCGTCCGGCTTCCCGGACTACCGGGTATTCCCCGGTTCACGGCCGTAGCGCTACGGTCAACGCCGAATTGCTTCGACGCGCCCAGGACGCCCTGGACTTCCGGGTGGCCCCGGCGAGGCCGTCATACGACGGCACCAAAGCGCGGCGCACTATACAGGCATCATCAGCGGGTCACCAGCTAAACTTCCCGCCCGCGCCCGCCGCCACGGGGGCCGCGCCTCGTTCCGCGCCCCGTCACTACCGGATTCCGGCGATGCCGACTCCTCCCCGCCCAACAGATTGAGACTTCCCGCGACGCGTCCGGCAGTCCGGTAGTGACGGGGCATCGGCCTCAAACCCCGCGCCTGACGAACATCATCGAGCTGCGAGCTGCGGATCATGGCCTCGTTGTCGTGGTTGAGCACGATGTCCGACCAGCCGCCGTCCGTCGCGGATTGCAGGGGACGCCAGCTCGCCCATCCGAGACGCGCGGGCTTGCCGCGTTCCTGAACCCCCTGCGATCCCCCTGTTCGATCAGATCGACGTGAGCGTCGTGCTGCAGTGCCACATCGATGGATGACACGTCTGATACAGCGGCACCTCACGGAGCTCCTCACTGGTCCGAATCGCTTCAGTCACTTCAGTGCGGCGGCTAGGATTTCCGCCCACCGTACAGGCGTTGATGATCGCTATTGGCGTATAGCACACCAGCTTGGAACGGAATACGGCCGATAGGCCAAGCGTCTGGTCGCGCCAGAGTTCACGCCAGACAAAATCACGGAGGCGATCCGAAACACGAAGCCTCCCCCCATGGATCGCATAGGCCGACGTCTGGAATGGAATGGGATTCGATATGACCACCCTTACCGGCGCGCGCTCGAACAACGCACGCCTGATTTGTGGGTGCGAGTTCAGCGCGTCGCAGAGATGCCTGTGGATGCCTGCCCCTGTCGAGCCTCGGGCAGGCGCGATCGGACTGTCAACACTGTCCCCATACTCGTCGCGATGTGGCGACTCAAGTACGATCACGAGCGCCGGTCGACCGCATCCCGTTGCGACCGACCGATCCACGTAGGGATACGTGGAGATGGGAGCGTGACACTCCTCTACCCCGGACGGCACTGCGTTCGCGACTTGGTGCTCCCTCACCGCGACTTGGTGCTCCCCTTCCGATTGAGTGGGACCCGCCTCTGTTACCCCGGCCTGGACGATCTCATAGCGATCGACGTCCGGAACCGCGTTTTGGCAGCCGAAGAGCCCGCGTATGTAGACCCCGTCACCCCTGATGCAAACAAGATCGCCCCGCAGCTTGTGCCTTTCGCTATGCAACAGGCCTGCAAGCTGATTGGAATACTTCAACGGCCCAACCGTCTTGCAGACCGGCCAAGTGACTTCGAGATGGAGCCTACGCGTGCCCATCAGCTCCTCGTGGCCTACGCGCCGCCCGGCTCCGCACTACCACTTTCCGCGCTGCCGACGGCTCACGCAATCTTCGACTTCGCCTAACTTGCGCTCGACGGACGGGAGTCAGCCTCGCGACCATCCGTCTTCGTGCCGCACTCCGGACAAAACGCAAAGCTCTGGTTCAGCAGCGCGCCACACTTCTCGCAGCGCATCATCTGCTGCTTGGCCCTCAGCATCCCAACGTAAGCCACGCAAGGTACCGTGACCTTATACGAGGGCGCTCCCGCCTCGTATGCCAACAGCAGTGCGTTCAGGCCCCAGCCGATCGGACCGCTCGCCACCCCCATTGTCCTTGTCAAGGCCGTGTTCACGACGAACGGGAGACCGCGGCCCAGCAGCTGCGTAACCAAGCCATTCGTCACGATCAGCATCAGCTTATACGACGCAAATCCGCCGACCTTGAAGAGCGCCAGGAACATCGCTGCGGACACACCTCCGGCCCAAGACTTGTTGGACTTCCGGATCTCATTGATGACCACCATCCTCTCTTCCTCGGACATCTTCTCGAACGCCTTGGAGAGAATCGTGGCCAAAATGGACGCTTCCACGTCCGCGATGCTCTGCCCTTCTCCGAACGGCGCCTTGACCTTGCGAGCGACGTCACAGACCACTTCGTACCAGCTAGGCCCGCCGCCCCTGAACACGTTCACGAACGTGTGGCCACCGAACGCGCGCAGTTCCTTCGCCATCAGATCCGGATACTTGCTGTGGTCTGGATAGTGCTCCTTGTAGACCTCCTCGATTGTCATCAGCTCGGACAGCTTCTTGACGATGATATCGTGTGGAACCGTCAGTTCCTCGTTGGTCGCCTTCGCCAACACGTCGTTCAGATCTTTGTCGTATGTGGTGCTCATCAAGTTCCTCCTTCGGCTCTGTCGCTCCACTCTGCCCGCCATCGACGGATCGCTCCCTCGATCTCCGGACTCAACTTTCGCTCCAACCAGTCGATGCGCTGCTGGATGCGATGCGTCTTCTGCTCAGGCTCTTCTTCCAAAACGCCCCTTTGCTGCAAGTCCTCCCGCAATTCACCGGGCAGGTCGAAAAGGGCCGCATCCCCGTACTCCAAGGCCCACCGTGCCTTGTCCGACTTCGACGCGATCTTCTCCATCTCTTCGCGAAACATCCAAACGACCAACTGCCGTTCGGTACTGCGCCAGTCCCCCGCTCTGACCGGCCTTTCGTGATCCTCCGCCAGTCCTCGAGCCAACTCGAACAAATATGCGGAGAACGGATCGAAGTCATCGTCGCCTTCATTGCCAATCGTCGGTGCTTCTCCGTTGCCACTATCGTCCGTACTTGGAACCCGAAAGAGACTCGCATGGTCACGCAGGTCTCTCCTGCTGATCGACCTCGTCTCAGCATCGCATCGCTCGCGGAAATCTGCCAAGTAGCGCCTCAGTTCCGGTCTCACATCGCCGTACGCATCCTCGAGCTGCTTGAGTTTCCGTTTTCTCCGCAGGAGACTTCCTTCGGCCAGAAGCCCGAACATCAGAGGTGCGAGTTCCAGCACCTGTCCGACGCTCAGACCGTAGCGTAGCCGCACTAGCGCGAAGCCTAGTCTGGTCAGGGGACTTACCCCGCTCTTCGACGAGTACGTCGAGGTCGACACGGCCTTGCGCGTTACCGAGCGGATGGCCGACGAGATGGGCCAGCAGCGCAGACCCGGTATGTGGTCGGCTGTGGCGAAGAGGCTCATTCTCGATCGCGGCGAACCGGTCAAGCTCGGCCAGATACACGCCGCCTTGGTGGACCACGGCGTGGTCATGGACATTCGCAACCTAAGCTCGAGATTGAGCGCGAGCGGCTTGTTCTACTCGGTCGGCCGTGAAGGTTGGGCGGTATCGGAGAGCCGGCGACCACCGGCCTCGTCGCCTAGGAAGCAACAAGGTCGGCAGGGCGACTTTTTTGCCAAGCTACCGGAAGGAGGTGCCGGATGAACCTAGGGCCACCCGGCACCGCTAAACCGCCAAAGACGAAGCAAAGGGGAACCTACTTGATTGGGAGCGATTGATCAAAAAATGGGACCGGCCCGAGGGGGATTCAATGGTTCAGAGCCTACGAATTCCCCCCTCGAACCGGCTGGCGGCGTCGTGCGGGCGCACGTCGCCTCGGGCCAGCGGCTTGCAAGGTACTCGCATCGGCGACTCCACGCAACCCAACACCCCCGACCGATCTGGCCAAGCCGCCCGCCAACTTTTCCTTCGAATAGGAGGGGATTATGAGCAATCGGGCGCAATTGAATGCGGCGCTGGCTCGACTCCGTGCAGCGCAGCAACGTCGCCAAGCGGCCTTGCGGAAGCTTCAACGCGATCTGCGCGAGTTCCAACGGCGCATGCGCTAGACCCGTCGTGGGAGGCCCGGATGCGGTTGCATCCGGGTTTTCCTTCTCATTGCTGGCACAGTTCGACTTCGGCGACGCTCGCGGCTTGACGAACGCCCGAAACCAGTGCAGCGACCCAACCAAACACCGTCCAGCCGAGGAACACGTTGAGCACGGCGATGCCCGCCGCGTGGGGGTGAAGACGCCACCAGTCGACGACACGCCGCGCGCAACACACCGTGCCGCCCGCCAACGCCAGGACGTACATCTGGTCGCTCATGGTCAGGTTCCTACCCCAACAGGTAGGCGTTGGCACCCGTCGCGTGGGGCGGATACGTTTCACGCCGCGACCCGTTCTCGGGTTGGACAACGCCGGGTGCGAAGACGCCGACCAATGTGGGTGCATATGTGGGCGTCCCCGGCACCTTTCCGACCGCGACACCCGCGAGGGCACCGGGCCGTTGTGATCAACGCACGAGAATGCGGCAATCCCGCCTATTCGCCAAGGCGGCATATTCAGCAGGCAACCCGGCAAAGAGTCGTTCAATTGATAACGGTCGATACGCCAACATTTGGCCGCGCCGAATTGCCCGAGCGCGTTGTTCTAGCCGGTGTTGGCGTCAAAACCGCATCGTCTAGCGACGCGGACTTGGCGCGTTGTTGACGATGGGGGCGTCGTGTGGGAATGTCATTTTAAGTTTCTAACCAACCTACGGTGGCGTGAACGATGCCCAAGCGGCCGACCGACCCCAACGAGCATGCGGCGCTCACCGTCGCGTTGGCGACCGGCCAAGTGTCTGACCAGGACGAGCCGAAAGGTCGCCAGTTGGGCGGGATCGCATCGGCTTCCAAGCTCACTCCCGAGCAACGGCGCGAACGCGCCAAGAAGGCTGCCGCCGCCAGGTGGCAGTGCAAGGCATCCCGCAAGGAGGCTGCTCGGGTCTAGCCCGCACGGTGCCCGAGGGAGATTCGAACTCCCACGACAAACGCGTTGACAATCGGGCGGATCCCAATAGCCGAACCTAACCCCCTCCTTCCCCGACAGTTGCCATCGCAAACCGCAGTCTGCGGCATTGACCTCGGTGCCCGTGCTACTGTCACACCTGCAAACAACACAGTGATCGAGGGGTAATCACATGGCCGATGACGAGGGCTCGCGGGCGGTGGAACCCGTACCGACAAAGGAGGACGACGACAAGAGGGAAGCCCTCGTGGCGCGGCTCGCCGAGTTGCCGTCCGAGGATCTCGTTCGGATGCTGGCGGCGGCGGAGAAGCTTGACTCAGGATTGTCGATGGTCTCATTGACCTACCAAGCACCCGTTCCGCCGCCCGACATGCTGCGGGAGTTCGAGACAATCGTGCCGGGCATTGCGGAGAGGATGGCGAAGGCGCCGGTTCGTCTTTTGGAGGCCCGCGCCGACGTAATCCGTGCTGAGATCGCACACGAGAAGCGGCGCATCAACGGCGCGATCTTCCTCGGAACGCTACTTCTTGTGTTAGCTGGCTATGCACTTTATCTGGGACACGAGATTGCCGGCACGGCCTTGGGCTTAGGAGGCGTCATATCTATTGTGGCGAGGACTGTCCGGCAATGGCTGGTTCGTCGTTCGGAGCAACCCGATGTTCCGAATCCCGGCGAAGGAGGCCCCTGACCTCTTCAGCCTGCCGCAAGGCATGGGATATGAACACGTGCCGAATCTCCCGTGACGCCCGGTAGATGGTACGCAACGCATCTCGGTTCACGGGCATCGACGATCCCGAGATGAAAGCGACATCGTTTAGTTCGGCGCGACCCGCGAGGTTCGTCTCGGCAATGTCAAGCATGACCTCTTCGAAAGGGTCGGCGGCGAGATTAACGCCGCCGATCGGCTCGTAGAGCAGTCCGACGTCGGGCATGATGAACATGTCAGAGAACTCGTCCGCAAGGGTTTCACGACGACTGCGCTTCGCCTTCACGATGGGTCTCCTTCGGTTTGGTTGTGTTGCACCCTTTGCACACTAGCAGAAAGGGTCTAGACCGCGCAATGTGGGGCACAATGGAGGGACTTGCGCTGTAGCGTTTTTTCGAGCGGGCAGGTGCCGGGTGGCGTACCG
>JAPPND010000097.1 GCA_028818795.1 Gammaproteobacteria bacterium | reverse complement strand
AATTCAAACGAGACACGGGGAGAGCGGAACCAAGATCGCCGACTGCTCCGTTGCGTACTGCCTGATCAATGCGGCAACGATCCGATTCCCGCTCGTCAGATTGGACAATGCAAAGACAGTGGGGTTTTGCGTGATGTCTCAGTTTGAAATTTGACGGGAAACGCCGTCGTCCGAAAGGCGTAGGTGCGCATGAGCACTCGGTTGAGAAGGGCGTATTCGGACATCGAGAGCCGTAAGCCTATTCGACCAATGCGGCCACGCGCTTCGAAATGCTCAACCCCCGCCGTCCGAGACGCATCGGATTTCGGTCGTGGCCGTTGGTGCAGTAGCCGATGGAAATCCCCGTGACCGGGTCGCCCCAGGCGATCTGTCCGCCGGCACCGCCATGGCCGAAGGCCAACGGGGAATTGTCACGGGCGAAGCCCCGGAAGTTCCGATATTCGTCGCCGGCGATGACGATGCCCAGGCCGCGGTTTACCGGAACGCCGGACATCGGGTCGCGTAGATCGCCGGAACGCACGGTCCGTGCCATCTCCAGGGTACTCTCCCGCCAGATGCGACGACCGTCGACGCTGCCGCCGTGGATGAGTCCCTGGTAGAACAGGGCCAGCTCGGCAGCCGACATGATGCCCCCGCCGCCGGGGACGCCCAGGGCGCGAACCTCGGGACGGTTGAAGCTCAGGATGGCTTCTTCGGTGACCTCGGTGACGGGAGGTTCCGGAATGCCGAGTCGTTCATAGTCCGCGCTGGTCATCGGATCGCCGCAGTGCATGAGTTCGGTCACGCGAGGGTTCTCCGGCCCGGGCAATCCGACGTAGAGATCCTTCAGTCCCAGAGGCTCGGCGATTTCGGTACGCGCGAACTCGGTGAAGTCGCGGCCGGTGCGCCGTTCGATGATCTCGGCGACTACCCACATGCTGGACGAGGGGTGGTATTCGAACCGCGTCCCGGGTTCCCAGTTCAGCCGCCATTGGGCGAACCGGGCGAGCCGCCGGTCACGGTCCAGCCAGTCCGTGGGACGGAACGGCGCATTGGGGAAGCCGGCTGTATGCAGGAAGAGTTGCTCGACCGTGACCACCTCCTTGCCGTTGGTTGCGAACTCGGGAACGATGTCGGCAACCGCCTCGTCGACGGACAGTTCGCCGGCTTCGATCAGGAGCCAAGCCGCAGCCGACGTAACCGCCTTGGTAGCGGAGAACACGCAGTAGAGACTGTCGTTGGTCGCGTCGCCGAGAGTCTCGAACAGGACCAACCGTCCTTCCCTTGCCACGGCGATCTGCGCCGACGGCAGGAGACCCTCGTCGACCTCCTTGCGAACGCGTCGCACGATGTCGTCGAGCTTTCCGGAAGCTATACCAACCGACTCGGGGGACTCGGCAATGACCTTGGGGTCCGGCATACGCCTCTCCTACCGACGAAACGCCGAATTGTTGCACGGCGGCGGCGTTGCTTTCACGAAGGAGTTCGCAAAGGTCGCACGGCGAACGACCCGGAACCGGTGCCGTTTCCGATATAACCGCCAGTTGCCAGCATAGTCCGCACGGCCACTTGCCGCCTCGCAGGCGAGTGGACAAACTCACGTCCCCGCGCTTGAGACTAGGCGAGCCCTTTAGGTCAATATTCGAAAGGATGGAAACGACTGCTGACTTCGCCGCCGCTGTCGGCGACACGCCGCTGATTCGTCTGAACCGGCTTTCGGAGGAGACCGGCTGCGAGATCCTCGGCAAGGCGGAGTTCCTGAACCCAGGCGGCTCGGTCAAGGATCGGGCCGCCCTGTGGATCATCCGCGAACACGAGAAGAGCGGCGCGCTCGGACCAGGCGGCACGGTCGTCGAAGGCACTGCGGGGAACACCGGCATCGGTCTTGCCCACATCTGCAACGCGCGGGGCTATCCGTGCGTCATCTACATCCCCGACGATCAGTCGCCGGAGAAGATCGACCTGTTGAGAACCCTCGGCGCGCAAGTGCGCGCGGTGCCGAAAGCGCCCTACGCGGACGAGATGAACTACCAGAAACAAGCGGGCCGGTATGCGGCCGGTCTGCCCAATGGTGTTTGGGCCAACCAGTTCGACAACACCGCCAACCGTCTCGCCCACTACGAGTCCACCGGGCCGGAGATCTGGCGCCAGACCGACGGCAAGGTGGACGCTTTCGTGTCGTCCGTGGGAACCGGGGGGACGCTCGGCGGTGTCGCCACGTTTCTCAAGGAGCGCAACCCCCGGGTGAGGACGGTCCTCGCCGACTGCATGGGCAGCGCGCTGTACAGCTACGTCACCAGCGGCGAACTGACTATGAGCGAGGGCCCGTCGATCACGGAGGGCATCGGCAGCAGCCGCGCCACGGACAACCTTCAAGGTACGCCGGTGGATGACGCCGTCCAGGTTCCGGACCAGGAGATGGTGACGCTGATCTACAGGCTGTTGCGCGAAGAGGGCTGGTTCTTCGGCTCCAGCACGGGCATCAACCTGTGCGGCGCCGCCAAAGTCGCGCGGGATTTGGGGCCGGGGCATGTCATTGTCACCATGCTGTGCGATAGTGGAGCCAAGTACCAGTCCCGTCTGTTCAACCGGACGTGGCTGGCGGAGCAGGGATTGTCGCCCGACTGAGCGGGAGGATGCCGTGCGATCGAGGTTGAGAGTCGCCTTTGCGCTCGCCGTGGCGGGGGGTGCCCTCGTCCTAGCCGACAACGGTGGCGACACGACGACTCCCCACGTTCGCGTGGTCGAACTAGAGGGTGCCATCGGCCCCGCGTCGGCTGACTACTTCATGCGGGCCCTGGAGCAGGGAGACGAAGACGGCATCGACCTCTTGGTCCTGCGTCTGGACACCCCCGGAGGGCTCGACAAGTCCATGCGGGACATGATCAAGGCGATCCTGGCCTCGCCGGTGCCCGTGGCTACCTACGTGGCCCCGAACGGATCGCGCGCCGCCAGCGCCGGAACCTACATCATGTACGCGAGCCACATCGCCGCCATGGCGCCGGCGACCAACATCGGATCCTCGACGCCGGTCAATCTCGGCGGCGAGGGCTCGCCTCTGCCGCTCCCAACGGCACCGCAGCCGCCTGCGGACGAAGGAGAGCAGGAAGGCGACGAGTCAGGCAGCGAAGACCCGCAGGATGCGGAACCGGCGGACAAGCGGCCTTCGGGATCGGCCATGGATCGAAAGGTGGTCAACGATGCCGTGTCCTATATCAAGGGGCTCGCCGAGTTGCGGGGGCGCAACGCCGAATGGGCCGAGGCGACGGTGCGCGAGGCATCCAATCTGACCGCGAGCGAAGCGCTCGAGACGAATGTCATCGACCTTGTCGCAGAGAGCCTCACGGAGCTTCTCGAGGCCGTGGATGGACGCACCGTCAACGCGGGCGGCGTCGATGTCACCATCTCGTCGAAGAACGCCCACATCGAGTTCATCGTCCCCGACTGGCGCTACGAGCTGCTCGGCATCCTCACGGACCCGAACGTCGCCTTGATCCTGCTGATGATCGGTTTCTACGGACTCGTGCTCGAGTTCTACAGCCCCGGCATCGGCGTGGGTGCCGTCACCGGCATCATCTGCCTGCTGCTCGGCGCATTCGCCCTGCAGATGCTGCCTATCAACTACGCGGGATTGGCGCTCATCATCGTCGGCATCGCCTTGCTCGTTACGGAGGCGTTCTCGCCGAGTTTCGGGGTGTTCGGAGTCGGCGGCGTCATCGCCTTCGTGGTGGGCGCCATCATCCTGATGGACACGGACCTGCCCGCCTACCAGATTTCGAAACCCGTCATCGCCGGAGTAGCCGCCGTTTCGGTGGGTATGATGGTGTTCGTCTTGGGTGCCGCCGTGCGAGCCCGGCGCGCGAAGTCCGCGTCGGGGAAGGAGAGCATGCTCGGCGGCCGTGCGGAGGTCGTCGAGGACTTCCAGGGCAGGGGCCGGGTGCGGGCGTTCGGCGAAGTCTGGCAAGCCGAAGGCGATCCGGACGTGGTGTTCGAGAAGGACAGCCGGGTCACGATCGCCGAGTTCGACGGCCTGACCGTACGCGTTGAAGCCAATCAGCCGGAAGGGGACTGACCATGATTACCAATACGATATTCCTAGTCATAATCGTCGGGGCGATTGTCGCCATTCTCGCGAGCGCCTTCCGGGTGCTGCGCGAGTACGAACGGGCGGTGGTGTTCCTGCTCGGCCGCTTCCAGCGCGTCAAGGGACCGGGCCTCATCATCATCATCCCGGTCCTGCAGTCGATGGTGCGCGTCGATCTGCGCACGATCGTGATGGACGTGCCGTCACAGGATCTCATCACCCGGGACAACGTCTCCGTCAAGGTCAACGCGGTGCTCTACTTCAAGGTTCTCGACCCCGACCACGCCGTGCTGAACGTCGAGAACTACATCGAGGCGGTCGGCCAACTGGCCCAGACCACGTTGCGCTCGGTGCTCGGCCAGCACGAACTCGACGAACTGCTCGCCGAACGGGAGCGGCTGAACCAGAACATCCAGACCATCCTCGACCAGCAGACCGACCAGTGGGGCATCAAGGTGGCCAGCGTCGAGATCAAGCACGTCGACATCGACGAGAGCATGATCCGCGCCATCGCCAAGCAGGCCGAAGCCGAGCGCGAACGGCGCGCCAAGGTCATCCACGCCGACGGCGAGTTCGAAGCCGCCGAGCGCTTGACGGCGGCGGCCGCGCAGTTGGCCAGCGAGTCGGGGTCGATGCAGCTGCGCTACCTGCAGACGCTCACCGAGATCGCCGGCGAGAAGTCGTCGACCATCGTGTTCCCGCTGCCGGTCAACCTGATGGAGTCGATGAACCGGCTGCTCGGAGGCCAGGACGCGGACGACGGCGGCGAGGCGCAAACGGCCAGTTCGTGATCGACGAGTACGGGTTTCGGCTTGCTGCAGCCGACAGCTTCGAGGGTTCGACCCTGACGCATGGCTCCCAAACCACCGATCTGCGCAATCGCATGCCTCGTATTCGCCGTTGGGGCTGGATTTGTGTTAGCGCCGCATGCGGAATACCGGGAAGTCTCGATTGGGGAAGTCGTGAAGGAGTTCTTCACGGTCATCGTAGCGGACGAGGGCCACTGCTTCACAACATCGGCCTGTAGAAGCGAGCAGGAGAGATGCCGCACGTCCGCAACGTTGTAGACGTCAATCAGTTCAATCCGCATGCCGTATTGCCGTACTCCCTGCGGGCATTGGATTTCGAAGGTGCGATGCAGGATGTTTACGACCTCTTCTTTGACATAAACGGCCTACTCCTCCAGCGTGGCCTGCATCGCCTTGACGAGATGCTCCGTCCAGCGGCCATGTCGGGGATCATTTCGGATCTGCTGACGGCCAGCCTCGCCAGACATGCTAGGAGTTTGGCGGCGAACCAGTACTTCAACGGTCACCCGGACCTCGTCGTGGCGGGCAGGTACCCCAACGACGCCGTTCAGGCAGGGTCCGAAGGTGTCGAGGTCAAGTCCACCCGTAACCGAGGAGGCGCCGTAGACACACACGGTGCGCGGGACCAGTGGATGTGCGTCTTTGTCTACCAGGTCGACAACGATTCGGAACCGGTACAGGATCGTCTTCCGATGACATTCACCGAGGTCTATCTTGCCCGTGTCACCGTCAAGGACTTCCGCAAGAATCCGAGGGGCGACCTAGGGACCAGAACTGCAACCCTGCATCGCGAAGGGATCAAAATGCTCCGACAACACTGGATCTACAAGGCCGGATCCTAGCAACTCCCGTTCGGGTCATAGCCCACGAGTTGGGGAATCGCCCGGTCAGCCAGCTCGAAATACTCCGGGTCCTTCTCCAACCCAATACTTGGATATCCGACCCGCGTTGCGGCAGCAAGTGTGGAACCCGCCCCACAGAATGGATCAAGTACGACACCCTCGCCGAGCGGCAACACGCCTCTAACCAGTTGTCGCAGGAAGCTCTGCGGCTTCAGGGTCGGATGCGGTGCCAGCGCCCGCTCTGCCTTGCGGGTCGGCGCGGACCGTATCACGTCGCCGAACGGTCGAGTCTCCGACGGTCGCCTGAACCCTCCCGTGTTCCACTTGCGGAGGTTGTCCTGCACGCGGCCCTCCAGCGGCTTGCGGAACACGAGCCACGGTTCCCACATCGAACGCGGCATAACGCTAACGTCGGCGAACGCCTCGTGCGCACCCTTGGGTCGGTCGCCACCGCGCATGGTCGTTACCAGTCGAGCGATCTCTCCTCTTCTTTCGAGACCCGCTTGCGCCAATGCGCCCGCCACGATGTACGAAAGCAAGGGGTTCGATGCTATGACTATGTTCGCGCCGGGGACGAGCGCGGGTGCCAACATTGCCGCCCACTGCGCGAAAAAGTCTCCCAAACCCGCGCGGTCGGCGGGCGACAACACGGTGAACCGCGGCAGCGGCGAACGGCGAACGCCATCGAACGAAGGGGGCAAACGCCACACGCCTCCTTTCCCTTTTCGAAGTTTGGACTGCTCCTTCGGCGAGTATTCGACGAGTCCGTATGGCGGGTCTGTGACAACCGCGTGTATCGAGTTCGGCATGCACTGCTTGAGCCAATCCAAGCAATCGGCGTGGATGAGCGTGGCGTTGCCGTGAACCGCCGTTCGATAGCTATCCGTATTCGTCGCCCCTTTCGATGCATCCGCGAAACCGGCAAGCTGGTATTGGCCGCGTGCTAATCGGTGGAACAAGCGGGGCGTATTCAGCCGCAGATAGGAGCGGACGCTGGACTCACGCACTCCATCGTCGAGCATTCTTCTTGCTTCGTCGATGATCGCGCTTACGGACACTCCTGACGGGTGAGCGCGCAGGATTGACAACACGGCATCGCGAATCTCGCCGGGAGGCCGTCGTGTTCCGGTTAGCATCGGACCACTATAAGACGTCTGGACGTCTTGAGTCAATGTGCCTGCCTAACAACGCAACAGGGTTGCGCGTGGCAGCGGAGTCCAGAACGAGTATTCGAGTAGAGTGCGCTTCGGGCCGAGGTCGCCGTTTCAGGCAACGCAGTCATCCGTGAGTGTTTCGATCCGTTGAGACTACGCGGTCCTCGGCGATAGCGCGACCAGCGACCAGCGCGAAGGCTGAAGGCTCCTGTTCGTAGAGTAGTATGATGTCCGTAATGCTCGATGGTCGGTAGGCGGAGGCGCGGAGGCAGGCGGAGCAGGCGGAGACCCACCCTTGACATCCATGTGCCCACCATGCTGATCGAACGCAAGAACATCCTCTCCCGATTCGCCGAACATCTCGCTTGGGCGACGGACATCGACATCGCGACGGCATGGGCCACCAGCAACGTCGGCCTTCGCTCGCTGCGACAGCCGGTCGCGGCTGTCCGTCTACGCGCAATTGTCGGCCTCTGGGGGAAACTAACCGACCCCGCCACTCTCCGAACACTGGCCGAGATCGGCGAACTGCGCCTTGTCGAGGCCGCCCGGCGATTCCATCCCAAGGTGTTCCTATTCCGGGGGTCCGGCAGGCTCGTCGCATGGGTCGGTAGCGCCAACTTCACGTCGGGCGGCTTCGGCATGAACGAGGAGACGCTGTTCGAGACAACGGACGCGGCACCCGTAGCAGCTTGGTTCGACCGGCTTTGGATCGGTTGCGAGCCGCTCGGTGACCACGACATAGACGAATACGCCGCATCCAGGCGGCGCTACCCACCGCAGGAAACCGCGCCACCAGCACCGCCCAAGGCGACCGCTGCGGAATCGACTCCAGCGAGCCTCCTGCCGAAGGTAGCTGACTGGCGTGGCTATGTGGACGCGTTGGAGCAGTGCGACCGATGGTGGAAGCGTCGTTGCGGCTGGTCGGTCTTGGGAGAGATGAACAGCTGGTGAGACCATCCAGGTACTCCATGACGTCGTCCGTCACGACTGGCGCTCGCTTGACGACCATGACCGAAGACGTCTGCTCGGCCTCACCCCTGGGGACGGGTGGGCACTTCTCGGTCGCATGCGCGCCCCCGCAATGCGCACGGTTTTCGGCGACCACCTCACATCAATCCAGCGGATTGTCCAAGGTGTTGTCGACGAGCCCGGGTCCGCGTTCCCGGAGGCGGCCGTTCGTGCCTATCGACAACTGGGAGATATCGAGGGCATTGGATCGGGCATCGCGACCCGGTTGCTCGCTCTCGCTAGGCCCGACCGCTTCGTTTCGCTGAACGGTGCTTCGAAGGAGGGTCTTGCCAGGTCGTTCGGCGTTGCGCCGGGCACCCTGAGTGAGCCGCGGAGCTACGGTCGTCTGCTCAACCGGCTATACAGCGAGGCCTGGTACCGCGACGCCCGTCCGATCGATGCCCGGGAGGAGTCCATCCGATGGATGTGTGCCGCCTTGCTTGACTGCTTCGTGTACGAGCAGCCGTAGTACCCCACCGGCCCGTGCCACGCCATCGGATGCCGTGGCGTGGGAGGGGAGTCGATCGATTGGCATCGCCGTTCGCATGGGCGTTCAAGTCGTGCAGAATCCTATGTCGGATTCGCTGACCAACACGAGAGAGTCGAATGCAGAAGCGTGAAAAGCAGAAGCGTGAGAGGTTGATCGTTGCCGCCGTCGTCGGAATCTTCCTGCTGACGGGATGTTCGGCTCCCAACCACCTATATCCAGGCGACGTTGAGGAGGGCGACGTTGAGGAGGGCGACGTTGAGGAGGGACGCATCGAACGGTGGGGATGTGGCGACCTCTTGAATGGCTGTGGGTTCGGCGGATGCCCCGTCGAATTGACGGCGGACTTCGATTACGGCAGCGGAACGGTGGAGTTCGCCGGAACGGAAAGTCACACCCGGTTTGAAGTGAAGGGCCTTGAGCGGAGATGGGATTGGTGTTTGCAGGACGACGGTCTGTTTGGGTGCGCCTTCACAATTGACACCCAGGGTGACGGCGCATATTTCAATTTCGCCGATGCCATGCCGGATGATGACGGCGCTCGGCGGACGAAGCCTTCGGAGTTGTTCAAGTGCACGCGTCGCCGCGTCGGGAACAGGTAACGCAGTTGGGACAGTAGTGGTCGCCTCCAGTTCGTTGCCGATCGCTTTGGACAGGCAGTCGATGTTTTGTGGGTGCGCTTGGGGACAGCGCATCAACTACTCGCTTCGAAGCGCTTCCACGAAGGCTTCACCAGGCTTTGGGAACTCAAGCGCCTCGACATCTCGCTGGAGTGCGTGGTTCTGAACCCCTGCTTTCGCCAGTTGTTCTCGGAACGGGAACTCAACGAGGCACGTCGGCGACTCCGTGAACAGGGGTTCGACTACACGCGTTGCGAATGCCAATAGGGGCCCGTCGTCAGGTCGTGCTTGGCTGATGCCGCGCCATGGATCTGGAGTATCGCCGAAGAGCTTGAATTCGGTCTCCGACGCCTGGAGGGGATACTACTTGCGCGGTGCCTCGCGGTCGTTCTCATCCTCCCACTGCCTTGTTGCGTGCTGCTTGCCCCGAGTCCAGCCGAAACCGAGCATCGCAATCCATCCGGTCACCAGCCAGTGCGCTATGCGTGCCGAATACAAAACGAGGAAGGGAATCCCCAGCAGGACAACCGGGGTTAGCAGGTCCGGGCCACCGTGTCCCTGCGGAGGGAAGAGGAGCGGGGCGAGCAGCAGCGCTGCCAGCGCCGCGCCTGCGATGTAGGCTGCAGTGCGCAAGCTAGTCGGCCTTCTCCACCCGAGCCACTGTATCAGGTTCCCTCGATTTCGCGGCGGGCGGCGGTTGCCAGAAAGGCTGAGCGGGCAATGCGCCGTCTCTTGGCTCTCGGTTTGAGTAGCGCGACTATCGCATCGCGGAGTTGGTTTTCGGATTGGGGAAGGTTCACCGGCGCGGCGGCACTCGTCCGATTCAATCTGCGGGTGGATACCCGCCGCGCGTCTAGGTGGTCAGTGTCGGCAGTCGAGTCAGCGCGGCGGAGGACGAACTGTCCTCGTGACACCCCATGGAGGATGTTCTTACCTACGGTGCCAGGGGCACCACCTTTGAGATTGTCGGTAATGCCTTGGATCATTGGGTTGATCGAATCAGGCCCAATGGGACGCTTTCTTTGTACGCACTTGATGAGGTCGCCCCGTGAAAGGAGAGAGTCCTGCGGTCGTCATTTCCTCGGCGCAATCTTGGAGGAGGCGCCAGATTGGAGGCTGGGTCATGTTTGTCTTCCCGGGAGCAGTTCGCGATCTTACCTCGAGGTCGGGCGCCGGGTGCCACCCTACGCCGTTGCACTCAGCGCCACGCGGGCGACGGGGACACTCAAGCCCGCCACGCTAACCCGTTCCCGGAACACGGAACCCTCGCGGTCACCTTCGACGCCGTCAGATCCCGTGACGATGTAGAGGTCGGTCAGGTCGTTACCGCCGAAACAGGCGCTGGTGCACATTGGCATGGGTACCGCGATGCGTCGTCGCAGGGTGCCATCGGGCTCGAACACTGCGACGCAGCCACCGCCGGCGACGGCGACCCAGACAGCGCCATCCGCTGACAGGGCCAACCCGTCGGGTGCACCGTCGTCGAGCGTGGCGAAGGTCTGTTTCGGGCCGAGGTCGCCGTTTCCGACGACGTCGTAGCAGTGCACCGTCTGCCGACGCGAATCCGAGTGGTACAGCGTCTTGCCGTCCGGCGAGAAGCCGAGTCCGTTGGTCAGCAGCACGTCCTCCGCCACAATGCGGGCGGAGCCGTCCAGATCGATGACGTGCAGGTTCCCGGGTAGTTGCTCGCCCTCTTCGAATACCGGGCTGCCAAGGGAGCCAGCATAGATGCGTCCCGCCGCGTCGGTGGTCAGGTCGTTGAACCCGACGTTACCGTGTTCGGGATCCCGGTCGAGGATGACGACGGTGTCGCCGCCATCGAAGCTCTTGAAGGCGATGTTGCGCCCGCCCACGACCAGACCGTTGTCGGCGTGCAAGGCGATGCCGCCGATTCCCCGACGGTGCGGGAACACCGGGACGACCGCGCCGTCGGACAGGCAGTAGACGCCGCCGCCATGCACGTCGCTGAACATCAGGCCTCTGCCGGGAACCCACACCGGTCCCTCGACGAGCCCGTAGCCGTGGGCGAGTCTGTCCATCTTGGGTCTCCCTCTCAGTCGTCGGTGTTTTGAGCCCTTTCAGACTACGCGGTGCCGGGCGATTGTACGACCGCGCACGGACGCGTCCCTTGTCCGTGGCGGCGTGATGGTTTACAACGCGCGCTCGACACGGACAGGAGGAGAACCACCCATGGCAACTCGCAGAGACCTAGTGATCGGGCTGGCGATCGCGCCGACGATCCCGCTCTTGGCGCGCTCGGCGTTCGCGGAGGAGGCCAAGGCCACGCCGAAGGACAAGCTCGAAACGTCGCAGCTTGTCTACATCACGCCGATCAAGAGCAACGGCGAGGAGAGCCGCTGCAAGGCGGAGATCTGGTTCAGCCACCATGACGGCGACGTATTCGTCGTGACCCCGCCGGGAACCTGGCGGGCGAAGGCCGTCGGCAAGGGACTGACCAGGGCGCGGCTGTGGGTCGGCGAGTTCGGCGTGTGGACGCAGTCCGATGGCGCGTTCCGGGACGCGCCCGAGTTCATCGCGACGGCATCCATCGCGACCGAGACGGACGTGCACGCGAAAGTCCTGTCGGCGATGGGCGAGAAATACGCCCAGACCGGCTGGGGCCGTTGGGGCCAACGGTTCAAGGACGGCCTCGAGGACGGGTCGCGGGTGATGATCCGCTATGCGATAAATAGCTGACCGCATGGGTGCCAAAAGCGCCTTGGCGACGTGTGGCGTCGTCTGCGCGTTCTCGGTTGTTGCGGCTGACGCCGTCCGAATCATCGGTCGCGTCGAGCACGATGCGCTCAACGAGGTGAGCGGCATCGAGAAGTCCGTATTGGGCGACTTCTACTGGGTGCACAACGACAGCGGCGACGAGGCGCGCCTGTTCGCCATCGATGCGGACTCGACCGTGCTGAAGCCACCGTATGTGCCTGTGTCCGCAGCGGACTGGCCGGGTCATGTGATCGACAACGCCTGGAACTTCGACTGGGAGGACATCGCGCTGGCGGACGGCGTGCTCTACATCGCCGACGTGGGCAACAACGGCAACGCCCGACGCGACCTCGGTGTCTACGTCGTCAACGAGCCGGATCCCTTGGCGATTCCCAGAATGCGCGCGTTGACATTCCTGCCGGTTCGTTATCCGGACCAGCAGACCCATCCGGCGAAACTGTGGCACTTCGACTGCGAAGCGGTGTTCGTCGCCGACGACAAGCTCTACTTCATCACGAAGCATCGTCGGCCGGGTGAGATGGGCGGCTTCGAAGCCGGTGCCAAGCTCTACCGCCTGGACACGTCGTTGACCGACCGGGAGAACGTCCTGACTTTGGTAGGGACGCACGAAGGCATCTTTCTCGCAACCGGCGCGGATTTGTCGCCGGCTGGTTCGAGACTCGTTGTGTCGACCTACGACGCGCTGTGGATTTTCGAGAGGCCCGCTGACGGCGACAATTGGTTGTCCGGCACCGCGTGGCGGCTCGATTTGGATCGTCGCATCGTGAAGCAGTTGGAGGCCGTGACTTGGGACGACGCCAGAACGCTTCGGCTCGTCAACGAGAATCGGGATGTGATGTTGGCTGACGTGGCGGCGTTTTCGCCGGTGGATTCCCGTTAGCGGCTACGGGTGGCCTGGCCCGGCTCCCCGCTCGTGCGACTCCATGGGCTCTCTGGTACAGTCGGAAAGCACCTAAGGAAGGGAGATTGGCGTTGGCTGGTGCGGCGCTAGCAAAGGACGATCGTCTCCCAACGTCGCCGTTTCCCGACGGCTGGTATTTCGTTTCGGGCGCGGATGCGCTGCGCAATCAAACCCTGATCGAGCGGACATGGCTCGGGCAGGAGATCGTGGCTTGGTGCGACGACGAGGGTTCGGTCTGCGTTGCCGATGCCTACTGCCCGCACTTGGGGTCGCACCTCGGCCCGAAAACGGGCGGCAAGGTGCGAAACGGACGCTTGGTCTGCCCGTTCCACGGTTTCGAATACGACGCGACGGGCCAGTGCGTCGCTACCCCGAATGCACCGCCGCCGAGGAACGCCAGCTTGAAGCTGTTTGAGACGCAGGTAATCAATGGCCTGGTCTTCGGCTGGTGGAGTTCCGTGGGCCAGCCGCCATACTTCAGATTGCCGCCCGATCGGCGGGACGAAGACGGCTGGACCGCCGTGGGTATCCGGACATTCCGGCTGACGAGCCATCCGGAGCACACCGCCGAGAATTCCGTGGATCTCGCTCACTTTTCGTACATCCACGGGTACTTTGACGTTCACCAAGTCGGATCCGTGACGGTCGATGGCGCCCATCTCAGGAGCGCTTTCGACTTCAAGCGCGAACGATCCGTTTTGGGGGGCCGACTACGGTTCGACGTGTCTGTTGTTACCAACCTCTACGGCATGGGCTACTCCGCCGTCGACATAACCGAACATACTATTCCCTTCAGGTCTCGGTTTTGGGTTCTCGCCACGCCGTTGGACGGCACCTACATGGATCTGGCGCTGGCGAACCAGACGCAGGAAACTGATCGCGTTAAACGCGCGATCATGGGACTTGGTTTCCTCCCGAAACGCACCCGGGCACGGTTGATGAACTACATCCTGCTGGAAGGGCAGGTGAAGGACGTTGAACAGGACGTTCCCATCTGGAATCGAAGGATCTTTCGACCGAGGCCGGTGCTGAATAGCGAGGACGGTAAGATCATGCTGTTCCGACGCTACTGCAGTCAGTTCTATCCCGAGAACGAGAATACCGCCGGGCGGACCCGCCGAATACTCGCTTCGCTATAGCCGTTTACCGATGCCCGATCAACCGACACTGAAAACCGCCGGAGCGGGATCGTGCTGAGGCTGAAGTACTTCGGCATTGTCGTCTCGGCGGCGCTGACTGCCGGTGCCATGGGAGTGGTGCCTGGATGTTCGGCGCTTTCGTCCTTGGCGTCCCTCGACAGGCCAGGGGACGAGCATGACGACCCTCGCGTACGCGAGACGGCAGGATTGGACGAGCCCTTTCCGTGGTGGGAGTCGTTCGACGACCCCGTGCTGAACCGCGTCGTCGAGGCGACGCTCGAATCCAACTTCGACCTCGCCACGGCTGTGGCCCGGGTGGAGCAGGCCCGGGCCAGGGCGCGGATCGCCACGGCGGCGCGCTTGCCGGCGATTCGGGCATCGCTCGGCGCTGTCGGGTTCGACGCGCCGACCAACGCGGGGCTTGGCGCGCAGTTGGAGGAACTCGGATTGGGGCCCGACGCGTTCGCCGCGTTCGGCGTCTCGCTGCCGGACCGGCTTGACCAGACGACCTATTCCGCAGGCGCCGACGTCGCCTACGAAGTCGACTTCTGGGGCCGCGACCGGAACGCGGCGCTCTCGGCGGGTGCGCAACGCGAGGCTTCAGAGGCGGACTACCGGGCGGCTCGGATGGGGGTGATCGCCCAGACCGTGGCGACGTACCTCGAGATCGTCGATCTGCGTCGCCAGCGCGGCTTCGCAGGTGAGACGGTCGATATCCTCCGCGAGTGGACATCACTCGAGAAGGATCGCTACGACAGGGGCGTCGGGGACATTCGGGATGTCTACGCGCTTCGGCGGAGTCTCGCGGATGCCGAGGCGTCGTTGCCCGGAGTGAACGAGCGTCTGGCGGATGCTGAAGGAAGGCTCAAGGTTCTGTTGGGGGGACAGGAGCACGCGGGCCTCGTTGGCACGCTACCCGATACGATGCCGACCTCGACGATGCAGCCGGTGCCGACGGGTGTACCCGCTGAAGCACTGGCGCAGCGGCCCGATGTCGCTGCGGCACGGCAGCGATTGGCGGCCGCCCGTTTCGCCCTGGGTGCTCGTCGGGCCGCGTTGTTGCCGTCGTTGTCGCTTTCCGGATCAATCGGCTTGCAGAGTCCGGACACCGCCGACTGGTTCGACCCCGACCAGTGGTTCCGGAACCTGAGTTCGAACTTGCTCGCTCCCGTGTTCCAGGGCGGTCGGCTACGCGGCGATGTGGCGCTTGCCGAAGCCGCGCTGGACGAAGCCGCGGCAACGTACGGGCACGCGGTGGCGAAGGCCACGGCGGAGGTCGAAACGGCATTGGTCGCCTTGGCGTCGACCCGGCGTCGGACGGCTCTCTTGGCCACTTTCGCGGAGGAGGCGCGTGCAGAAGCAGCGCTGCAGGAGCAGCGCTACGCATCGGGGGTTGGCGGCTACGTGGCGTTTCTCGCCGCGTCGCAGATGAACGTGGGCGCCAAGGCTGCCCGGGCCGCAGCGGAGCGCGATCTGGCGTACGCGCGGCTTGCGCTGCACCGTGCCCTCGGCGGTGCTTGGTCGACGGACGCCGTCGGACTGGACGGCCACGGCGATGCTGCGGCGCTTCCCGTGTTCGCGGTCGAACGCGTTGAAGGAGAGCAAGGTGAGTAGGAGAACGGGCTATCTCGTCGCCATAGCGGTGATTGCCGGCGCCGTCGGCCTGGCCGTCGTGCTGGTGTCTCTTGCGCCGGAGCCCGACACGCACGAGCCGCCCTCGCAAATACCGTACGTCGACACCGCGCGTATCGTCGCCGGCACCGGGCCGATCCCGGTGCGTGGCGCGGGGACGGTGCGGCCGAGCGCGGAGGTCGACATCGCGCCGCAGGTGGCTGGTCGGGTGGTCTGGGTGGATGTGGATTTCGCCAGCGGTCGTCACGTCGAAGCCGGGCAGGTCCTGTTCCGTGTCGAGGAGGCGGACTACGAATTCCGTGTACGCGAGGCGGAGGCCGCCCTGGCCGCCCGACAGGTAGCACTCCTCGAAGCTCGCGAGGACGCGGCAATCGCCCAGGCCGAGTACGAACGCTACGCCGAGAGGCAGCCCGAGAACGCGTCGGGCGACCCGAATCCGCTAACTCTGCACATCCCCCAGTTGAAGGCGGCCCAGGCGGCCCTGGCGCGGGAGGAAGCCGCCTTGGCGCAGGCCAAACTGGCACTGTCGCGCACCCGGGTTTCGGCGCCGTTCGACGGCGTCGTACACGACGAGTCGGTGGACGTCGGACAGCTGGTGACGCCGGGCCAGTCCGTGGGCAGGTTGTTCTCTTCGGACGCGGTGGAGGTGGTGGTATCTCTCGCGGATGCGGACGCAGCTTTGGTTCCCCGGCTATGGGAGTACGAAGGGGAACGGCAGCGCGTGGCGGCGGTCGTGCTCGCCGAGTATGGCGACGTGGCCTTCTCTTGGCCGGGATACGTGGACCGGCCCGACCCATCCCTCGATGCCGAGACCCGCACCATCGACGTGATTGTCCACGTGCCGGAACCCTTTGCGCCGGGCATTCCTGCGGGCTCGGTAGCGAATCCGGGCACGACACCGCCACTCCTCGTCGGCAAATTCGTGGAAGTGGCTATCGAGGGGTTGGTGCCTGCCGACTACTTCAGGGTGCGCCGTGCCGCGCTCCAAGCTGACAATGAGATATGGACGGTTCGCGACGATGGCACGGTTCGCGTCGTGCCGGTTCGGGTCCTGCAACGTATCGACGATGATGTCTACGTGACAGGCGAACTCGAAGACGGCCTGCTGGCCGTCACGGGCGGCATCCGGTTCGCGACGAACGGCATGGCGGTCCGTGCTGGGGAAGCCCCAACACGGTAGGCGGGGGTATCGGCGGAGCCAACGGATCGTAGGGGACGGGCTTGTCCCGTCCCGCAGCCGACGCGACCGCAGGTTCCCATGCGGGCGACCGCGCGCCCTGACGGGCGCGTTAGGGTCGCCTCTACGCCGGTTTGCGGGCTAGGAAACAATAGAGCGGCGTGAATACTCCAGACCTGCCGCCAGCGACGTATGCATCGGCTGTTCGATCCATCAATTGAACAACTGCGGTCGAACCCTTCGGGAAATAACGTAAGGTCTCGGCCAGCCTGAGTGCGCCGATCATCGCCTTGCGGCCCAAGGGCGTTCGGCGAAACGCGCTGCGCAACGTCCCGCGCCGTCCCTGCATCGGCTGGTACCACGGCGTGCTCGGGCCATTCTGCACATCGCGATCCGCTGCCTCGATGACCTCGAATCCAACCGCCTCGAGCGCACGGTCTACCTCCGAGAAAGTCGCGATGTCACGCAGGGCGATCCCGAGCATGAGATCTCTCTTGATGGCTTGGTGACGAGTGTTGTCGGGATCGAAGCTGTCGGTCATGCACATTTCCTGGCCCCAGAACAATGCCCCCGGCTTGAGTACGCGGTAGATTTCAGCGAACGCTTGTCGCTTGTCGGGCGCGTGGCATGTCGACTCGATCGCATACGCCCCATCGAAGCTGTCGGCGTCGATGGCGCTCATGTCCATGAAGTTGCACTTCATGTATTCGGCCATGTGGTCGAGCCCCGCTTCGACGTTTTTCCGCTTGGCCTTGTCGAGCTGCTGTGCGTTGTTGTTGAGGCAGAAGACCTTGGCGCCGGACTCGCGCGCGACGCGGCGCATGGGACCGCCGATGCCGCACCCGACGTCGACTACCGTCATTCCCTCGCGTAGCTGCAGGCGATCGATCATCAGGCGCTGGTGGCGGACGATCGAGTCCTCCAGAGTCTCTCCGGGCTTCAACGGCGCGAAATGCAGCGACTCGTTCCATCCGAACTGCATGAGTTCGCTGCACAGGTCGTAGTAGTCGTTGACCGTCTCGGTGTGGTCGTAGTCGCCCCGCTGACTTCCGGCGAACCAGGTACCGTAGCGAGCCACGCGGCCTTTGACGTTCGAGCCGCGATAGGCGCGCCACAGATTCCTCGATAGGTTGGTCAGCACACGATGTCCCGAAGCGATTTAAGTGGGCGCCGCCGCCGCGCGATCCGGGGTCTGATCCGGGGCACCAAGCAAGCCTAGGCGTATCGAATAGAGCGCCGGGATGAGCACCATCAAGATGGCTGTCGTGAACATGATGCCGAAACCGAGGGACGCGGCAAAGGGGCGCAGGTACTGTGCCTGAATAGCCTGTTCCAGAATGAGAGGCGTGAAGCCCAGGAACGTGGTCACGGAGGTCAGCATGATCGGTCTAAAGCGGCCCTTGGCACCCTCGATGATCGCCGTTCGTACGGGTGTGCCTTCACGAACGCGCTTATCGATGGAGTCGATCATGACCAGCGAGTCGTTCACCACGACGCCGCTCAAGCCCAGGATGCCCAGGATGGCCGTCGTCGTGAAGGTGATCCCCAGTATCAGGTGACCCAGGATCACGCCGACGACCCCGAACGGGATCGCCGCCATGACGATGAACGGCTTGGTGTAGGACCGAAGCGGAATCGCCAAAAGCGCGAATATCACGAGCATGGCGATCGCGAAACCGCGATAGAGCGCATCGAGGGAGTCAAGCTGCTGCTGCTGTTCACCGCCTAGCATGTACGTCAGGTCCGGATTGGCAGCGGTGAGTTCCGGTAGGACTGTATTGACCAGCACCTCGTTGGCTTTCCCGCCGGTGATCACGGTCAGATCCACGTCGGCGGTGACGGTTACGGCGCGCTGGCCGTCCCTGCGACGGACACTCGGCGCGGCGATACCCGTCTTAAGCGTTGCGACCTGGCGAAGCGGAACCTCGCCGCCCGAAGCGGTGCGAATGGGATACGCCTCGATGTCGGCGATGGCGTTGCGTTCGTCGTCGGGCAGGCGCACGAACACGCCGACCTCGTCCCGGCCTCTCTGCACGCGCTCGACTTCCGCGCCGAAGAACGCGGCCC
>JAPPND010000238.1 GCA_028818795.1 Gammaproteobacteria bacterium | reverse complement strand
AGGCACGCCGAACTGATCGCGGACTTGGACAACCTCATCCACAACGGCGAGGACCCCGATTCCCCCCCGTTTAATGCGGGGGCCTCATTGAAGCGAACATCCGGGCCATGCGCCTCGACTTCCGCTCGGATTCCCCCCCGTTTAATGCGGGGGCCTCATTGAAGCCCGTTCGGCGGCGCTGGCGATGACGGGATTCCCGGAGGTCAGGGAACACTACCCTTCGGTCGGTCCCGCCGGCGGCCCGTCGGCCGTGCCGATGGCGGCCCATCCGCAGCCATCGACTTCGCCCATTCGGCCATTGATGGGATCGGAACTTCGCATTTCCCCTCCACCGTGATTGTCACCGCGCCCTTCTCGATGAGCGCGTTTGCGAGCTCTGCCGGTTCCGGCAGGCCGGCTCTTCCCGAACGATCTCTCTCTTCTCGGCACAGTTCCTCCAGCGCAAGTAGATCTGTGGGCCGAGACTCATCAACTTTGGCGACGAGCGACGCCGAGAACCGCGGGCTTTCGGCAAGTGCCGAATGGGCTAACCTTCCGAAGTAGTAGGCGTGGCGGTTCTCGTGCGACTGCCGGCGTACCTGACCGGTGTCGACATCCGGAAGTACGCCGGAAGCGCCAAGCAGTTCCCTGCACAGCGCAATCTGCGCCCCGCAAAGGTGATGTGGCCAACCTTGGGAGAGCGTCGCGACCAGATCCGCCGCACTCTCCTTTTCGCCATCCGTGCCATCCACGTCGAGTTCACGGAGCATCATCAGAGTGGATTCGGCACACTCGTCTACGGCCATCCCCGCCATACCCACCGTCGCGTTCCCAGCCAACCTGGAGAGACCCGAGATCGAGGAAACGCGTCGCTTGGTGTGGCCCAACCCGGTCATCACCATGGCGCAAGGATAACCAAGCCCCGCCGTGTGCAACATCAGCAGACCGGGTTTCGCGGTCTCGTCAACCACCTGGGCCTCGTCCAAGTGGAGAACGACCGCCCGGACGCGTTGGTTCTTCTGTTCAGGTCGCCGGGAGGTCTCCGCAAAGCCCGCGATTTCGCCGGGCCGCGCCGGAGTGGCCTCTTCGATGTGGCCCCAGACGAGGCTCTTAAGCGGGTCCTCGTGGGCCAGGTCCCGCAGGCCGACCGTCACGAACAGCACATCGTCGTAGGCGGGAAGTTCCCGGAGATGGTTCAGCAGCGACGTCTTGCCACATCCGGGAGCTCCCTGGTAGATGACGAACTCGGCCGCCCTGTCATGCTTGCCACGCTCGTCCAACTCCGCAAGAGCATCGTCGAATCTTCTGATCTCGGCCAGCCGGCCTGCGAAGAACCGGGCGGTATCCCGATCCCTGCCCCGCGCGACGGCACGCGCCAGTTCGTAGTTGAAGCCCATCCCCATAGTCTACGCCCTCCGGCACGAATCTCCCGGGTCAGACACACTCGTTGAGCAGACCCCGTGCCGAGGCAGCGGCCATTTGCCGACCCCGACGGCGACCCCAAGGGCAGTGAATTGCTTCGGCGCCGGCTAGTCTGGTCGTCGACGCCTTCGGGAGACCAGTCGACGTATGCGGCTAGCCTAATCGGGTATTGAGGGCGCGGTCGAGAGGTTCGAAAGGTGGCCGGTGGGGCTTTCCAGCAGGTTCATCACCAGCACCTCCTGCTCGCAGTCGATCCGAAGCCGCCACTTCCCCGTGCCGTCGCCGAGCCGACCGTCGAGTCCCCAGGCGCCCTGCTCGAGTTCCGCCGCCGTCATCGTGCGCACCGCGCCCGGTTCGACGCTCAGCCGCACCACCTCGCCGGGCGACTCGCCGGCGTCGTCGACGCCGGCGATCGACACGTGGGCGGGACGATCGCCCGGATTGACGATCCGCAGGGTGCTGACCTGATTCGTGTTGCTCCCCGGGTTGAAGGTCGCCACCTCGTACCGGCGCCCCTGGTGGGGCACGACGTCGTGCATCGCCGCGAGAAATCCGCCCGGCGTGCGCACGTACGCCAGCACGTCGATGTCCAACGCGCTGTGCATCTCGAGCCGCCAATCGCCGCTGCCGCGTCCGGTGCTCCCCGACAGCCCCTTGTCCGCGTTGCCCATTTCCAGGTCGTCGGAATTGAAGTGGACGGTGCGTCCTGCCCCGACGGCGAGGGTCAGCGGCTCGTACCTGCGCCCGATTTCGTCGTACGCGTCGATGCGGATCTCGGCCCCGGTATCCGACCGGTTGGCCACCCGCACGAAGCCCTGCAGCGGACCCGCAGACGGGAACAGCGGCACGGTCGCGACGCCGTCGGCGTCCGACCGGATCGGTCCGGACGAAAGGTTCGAGAGATGGCCGTCTGGACTCGAAAGGAGGCTGGCTACCGCCAGGTCGCCTTGCGCTGCGACACCGAGGCGCCATTTGCCGCAGCCGTCCCCCAAGCGGCCCCGCACGCGGGAGGAACCGTCCTCGAGCTCCGCAGCCGAAAGGATGACGGTCGCGTCGGCCGGTATGTCCACTCGCACATCGCCGCCGGGCGATTCGCCGCAGTCGTCCACGCCCGTGACAACGGCTTCGGCGTCGTCGGGGCCGAGGTTGCTCAGGCGCAGCGAACTGACCTGCTCGATGTTGCTCGCCGGATTGAAGATCGGCACCGCCCAGCCATCTCCGGTCGCTTCGGCGACATCGTGCATCGCCGTCAGGAATCCGTCCGACGTGCGGACGTAGGTCAGCACATCCAGGAACAGCGTGCTCGCGAGTTCGAGCCGCCAGTCGCCCGTTCCACGCCCCGTTCCAACCGTCAAACCCTTCTCGGGGCTGCCCGTCTCCAGGTCCGCAGAGTTGAAGTGGACCGCTTCGCCGGGAGCGAGTTCGAACTCCGGCCCGTCGCGGCGGTTCCCGGCGTCGTCGAACGCGGTGACGCGCACGGCGCCCGCTTGGGGTCCGTGGTTCACGACACGCACGAAGCCTTGGCGCACCGGGTCCATCGCCTCGCCGACCAGCGGCGCGCGAGCCGGGCCGCGGACAGTCGCGACGAAACCAAGCGATTCCACCGTGCCGTCCGCAGCCGTGGCTGTCACCGTCACCGTAGTGGCGCCGCTCGTCGTGCCAGGCGTCAGAACGAGCACGCTCCCGGCCATCTCGGCCGCCAGTGTTTCGTCGCCGGTCGAGACCTGCATCGTCGCACCGGCGCCGAGCCGCGCTTCGAAGTAGCCGCTGGTGTCGTAGCGGCGCGCCTTCCCGCCGACGGCAAGCAGCACGACAACGCGTCCCACGCTGACCTCGACGCCGCGCGCAATCAGCGCCGGGATATGCTCGTTGAGCGATTTCTCGCTCAACGGGTTGCCGGCAAGCGCCAGCCAGTCGCCCGCCGACAGGCCGGCGTTCGCCACGAGCGGCGCGAGGTCGGCGATGCGGTTGTCCCGGAGGTCTAGGCGGGAGAGTTCAGCCAATCCTTCGAGCGGCGCCAAATCGGCGATCCGGTTGGCGGCGGCGAAGAGGGAATCGAGCGATTCCGCAGCGTCGAGACCGGCAAGGCTCGCCACGCCACGCCCCATCAGACGAAGTTCGGTCAGCCGGATCATCGGCCACCCGGAGGCGTCGTCGACGTGCACTACCTGGCCGGCGACGGCTTCGGCCACCACGGACCGCAGCGTCGGGTCCGCGATGTCCACGGGCCTTCCCGGTCCCTCGAAGGCCACCGCGACGCCCCAGGACTCCAGCGCGGGGATGTGCTCGTCGAACGCCGCCTCGTCGAGCGGGTTGCCGGTCAGCGCCACGAACGCGCCGACGGCGTCGGCGCCGCCGAATACCGATCGGTCGGCGAGCGGTTCGATGTCCGAGACGGCGTTGTTCGTCAGGTCGAGCCACTGCAGGGTGCCGAGGCCCGATAGGGGTGCTACGTCGGCGATCCGGTTGCCGCCGAGCGCAAGGGTCGTCAGGTTCGCGAGATCCTCCAGCGGGGAGATGTCCACGATGGCGTTTTCGTTCAGGACGAGCGACCAGAGATCGACCATGCCGGACAGCGCCGACAGGTCGCGGAGGGCGTTCCCGGACAGGTCGAGCGACCGCATCGCCGTGCTGCCGGCCAGCGGCTCGATGTCGGCGATCGCATTCTCGGCGAGATTCGCCTCCGCGAGGCCCTTGAGCCCGGTGAGCGCACCCAAGTCCGTGATCCGGTTGCCTGCGGCATCGAGGGAACGCAGGTCCGGCATGCCGGCCAGCGGCGCGAGATCCGCGACGACGTTGCGGTCGAAGTCGAGCGCCGCCATACGGTCGAGCGCCGCGAGGGGCGTCAGATCGGCGACACCGTTGTCCGCCACACGGAGCACCCTGATCGCCGCCAGCCCTGCAAGCGGATCGAGACCGGCGATGTCGTTATCACGGAGATCGAGCCATTCCAGATTCGCGAGATCCGCGAGCGGCCCGATGTCCTCCAGTCCGGTCTGCGCGAGGTCGAGCCGGACCAGCGACGTTAAACGGGAAAGCGGACCGGTCCCGCCTCGCCGTCGGTCGGCACAGGCCACAACGCCAGCGTCTCGTGGGGATGCCATCGCGGCGCTCCGTCCGGCCCGGCGCCGACGGTCTCCTCGAGCTCCAGTTCCACGACCGCGCCCGTCTCGGCTTCGACGAGCGCGAGGCGCCATTCGTCCTGCAACCGGCCCCGGGCCGGCAGCGGGCCCAGGGCTGCGCTCTCGGCTTCCCCGGCCCCGACCGACACGCGGATCTCGCCGCTCTCCGTCGCCCGGAGGCTCAGGATGCCGCCCGTCAGCGTCAGGGTGCCCGGCTCGCCTTCCTCGCCCGCGACCCACTCGGCGGCGCACGGACAGTCGAACACGATGTCGCGGCGTTCGCCCGCCCCGGCGGCGAATGCGAATCCCGTCGCGACGGCCGCGAAACACCACGCCGACTGTCTCGCCCTACCGGTCATGTTCGGACTCTCCGCGCCTGGCGTTGTCGCGCGGCCTGGGAACAGTGTCCGGCTTGGTGAAGTCGATGCCCGCCATCATGCTCGACGACGGCAGCAGCCATCCTAGCCGGTCGTCGCCCTGGAGTTCGTAGGGTCCTCGCTCGGTGTCGACGTAGGCGAACACCCGTCCCGGGCCGACGGTCACGACGACCCGGCGCTTGCGTCCGTCCGCGTCCACTGCGGCACCCCTCGCTGCGCGGGACCGGCCCGGTCCGTCCGCGACCCGGTCGACCTCGACGTCGTAGCGAATGTCCAGTTGCGGAATGTCCACCAGCAGGCGGTCCCCCTCCCGCCAGCCGCGGGCGGTGGCCGACGCATGGGAAACATCCACAAGCATCCGGCCCGTTGCGGACCACCGCTCCCCGAGCGGCGGCGTGCTGACGATCGAACTCTCCTCCACGACCCGCCAGAGCGGCGCGGCAGCCGCCCCCCGCAGCGAGCCTCCAACCGACTCCAAGGGTGGCTCGGTCGGCGGCGGGCCGGGTTCGACGTCAACATCCAGCGGTGGCGGGGGCTTCGACCCTGATCCCAACCAGACCAACGCAGCGGCGGCACCGATCCCCGCCAGCAGCCAAAACCCGAAATGGAGCGCTCGCCTGCCTGGCGCCGTCGACCCCCGCTCGCTGTTCCGGCCCCCGCAACTTCCGGCGCCCACTTCAGTCCACATCCTCCCCGCCGAGGTAGAAGCGCAGCCGAACGCCGGCCACCGACCCGGTGCCGCCCGGCGCGGTGTCCGCGACATGAACCGTCCAGGCACCCTGCGGGCTCTCGCGGTAGAACGCGTTGCTCAGCAGATGCCAGCCCCGAAGTTCCCGCATGCCGTCGAGAGCCGCGTTGAAGGGCGGGTTGACCACGCTGGCCGTCCCGGCGGGCGAGCGCAGCGTCACACCGAGTTCGGACAAGTTGGTATGACTTGCGGAAATATCCAGCACAACGGCCTCGATGGACCCGGCGACGCCGGCGACCGCCACCTCGACCGACGCGCCCGCCCCGTCCGCGTCGGGTATCGCCAACGCGGCCTGCGCCGTCACGCCCGAGTCGAACCAAGCGGACTCGACGAACTCTCCGAGGCTATCTGGAACGTGACCACCGGCCATCGCCACAGCCGCGTCGACATCGACCGCGCCGAAGCCGTAGAAGTTGTGGAAGCCGTAGCCGGCGCCGTTGGTCCGCCAGGCGTGCTGGGCGACGTAGGGGGTACCGTCGAAGGCGGCGCGCACCTCGGCGATGTGCGGATCGATCCGCCGCGCCGTCGACGCCAGGATGTGCTTGACGTCGCGCCAGGTCAGTGCCGGATTGACGCCGAGAAGCACCGCGACGGCACCGGCAACCGCAGGGGACGCCGACGACGTGCCGCCGAACGCGCTGACGTAGTCGCCGTCGGTGTTCAACGGATGCGCGCTCGCCAGCCGGTTCCGCGGGTATTCGCTGTATCCCCCGTGTGCGCCGGCCTGATCCGCAGTGACCATCGCCGGCGATGCCACGCCATCCTCGCCGGACGGGCCGACGACCCAGAGGTTCGCGCCGGCGTTCGAATACGACGACTTGACGTCGTCCGCGTTGAAGCCGCCCACGACGACGAGCCAGGGCAGGTTCTGATCCGGGTCCGCGTTCGACGCGATGCAGCCGGTCTCCCGGTTCAGCGGATGGGTTCGGCCGCACAGGGCGAATTCATTGCCCGCCGCCTTCACGTACACGGCACCCCGGCCGGACCGAAGCGCCTTGGTTCCCGTATTGAAGACACGCACGAACTCCTCGCCCGAGTTCTCGCCGGGCGCCTCGATGCCGAAGCTCATGTTGAACACGTCGACGCTGGCGGAATCCGGTGCCGCATCGCTGCCGCCGAGGCTCATGAGCATCGCGGTCTCGAAGCCGCCGCCAAACTCCCCCTCGCCTTCGAGGTCCAGCGCTTCCGACGGGTTGAAGCCGACCAGCGCGACGTCCGGCGCGACGCCCCGACCGCCGACCCCGTTGTCCGCCACCATGGCCGCAATGCCCGCGACGCTCGTGCCGTGATCGCCCAGCAACCCGAAATTGAACGGCTCGTCCGCCACCGCACCGAACGGCGCCAGGCGTTCGTAGGCGAAGTTGTACGAACCCTTCCCGGCGGCGTTGGCGGCGAGGTCCGGGTGGCAGGTCTCCAGCCCCGAGTCGACGACCGCGAGCTTGACGCCGGCGCCGGACACCTCGGCCGCTATTGCGCCGGACATGCGAAGATCCGCTCCCGGCATCCCGCCGCGGTCGGCGAACGCCGCCTGTCCGGTGTTGACCAGATGCCACTGCTCGTCGAACAGCGGATCCGCACCGTCCGTCGCCGTCGGCGAAGGCGCCTCGCAGCGGACGGCGACCCGCCCGGCGGCATCGGTCGCAAAGCCGTCGAAGAACACGTTCGCCGCTTCCGAGCCGAACGCCGTCGACGCGGGTTCCTCGCCCAGATACGCGCGCACGTAGTACGCCTGGCGAGGAGCGAGGTCGGCGGTCGGCACGACGAACACATGCGGCTCGAGGAACACCGTGAACAGATCGCCGTCGCCTTCCACTTCCGCCATCCCCAGCGTCCGCACGTCCGTTGCGAAACGCCGGTCGGTGGACCACTCCGCGACTAGGGGCGACGTCTCCCCGGAGGAGTTCAGCGCGCCGAGCACCAGCAGCACGCCATCCTCGGACAACGTGTAGCCGAACATGAGCAAACTCAGTTCGGGCACCTCCCCGTCATCCCCGGCCTCCTCGGTCACGGCCGCGCCACCGTCCCGAATCGTCAGCGTCGCCGCAGTCGGCGTTCCCTCCCGCGCGTTGCCGGCGATGGTTCCAAGGCCCACCTCGATGGTCTCGTCCGACTCCTCGTCGAAGTCCCGGTAGACGTCGATAACCGCTGTCGCGATGTCGCCGCTCGGCGGAACAGTCACAGTCCGGCGGTCCACCGCGTAGTCGACGCCCAACGTCGCGCTTCCCCCGAAGTCCAAGTCGACCGCAACGGGCCCGACGGCGTACCTGTCGAGGCGCACGTGCGCTGCAATCTTCGCGTTGGCCGACTCGTCCACCGCCGTGCTGCCCAGAGCCAGGGAAACGGTCGCCGGTCGCGACGGCCAGGGCTTTTCGTGGGGCGCGTCGCCGCAGCCGGCCGCCAACCCGAAGGCCGCGACGGCGCACGCCCGGGCGACGGTGCGCAGCATCACTTCCAGTCGATCCGGGGGCGGCGCAGGCGCACTGCGGCGGCGGGCGCGCCCGGCATTTCGCGCACCCGCGCCACTGCTTCGGCGGGGTGCAGATCCGAAGGCAGGTCGAAGACCGCGAAGCCCAGCGAGTCGAATCTCGTTGCGCGGCGCGCACCGAGCGCTTCGGCGACGGTCTCGACCGCCACGTTCCCGTCGAGCTCGACGCGGATGCTCGGCAGCAGGGATCTGAACCGGCGTCTCTCGGGATCGAATACGATCCGGGACCGCGGACCCTCTTTCGGTGCCGCGGCGCGGTAGGTCTCGCCGTCGTAGGCGACGACATGAATCCGCCGCGAGCCGATCTCGTACGACTCCGCAGCGAAAGCGGCGAACGCCGGTGTCCCGTCCCGGCGACCAGCGACGCCCTCCGCACCTGCGGAGACACCCAGAACGATGAGCTCCCGGCCTTCCGCAAGGACAGCGCGATGTCCGCCGAACGGCGATACCTCCTTCGAGTCTTCGGCACCCAGCGCGAACAGGGCAGAAAGCGTCGCCGCAAGCCACGCGACAACCCCAACAAGCCGCCGATCAGCCCTGGCGGGCCGCTGCCAGAACAACAACACGTCGTCGTCAGCCATCTGTGACCCGGTGTTGCCGCGCCCATACCCGATCCGGCCAACCCGCGTCAACGGCGTTGTTCGCCTTTTCGCCTTCGACACCGGCTGAGCAGGATCCGATACTGTCGCCTCGGTGCGCGGGATGGTGGTCTTGTGCGAGCCTGTCGTGGCCTTCGCCGCGACTCCGCAGCCATAGGCATACTCGCCGAACCACTCAGCCAGACCGCGTCCACGAGCGATTCAGTCAGTTCTCCACGCACGTGCCGTAGTAGGCGCGGCGGAACAGCACTGCCCGGCGCGGACAGCGGACCGTTCCAAAGAACTCCTCGTCCACCCAGCAGATCAATCTTGCCAAGTCCCGATCATGCAGTGTGCAATACAGGTTGTATGGCCAGATCGGGGCGCGTGGTATGCACCGGTGGCACCGATTGATCCACGAGGCCTCGGCGAGCCGCTCGCCGACCCGGTCGACCGTGTGGCGCGCCACATGGAAAACCACCAGCGCGTCCGCTCCGGATCCGGGCGAATCATCGCGCAGGACCACCCCCATTCGCGCGATCAAGCCCTGGCTCAGAAGGTCCTTCAGCCGCTCGATGACCTGTGCTTCGGAAATTCCTAGCCGTTTCCCCACCACGGCGTACGGGCGCCCGGTAACCGGCAATCCTTCCCGGATGGCCGTCAGAAGCCTCGTATCGGCCGCATCCGGCGCCGTGCGCCCACAAGCGGTCGAGGTCTCCGTCGCGCCGCCGCAGATCCCGAACGCTGTCCGGCGTCGCGAAGGGAATCCCACGTCTCCGCAGTAGACGCGCTCAAGGCGCAGGTCGAGAACTTCGACGCCGGTGCGCCGGCGGATATCGGTGACCGTATCGTAGAGCTCTCCCGCAGTCGGCGCCGCCAGCGCGAACCAGAAATTGAACTCATGCTCGCGCTCGCAGATGTCGTTGACGCCCGGGTAGCGGATCAGCGCTTCCCGAGTCGACCGGAGCCGCGTCCTCGGGACCGCCATCGCCAGCAGGGTGCTCGCACCGGCGAACTCCGGCGCGAGGACCGGACCAATCCTATTCACCACACCGCGCCGCTCGAGCTCCTCGAAACGCCGAAGCACATCCCCCGCCCGGCCGTTGAGGCGGCGTCCAATCTCCGCGAACGGCCTCTCGCAGATCGGGAAGTCGCGCCGGCACGCGTCCAACAGTTGCCTGTCGAACCAGTCGAGGACCGGAGATCCGCGACTCACGTCCAGTGACCGGGCACCTTCGGTACCGAAGGCCTGACCCACATTCGCTCGCAGTGTTCGGACGCCGGGTGGCCAGCTATGACTGGCATGGTTCTGGGAAATCGCCGTAGACATTCCATTGCCTCCGCTTTTGCTGAACTGACGTTTCAAACTATAGGCGTGCGATCGACGTGCTGTCTTTCCGGTTCCTTCCCTACGTACAAGTACGGACTAGCACACCGGACATTCGCCGACGCCGCCGACGTTGCGGAAACGAGGCATACTCATGGACGGCGGTGTGTACGCTGCTGGCGAGCTAGTCGAGTCGTGATCCGAAAATCGCTACTTCTGCCATCCGCACCGACCGGAAGATCGCCCGCAAGGCTTCGCGACCCCGGCATCGAATCAATCCACAGGCCCGGCACCGGAGCGCGTCGCCGGCATCCAAGGGAAAAGCAGGGACCGGCGTCCGCGAATGCGTGACGAGCGACTCAGAAGCGGCGCATCCGCGACGACGGAGCGGTTCGCCCTATCGGCGGCTCAGGTTGCCGTCCTTCCCTACTTGCAGGTTCCCGTTCAGCGCCAGCGACGCGTTCGCGGTTCTGGGCACACCGTCGGTCACCAAGATGGCGCAGGTCAAAGCCAAAGTCACGTCGCTGGCGCTGGTCGTGAAAGGGCTGGCACTCGCCGGGTTGCACTTCGCCGCGATGTCCTGCACGGTCCCCGACAGACTCGAGTCCCAGCTGAGGGTTTGATTGCTAGTGTCCCAGCTAACATTCCCCGAGAGGTCGAACGTGGCGGAGTTGAGGCTCGCGGCAACGACGCCGGGGGAGTCCCCCTCTCTGTTGCACTCCGCCGAAACGGTAAAGCTCGTATCCGCCACTACGGCTGCGGCGAAGTTCGTGCACTGGTTCTGCAAATTGCCATCCAGGGATGTGCTGTCGTAGCTCGCGGCGACCGTTAGCGTCGCCACGCAAAACAGGAAACCGCAGATGGTTGCGGCCGCACGCGCGCCGCAGTCGGGATTGGCGTTCTTCATGATCGTCCTCGCAATGTGGCGACTTGTCGCTCCCACCTTACCGGATGCGCCATCAATGTCCAGCGCAAGAAGCTGGTGTATCGGTTTGAAAGGCGGCAAATGGATACACTGCCCGCAAGAATCGGACGAAACCAAGCAGGTCCGCGAAGAACCAAGTCGACGAAGAGATAGCCAATGACACGTCCACGGAACCGCCGCAGCATTCTCCCGGGACGATGGAGTTCGGCGGCGCTGGTCGTCTGGGCATGCGCGTACGGTTTTGCACAGGCGAGCGACACAAGAGCCGGCGACGCGGAACACGGCATGGGCGACATCGAACTGTCGCTCCCGCAAGCCGTTGGCCGTGCGCTGCAGGACAATCCGACCCTGGTCGACGCGAAGCTGAGCCGCCGGGTTCAGCGGTTCGATCTGGCGCAGGCCGAGAACTGGTTCGTGCCCGAGCTCGGCTTCGGGACCGTGAGCCTCGAGCAGACCGCCGATCTGGGCGGGGACGCGGAGTTCTACCGACTCGCGGCCGGCCCCGGCGTGCTGCTGCGGCTGCCGACCGGCGGCACCGTGGACATGAGCCCGTCCTGGTCGGTGTTGCTCGACGAGTCGGGGCAGACGGTTTCGGACGGCGCCGGCGTGCGCGTTCGATT
Source organism: Gammaproteobacteria bacterium (assembly GCA_028818795.1). Lineage (GTDB taxonomy): Bacteria > Pseudomonadota > Gammaproteobacteria > Pseudomonadales > Azotimanducaceae > VXYL01. Next base: position 7,090 of record JAPPND010000238.1, on the reverse strand, counting down.
GCGGCAGCCGTTGCTCCGCAGCGGCGGCCTGACGGCGGGGACTGCGCCTGTTCGGCTGGCGCGACTGGCCGAGGCGGGCCACATGCTCAACTTCGAGGCCGCAGCCATGGATGTGGTCACGGCGGTAATCTACCGCTACCGCGCCGTGATCGAGGCCGAGCGGCGGGAGCAGATCGACCAGGGAGCGCTGGATCGGACCCGGGACACGCTGGCGGTCAACCGCGCGCTTATCGATACCGGGCGGATGGCGGACACGGCCCTCGCCGAGACGCAGGCGGAGGTCGCGCGACGGGAACTGGCGCTCATCCGCAGCCAGGACCGCCGCGACGACGCGCGCCGGAATCTCAACGTGATGCTGAGTCTCGACGCCGGTGCCCGCGTGAGGGCCACCGAGCAGGCCACCGTCGACGTACGCGCCGCGCCGCCGGATCTGAACGCCGTCATGGCTCTCGCCCAGACCGGACACACGGCCTACCGGCGGGCGCTCCTGAACGTCGAGAGAGCCGAACTCGGCGTGGCGCTGGCCGACAACGACACACTGTGGGACGTGAGCTTCACGGCCGATGTCGAACTGCTCCGTACCGGATCGCCCGGCGGCCTGCAGGGTGGGCTGGTGCGCGACCTGACCCGCCCGTACACGGTGGGCATCGCCCTTTCCGTTCCGGTCGGCGACTCCGCCGCAAAGGCCCGCCGCCGCGCCCGCCTCGCGGCGCGGACGGCGGCACGCCAGGCGGAGAAGGCGCTCGCCAGCACTGTGCGGGAAATGGAGACGGACGTGCAAAACGGCGTGCGCGCGATCCGCGTCCGCCTTCGCGAAGTGGAACTCGCGCAACGCGCTCTGGAACTCGCCGCCGAGAAACTCGAGGTCGAGCAGGAGAAGCTGCGCCTCGGGCTCTCGACGAACTTCCGGGTAACCCGGTTCCAGGCGGACCTCGTCCAGGCGCAGGTCAGCGAGCTGAACGCGCGGATCGGATACCTGAACGCGGTCGCCGCGCTGGACCGCGCGGTGGGCGGCACGTTGGCCACCTGGAACATCGACGTCGAGGCGCTGCAGGAATGAGCACGGCCACCGCGCTGCACGCCAGCATTCTGGACAATATGGACGACGGCGTCGTCGCGGTGGACCGCCGGGGGATGATCACGAGCTGCAATGCGGCCGCCGGCGCGATCCTCGGCATCCCGCCGGAAAGCTGCCTGGGCCGCGCCTTCGCGGAAGTGTTCGTGCTCGCCGAGGGGCTCGACCAGTTCACGCAGGCGATGCTCGACGCCGTCAACGACAACGAACTCGACCGCCGCACCGTCGAAATCGACGTCGGCGGGGAGCGCCGTCTGCTGACGGTCAGCGCGTCCTATCTTCCAGAGGCCACGCCCGGCGACGAAACCGGCGCCGACGGGATCGTTGCGGTCTTCACCGACATCAGCGCCGAGATGCAGCTCAGGGAGACGGTGGAGAGCCAGTACGCCGAACTGCAGCAGGCGTACCGGGCAGCGGACGAAGCCAACGTGGAGCTCTCCGAGGCCCTACGCAAGGGGCAGGCCGTCCGCACCGCGGCCACTGCGGCGGTGATCGCCCTAGCCGTCGGGATGGGCTTGTATGCGTGGCACGCCGGAGCACCGGACCGGGCGACGGCGGCGCCCGCAGGCGACACAGGCGAAGCGGCCGTATTCACGGTGAGCCCTCGGCGGGTTGTCGCCGAACTGACCGTGCCGGGCCGGCTGGCGCCACGCCGGGAGACCGACGTGCAGAGCCCCGTCGACGGCACCGTGTCCGCCATGCACTTCCGCTACGGCGACACGGTAGGGAAAGGCGAACTGCTGCTGGAACTCGATGCCTCCGCCGCCCGGCGGCAACGACGCTCGATGCGGGCCCGGCACATCGACGCCGAACGGCGGCTCGAGGACCTGGAAGCGTGGGAAAGCAGCCGTCCGGTCGCCGCTGCCCGCCGATCGCTCGCCCGCGTCGAACGCGCCCTGCAGCAGCAGCGTCACCAGCTGGCCGAGACCGAGTTTCTCCGCGAACGCGGCATCGTGCCGAGATCCGAACTCGACGCCGCGCAGGAACGCTACGAGAGCCTCCAACTCGACGTGGAGGCCGCACGGCACGATCTCGCCGAGGCCCGGCGTGCGGGCGACGCCGAGGCCCTGGAGGCCGCGCGCCTGGAATTCCGGAATCTGGACGAGGAACTGCGCGACCTCGATCTCGCGATCGCCGGGGCGAGCGTGCGCGCGCCGGTCGCCGGCGTGGTGCTGCGCCCGCCTGCGGACGATGGCGGGGGCGGCCCTCTGCTCAAAGGCGCATCGGTTCGGCGCGGCCAGTTGCTGGTCACCGTGGCCGATGTATCGGCGCTCTCCGTATCCGGCCTCGTCGACGAGGTCGAAGTCGCCGACCTGCAGCCCGGCCAGTGGGTCGCGGTGACGGCGGACGCGCTGCCGGGCATCGAGCTGGCGGGCATGGTCGCCAACGTCGCCGCCCAGGCGCGCAACGCCAACGGGCCGCCCGGCCAGCCGGCCCTGTTCCCGATCGTCGCGGCGCTCGACGACATCGACGCCGGCGTGCGCGGCAGTCTGCGGCTCGGCATGTCGGTGGACATGCGGGTGGTGACGACCGACCGCGACGACGCGCTGCTTGTTCCCATCGGCGCCGTGCGGGTCGGCGCAACGGGCGCCACCGTGCAGGTCCGGTCGCAGGCGACCGGCGAGTTCTCGACCGTCACTGTCGAGACCGGCAGCACGACTCCGAACGCCGTCGAGATCGTCGCCGGGGTCAAGCCGGGCGACGAACTGCTGCTCCCCGCCCCGTCGTCGGCGCCGGACCATCGCCCGTGATCCAGAAGGGCGAAGCGCCGTACACCGAACGTCCTGACGTGACGAGTGCAGCGGGTCGATGTCGCAGGACGGCCGACGACGGATCCGGCAACGACCCGGGACGCGGGCCGGCCGACGCCGTGCTGCGGTTGCGCGACGTGCACAAGTCCTATCGCCTCGGCCCGGTGCGCGTGGACGTGCTGAGGGGCGTCGATCTCGCGGTGCAGCGAGGCGAACTGCTCTCGATCATGGGTCCGTCCGGCTGTGGCAAGTCGACGCTGATGAACATTGCCGGGCTCCTCGACCGGCCCACGAAAGGGGCGTGCATTCTCGAAGGCCGCGACGCGGCGCGGATGTCCGACGACGAGCGCACGGCGATGCGCAACGCGCACATCGGCTTCGTGTTCCAGTCCTTCCACCTGCTGCCTCGCCTCACGGCGGCGCAGAACGCAGGCTTGCCACTCGTCTACCGCGGCACGCCCGACGGCGAGATCCGGGAGCGCGCCGCCGAAGCCCTGGACCGGGTCGGCATGGCGAACCGGAGCGGACATCTGCCGAACCAGCTTTCCGGCGGCCAGCAGCAACGCGTCGCCTTGGCAAGAGCACTGATCGGCGAACCCGCAGTGGTACTTGCCGACGAACCCACCGGCGCGCTGGATCCGGCGACCGGCCGCGAGGTCATGGCGATGTTCGAGGCGCTCTGCGGCGGACGGAACGTCGCGGTGGTCGTCGTCACGCATAGCGCCGAGGTTGCGGCGCGCTGCCACCGCCAGACCCGGGTGGCGCAAGGTCTGCTCGTCGACGCGCCGACGGCGGAGAGCACCGCGCCCGGCGGCCGCGGAGATACGCCGCCATGAGCGAAGCTTCTTCGCCGCCGCGGCGCGCGGGCCGGGTGCTTTCCCGGGCCAGCGCTGTGCGCGCGACGGCGCCGGCGGTGCGCCTGCGCGCCAACGCCAAGGAGGCGGCGGCGAGTCTGCGCGCCGTGCTGTCGCGCAGCGCTCTGGCACTGGTAGGCATCGTCGTCGGCATCGGCGCGGTCATCGCGCTGGTCTCGACCGGGCAGATCGTCAAGGAGGAGTCCCTCAAGCAGTTCCGGGAACTCGGCACCGACATCGTCACGGTCAGAAGGCAGTTCACGCGGATCCGGGGCCGTGCGCTGGATCTCGCCCTCCCGGACGTGCTGGGGCTGGCCCCGGGCGTTCCCGCCATCGAGTCGGCCGCCGCCTCCGTGGACGCGAACTCGCCGATCCGCTACCGCGGCCGGATACTCGCCGAGGGTCCCGTGTTCGGCGTGACCGGCGCGTTCTTCGATCTGAGCAAGCTGCCGCTGGCGGAAGGCCGCCTGATCTCGGACCTCGACCGCCACCGGTTCTACTGCGTCGCGGGCGCCGACGTCGCGCGCGGCATTCGCGATGTCGGCCCGGCGTCCGTTCTCGGCGAGCGCGTCCGCGTCTTCGGGCGCCTGTGCACCGTCGTCGGCGTCCTTCGATCCGTCCCGCCCCTCGCCGTCGGACGGCAACTTGCGCCGGATCAGACCGTGTTCATGCCGATCGCTGCCGTGATGCGTGCCGCCGGAGCGCGGATCCGCGAGGCTGTCGCCCGCATGCACGACGGCGTGACGCCGGAAGCCGCCCGGCTGGAGGTCCAGAGGTACTTCCAGCGCGTTCGACCCGAGCTTCCAGTAACCGCCAACACGGCAAGCCAGCTCATCGCGCGCATGCGCAGCCAGGGACAGCTGTTCGCGCTTCTTCTCGGCGCGATCGCGGCCGTCTCGTTGATCGTCGGCGGCGTCGGCGTGATGAACGTCATGCTCATGTCCGTGCGCGAGCGCTGCGCCGAAATAGGGCTGCGCCGCGCGGTCGGCGCGCGGCGGGGCGACGTACAGCAGCAGTTCGTGGTCGAGTCGGCGGCGCTGTGTCTCGCCGGAGGCACCCTTGGGGTCGCACTCGGCATCGCCGTGGCCTGGGGAATCTGCCGGTACGCCGGATGGCCGTTCTCGGTCTCGACGACCGCCGTCGCGGCTGGCGTTTCGGTCGCCACGGCGGTCGGGGTTTTCTTCGGCCTCTACCCTGCGCATCGTGCCTCGCGGCTCGATCCCATCGAAGCGTTGCGCAGCTAGAACGTCCGCTCCAACACGACAGGCCTGCGGTCTTGCGATGCCTCCGGCAGCACTGGCTTGCGCCTGCTACGCTAATCGCCGCCGCTACGGATCCGGTTGACGGCGCGGCGAACCAAAGCCACAAGCAACAGTCCGATCCCCAATATCTGGTACACCGGCCCGATGTACCCCTTGACCGTGGTGAACGCCGACGCCGACGCCACCTGTGCCGGGCCGATGTCGGGATAGCCGATCAGCATTGCCGTGATCTGCACGTTCTCCATGAGATCCCAAATGCCCGCGCCTACCGGCAGGAACGCCAGCCACCAGGTTCTCTCCGTGAGCCGGAAACGGTAGATCAGGCCCGCGAAAAACGTGACGTAGACCAAGGGGAAGAGCGTGTCGAGCAGGATGCTCCCCCACGCGTAGGTGGTTCTCCCGTCCGGCCCGTACTCCTCCATCGACGCCATGGCCTCGTCGTAGGAATACCCCGGCTTCACGTCGAGCATCTCGCCGTTGATCGGCAGGTTGGGGAATACCAGGAAGAGAAACGCCGCAGTGGCGACAAACGCCACCAGCAGCGTACGGGTGCGACCCGCGAACTCAAAGTACCGCTTCATTCCGTTCTCCCGACCATCGTCCTGAAACTATACAACCCCGAGGGCCGTTCAGCGAGTGCCCCGTTCCTTCACTGACCGAGACTCCGTGAGTTTCGGCATCTGTACCGTTCGACGGACCCGTCCGACGCCCATCGCTAGCGTCCCGTTTCCCTAGTCAGCGCCTGATAGACCAATGCCCGGATCCTTCGGAAGTCGTCCAGGCCGATTGCGCGACGCAGTTGGGCCATGTAGACCACCGTCAGCTTCTCGGCCGGATCCACCCAGAACATCGTGTGGTAGCCGCCATACCAGTGGAACTCGATGGTGGAACTGGGCCGACCATCCCGGTCGATGTCCCTGAGGATACCGAATCCAAGCCCGAACCCGTGGCCTGGCACCCACGGGATGTCGTCGCCCAACTGGTCCGTGGTCATGAGTTCGACGGATTCGCGCGAGAGGATACAACCAGAGAGCGCCGACACGGAGAATCCGGCCTACCGCGACGAGGCGAACTCCGCCCAGTCAGGGACTGTTCACGATCACCCGGGCACTCGCCGCCGAGAAGCGCGCCCACCCGGACGGGTCCATGCTCAGCCGCCTCGTGCACGGCGAGACGGGCTTCCGTGAGGTTCAGATGCTTCGCAGGTCGTCGAGATACCGCTCGATCTTGGCAAGATAGCGGTCGGCGGCCGCGAAATAGTACCGGTTGTTGCGGTTGCGATACCCGACGTTGTACGAACGTAGCGCGCAGGCCACTGCATCGGTCGAGTTCTGCGCGCAAAGCTCGACGTAGTGCGCAAGGATGCGGGCAGCGCAGTCGACGTTCTCCCCGGGGTCGGCGAGGTTCACGCCGCACCATGCGCCCCACAGGTCCGGGCGGACCTGGCCCGGACCCACCGCACCCATCGCCGAGCGAGCCTCCTTGCGGAACGAACTCTCGGTCATGATCAGACTGGCCAGGAGTTCGGGTGGCAACGTCTGGCGGGTCGATGCTTCGAGAATCCATCCCCCGAACTCGTCCGCAATCGACGGCTCGAGACGAAACGCCCGTTCGAGGTGCGCAGCGAAAACAGCGCGCTCCTCGGCCCAGGTCGGGCGGTCGGCTGTCCGAGGGAGGGCGACGTTCAAAAGAACCCGATGTTCCTGGTCCGCCCGGGGCGCGGTACCTACAGCAGCGAAGGCAAAGACGGCGGCCAACAGGAGGAGCGCGGCACGGCGCGCGCCGGCGTGGCCGGAACGGCGCCCGCGCGGTTCGGAAATCCGCCGAACTCCCTCGTCCGACCGGTCGAACGCCGCCGAGCCGGGATCCGCGACACCTGATTGGACACCGCCCTTGGTGCACCTCGAACCCCGGTTCGCCGACCGCGTTCGGACGCCGTGCGTTCCAATCCGGCTGGCATGGTCAAGATCGATTGCCGTCGGCATCCCGACACCTCCGCCTATGTGGCCCCACGGTCCATACTGTAACGGTGCGCCAGACATGGTGTCTTTCCGTTCCTCTCCCTACGTACAAGTACGCATCGCCGAAGCAGCACGTCGCGGCGCCCGGTCGATCGTCCGCCCGGTTGCCGCGGCGAACAGCCTCTAG
>JAPPND010000043.1:5781-19064 GCA_028818795.1 Gammaproteobacteria bacterium | reverse complement strand
AACACCCGGAGAACCGCATCGGATCAGACAATCTGCCAAAATGAGAATTGCTGCCCTGGGTAAGTCCCATGTTGACATATGCGAGTCGTTTGTTGATGCTTCGGCCACTGAATGAGGGGTGGGGTGTACCCGTTCGGCCTGCGTCGCGTGGATTCGCCAAGGCGACCGGGCACCGGGACGACTCACCTCGCGGGTCGCTGAAACGGTATACAAACAGAGCAATCGTGCAGCGGGCAGTCCGCGAAGGAGTCGGAATGGAAAGCACCTCACTCAACCGCCGCGCATTGGTTCGTTTTCGGACCGTATCCCGGGATCCGTTGGGTCTCGGCTAGGTTAATCGAGGAAGGGCCTGCAAGGGCACTTCGAGCACTTAGGGAAGGGTTTGATGAAAAACTGCTCATTGAAGTGGCGACCGGGGGTTAGGACAGCAGTCCTGGCGATGGTACTCGGGTTGCTGGCCACCGGTGCGGGGGCGACTACGCTGGCGGACATCTATGCCGCCGCGGACCGGATCAACCAACAGGCGAGGGAGTCCCAAGCGAAGGTGGACGACCTGAACTCGGAGACCCGGGATCTGTACCAGGACTACAAGATCGTCTTGGCGGAAATAGAGAATCTCCGGATCTACAACCGCCAGTTGGAACGCCAAGTGGCCAGGCAGGAAGCCGAGATCTCCGAGATCACGGAGAACATGGGCAGGGTCTCGGAAATCCAACGCGATGTCGTGCCGCTGATGGATCGCATGGTGATCGGTCTCGAACAGTTGATCGACAACGACATGCCGTTCTTCATGACCGAGCGGCGAGATCGCCTCGAGAACCTTCGCGATGTCCTGGACAACCCGGATGTCGCGGTGTCGGAACAGTTTGCCGCGGTCCTCAACGCCTACCAGATCGAGAACGACTTCGGCCGGTCGATGAGCGCCTACACAGACGAGATCGAAGTGGGGGGCACGCATCGGGTCGTCGAGGTTCTGCAGGTGGGACGCGTGGCCTTGATGTACCAGACGACCGACGGCGAGGAAACCGGGTTCTACAACAAACGGGACCGTCGTTGGGAGGAACTCGACGACAGTTTCCAGGCGGCCGTACGCACGGGTTTGCGCATGGCGAAGAAGCAGGCTGGACAGAACCTCCTGCCGGTACCGATCCTGGTGGAGGGTTAGGATATGAGACACCCGAGCCGAACATTGCGACTCGTCTATCTCTTCGTTTTCGCATGGGCGGGCGCCACGGCCTTCGCTCAGGAGGATGGCGAGGTCATCGGCGGCGAGCTCGAGGTCGTCGAAGCGAACACCCTCGATCAGCTGCTCAAGAATGTCCAAGACCGCCGGGTCGTCGAAAACGCCGAGAACGTCCGGCGCGAGCAGCAATTCCGGGAGCAGCGCGACCGCCAGCAGAAGATGCTCGACGATGCCCGGGCGGAAAGGCGCCGCCTGGAGCGCCGCGGCGACCAGCTTCAGGCGCAGTTCGACGAAAACGAGAACCGTATCGCCACGCTGCAGGACCAGTACAACCAGCGGCTCGGCAAGCTGCGCGAGTTGTTCGGGGTGCTCCAGCAGGTGGCGGGGGATACACGCAGCCGTTTCGACGAGTCGATAGTCAGCGCCCAGTACCCGAACCGCGGCGAGTGGCTCGGCGATTTCGCCCAGAGAATGGGCAAGGCCACCCAGCTTGCCACCATCGACGAGATGGAGGAATTGTGGGAGGCGCTGCTGTTCGAAGCGGTGCAGTCCGGGAAGGTCATCCGTTTCACCGCGCCGGTGGACCGCCTCGACGGCAGCCGGGAAGACACCGAGGTCCTGCGCGTCGGATCGTTCGGAGTCATCGACGAGACCGGCTACGTCAACTACGACTGGGATCTGGATCGGCTGGTCGAACTCGGACGGCAGCCGGAGGCGCAGTTCAGGAATACGGCGGACGCTCTGTTCGAGGCCGATCCCGGGGATCTGGTGTCGTTTGCCGTCGACCCGACCCGCGGCAGCCTGACGCGGTTGCTGATCCAGAAGGCAACCTTGGGCGAAATGGTCGGCACGCCGTTCGGCGGCATCGCGGACGGGCACTGCTACCTGCCGTTCTGCGACGGTCAGGGCGACTATCCCGGATCGATCATCATTCTCGTGGGAATCATCGGCGTGCTGTTGGCGATCGAACGGCTCATCACGCTGACCATCGTCGGCCGCAAGGTCAACCAGCAGCGCAGCCAGCCGGAGGCCCCCAGCGAAGACAACCCACTCGGCCGCGTTATCAAGGTCTACGACGACAACCGTGATGTCGACACCGAAACGTTGGAACTGAAACTCGGCGAGGGAATCCTTGCGGAGATGCCTGCATTGACGAGGAACATCGCCATCATCCAGGTGATTTCCATCGTCGCGCCTCTCATGGGATTGCTCGGTACGGTGATCGGTATGATCGAGACCTTCCAGTCGATCACGCTGTTCGGCGCCGGCGACCCCAAGACGATGGCCAGCGGGATCTCGACGGCATTGATGACCACCGTGCTCGGACTATGCGTGGCGATTCCCACGACGTTGCTGCACGCCATCGTGAATCAACGCAGTCGGTCGATCATCCACATTCTGGACGAGCAGTCGGCGGGTATCGTGGCGCAGCATGCAGAGGACTCGGGTGATCCGGTGACCGAGACGGAGTGACCCGGCGATGTTCTACGACGCGTACATCGGGTTATCGGCGTTCTTCGCCCAGGGCGGGAACGTTCTCTACCTCATCGCGCTGACCACCTTCCTGATGTGGACGTTGATCTTCGAACGGGTCTGGTATTTCCGTTCGGAGCATCGCCAGACGATCCACGACGTGACCGAGCATTGGGAGTCCCGGGCGGAGCGCCGTTCATGGGCGGCGCACGTCATCCGCGAAGCCCTGGTCTCGCAGGCCCGGGAGCGTATCGACGGAAGCTTTCCGATCATCCTGACCTGCGTGGCGCTGTGTCCCCTGCTCGGACTCCTGGGGACGGTGACGGGCATGATCGCGGTGTTCGATGCCATGGCGACGCAGGGCGGCAACGCCCGGTCCATGGCGGCCGGCGTGTCCCAGGCGACGATCCCGACGATGTGCGGCATGATCGCCTCGCTCTCGGGGATCTTCGGCACGACGTTTCTGCGCCGCAAAATCCACTTCGAGACGGAACATGTCCAAGATCGACTGACGATGGATCACTAAGGGAGGAGACATGGAACACGGTCGGTTTTCCGCGCGCGACGAAGACTCCGACATCAACTTGACGCCCATGCTGGATGTCGTGTTCATCATGTTGATCTTCTTCATCGTCACCGCAACGTTCATCAAACAGCCGGGCGCGGAGGTACGGCGCCCGGATGCCGAAACAGACCAACAGAAACCCACCGTCAGTGTGCTGGTCGCCATCGATGCGGCCGGCAACATCTGGATCGACAAGAAGAAAGTGGACGAGGTCGGCGTTCAGGCGTACATAGAACGTCTGCACACCGAAAACCCCAAGGGCGGACTCGTGATCCAGGCGGATCGCGATGCCACCTACGGGAAACTGAAGGCCGTACTGGACGCGGCCCGGGGAGCGGATATCTCCGAGGTCGCGATTTCAACCCAAAAGGATACCTAGGGAGATTCCAATCATGGCACTTCGATACTCCGTTGCGATCGCGCTCGGCGCCGTCGCGACATTCGGTTTGCTGATGCTGATGCGCGCCGTCATCGCGGACCCGCAGGCGGCGCAGGACACCGGCATCAAGGGGGAGGTGCTCGACTTCGTGCGCCTCGTGCAGGACCGCGAGGTCATCATCAAGGATCGGCAGATCAAGCCGCCGCCGCCGCCGGACGAGCCGCCCCCGAACCAGCCGCGTCCGGACATCAACACCGACGCCACCATCGGCGCCGAGATCATCAACGCCGACGTGAACGTCGAGTTCGATGCCGGCGGCATCGCCGATTTTTCGGGCGACGGCGAATACCTTCCGATCGTCAAGGTCGCACCCATCTATCCACGGCGGGCGCTCACCCGGAACATCGAAGGCTACGTGCTGCTCGAGTTCGTGGTCACATCCACCGGCACCGTGGAGGATCCGGTGGTCATCGAGGCAAAGCCGCCGGGCTTCTTCGAGCGTGCCGCCATCCAGGCGGCGTTGAAGTTCAAATACAAACCGAAGGTGATCGACGGCGAGCCCGTCGCGGTGACCGGCGTTAGGAACCGCATCGTCTTCGAGATGTCCGACGAGTAGGAGGTGACATGAAGCCACGAATCGCACCGCTACTTGCCGTCGCGGCAGCCACACTTGCTCTGGGTTCAACCGAGTTGCCGGGGATTGCCTTCGGCATTGCCGCTGCGGCCGAGTCGGACATCTGCCGGATTCCCGAACGAGTCGTAGACGAGGACGCGAAGCCGAGGCGCGTGCCCAACATCGAACCGGCCACGTGGAAACGGCTGCAACAAGCCACGGAACTCATAAACGCCGAGCAATACACGGAAGGGATAGGGATTCTCGAAGCGATGGTTCCCCGGGAGGACCGGCGAAGCCGCTACAACGCCGCCGAACGCGGCCAGATCCACAACATGCTGGGGTTCGCCTATTGGGAGCTGTCTAGACCCGACAAGACTATCGAGCACTACGAGAAGGTCTTGGAGCAAGTTCCCCAGATCGCCGAAGCGACCGAGCTTCTGATGCTCAATCAGCTATCGAAGATCTACTTCATGCAGGGCCAGGAGCAGAAGCAGGACCAACTGGCTCGCCCGTGGTATGAGCGGTCCCTGGCAAAGATGGGCGAGTGGATCGAAAAGAACAACGCCCCCGGTCCAGAACCGTACTTCTTCATCGCGCAGATCTTCTACCAGTTCCAGGATTTCGACAGCGGCATCCGGTGCATCGAGACGACGGTTCAGCTAGCCCGCAATCAGGGCCTCGCCGTGAAGGAGCCGTGGTGGCGCATGCTCCAGTTCATGTACTACGAGCAGCAGAATTGGCCCAAGGTCCTGGAGATCCTGGAGATCCTGGTCAGGGACTTTCCCAAGCGCGAGTACTGGGTGATGCTGGCATCGATGTACGGCGAGACAGGCCAGGAGGAAAAGCAGTTGTTGGCAATGGAGGCGGCGCACGCAGGCGGGTTCCTGACCAAGGAGACCGACCTCAGGGCCTACGCGGCGCTGCTGGTGCAGGCCGACGCTCCCAACCGGGCAAGCAAGTACCTCCAAAGGGGTTTCGACGAGGAGATCGTCGAACCCGTCTGCAAGAACCTGCAGTTGCTTGGTCAGGCATACCAGGCGGCGCATGACGTACCCGATGCCATCGATGCCTTCGAGGCATGCGGCGATATTGAGCCGGATGGGAAGACCTTCGACCTCTTGGCATCCCTCTATCTCGACTCGGACCAGTTCGCGAAGTGCCGGACGGCAGCACAAAGAGCCCTGGAACTTGGCGGGTTGTCCAACCCATTGGCAACCGAGATCACCCTGGGTACCTGCGAGTTCCATCTGGGCAATCTGACGGCGGCACGAAAGGCATTTACGGACGTACGGCGCAAGGCACGTCGGGAACGGGAAAGGCGCTTCGAGTCGAACTCGGGCGACTGGATCAAATACATCGACAGCGAGAGCAAGCGTCGCGAGGAACTGAGGCGCGCTGGGCTAACCAACTAGGCCGACCAGGAAGGAAGCGATATTCTCGGGCATCGTCCAAGGTACCCGCCGAGTCGTAAAGGTTGAGCGCACCGGCCAGCCCGAAGGGCGCGGTGGAAACGCCGCGCTCAGCATCGATCTGGCGGACCTTGCCGAAGGCCTGCAACTTGGCGGATCGGTTGCCGTCAACGGCTGTTGCGTAACCGCAGCCGCCGCCGATGGATCGACCGTGCGGTTCGATCTCATTCGCGAGACACTCGCGACCACGAATCTCGGTGACCTGCGGCCCGGCTCGCAGGTCAACGTCGAGCGGTCGTTGCGCCTCGGCGACGAGGTGGGCGGGCACCTGCTATCCGGTCACGTGTCGGCGACGGTGCCCGTCGTCGAGGATTGCGCCGAACCGGGCTATCGCCGTCTAACGGTGCGGATTCCCGGGTTTTGGATGCGCTACCTGAGCCTTAAGGGTTTCGTGGCCCTGAACGGTGCCAGCTTGACCGTCGCCCAGTTGGATCGCGAAGCATCCACAGTCGCGGTCAGCCTCATTCCCGAGACGCTCAAGCGTACGACGTTCGGGGACATCCGCGTCGGGGACCGCCTGAATCTGGAGGTGGACCCCCAGACCCAAGCTGTCGTGGATACGGTGCGCTCGATGCTGCCCGACTTGCCAAGCTCGTTTGCGACCCCTTGAATCGAATGATCAAAACCCGTAGGGGCGTCCCTATCGCGCCCGCCAGGGCGCGCGGTCGCCCGCGCGGGATACGCAATATCCCGGCAACGGGACGGGACAAGCCCGTCCCCTACGGTTCGTTGCCCCTCGCGCGCCCTGACGAGGCGGGATGAGAATGGCGGCTAAGTTCGCGGTCGGCCAGATCGTCCACCATGTGAAAGTGGGCTACCGGGGCGTTGTTTTCGGCGTCGACGCCGAGTTTTCGCTTTCGGACGAGTGGTACGAGAACGTCGCCCTATCCCGGCCCCCCAAGGACCGGCCTTGGTATCACGTCCTCGTCGACGGGGCGGCGCACACAACGTACGTCGCACAACGGCATCTGGTGTCGAGCAGCGACAGGCGCCAGATCGACCACCCGTTACTTGGCCGCTACTTCGAGTCCTTCGACGGCAGACGCTACCATCTGCGCGACGTTCACTGAACGCCTGCGGGCTCGGGAGAATCCACGCCGAACAGCGGCGCAGCATTGTCCCAGAAGATCTTCTTGATCGACTCGGCGGGAAGCGGCTGGTTTTCGAGGTCTTCAAGTCCGGCCGGCCATGTGCCGTCCGGATGCGGGTAGTCGGTGTTGAACGCGAGGTAGTCGTCGCCGACCAATTCGCACACCGCGGGCAAGGTCATCTCGTCCCCCCGGCAGGCAACAAGGAAGTTCGACTTGAAGTAATCGGTCGGGCGGCGCTTCAGGAGCGGGTGTTCGGCGTTGCCCGAGAACTGCCAGTGCTGCTCCATGCGTTGGAGCCAGTAGGGCAGCCAGCCGCCGTCGGCTTCCACGTGGACAACCCGGAGCCTGGGATGGCGTTCGATGACGCCGAACCAGATCAGGCAGGTCATCGCCGCCATGGCCTCGAAGGGGTGCGCGAGAATGTGCCCCGAGGTATGGGTTTCCATCCGGTCCCCGAAGGAGGGTAGGTAGGGGGAGCCGGAGTCGTGGATGCACACGGGCAGCCCCAGATCCTCGATGGCTGTCCACACCGGGTCGTTGAGGTCGTGGTGTAGGTTGCGGCCTCCCACGGGATTGGGACGCACGTAGAAGCAGGCGGCCCCGTTCGCGGCCGCACGCCGGGCCTCCTCGACGGCGAGATCGGCCGCCTGCATCGGCAGCATGGCGGCCCAGCGCAGTCGTTCGGTAGCGCTGCTAGAGTATTCGCGGCTCCAGTCGTTGTAGGCGGCGCACACGGCGGCGAGCAGTTCGGGGTCGGCGAATTCCTTGCCGAGGATCTGCCCGCCGACGGTAGGGTAGAGAACCTGGACGTCGACGCCGTAGCGGTCCATGTCGGCGAGCCGCGCCTGGGGGCCGAAACCCGCGGCGCGTGTCTTTTCGTGTTTCTCCATGCCCTTGGCGGCCGCCTTGAGGAACTCCTTGGAGTGCATGGGGTAGCTGCCGTCCTGCTTCGTGATCGGCTGCCCCTCGACGCACATGCCGACCCGGCCGTTGCCCATGTCGTCAATGCCCGGTGCCCGGTCGGCGAATGTCGGCTCGATGTACTCCCTCCACATCCCAGGGGGCTCCATCTGGTGAGCATCCGTGTCGATAACGCGGTGACCGTTGCGCATTGCAATCCTTAAGAACTTGAGAGCCTGTAACCCCTTTACACTTGATCCTGGCCGTGGAGTCAATAGGGGGCATCGTTGCGCATGAAGATTGTCATCATTCCGGGCTTGACGATGCAGCGGATCGCCGAGCCGGACTTGGAACGCATCCGCCGGGCTGGAGGCGGTGCGGAGGTCGTCGTTGCCGATCCGCAAACCGCAATTGCGGAAATCGTCGATGCCGATGTCGTGCTGGGACTCGTTCCCCGCCCCATGTATCTGGCCGCGAAGAAGCTGCGCTGGGTGCACGCCATCGCATCCGGGGTGGATAGTTTCCTGTACGACGAGTTCCGCCGCGGCGACGTGACCTTGACCAGCGAAAAGGGGCTGGTGGGCGAGCACCTGGCGGATCACGCCTTCGGGCTGTTGCTCATGCTGACACGGCAGTTGGCGACGGCCCTTCGCCTCGGTCCCGATGCGTGGAACCACCGCCCGGCCATGCGCGCCGAGGAGATCGAGCTGACGGGCGCCACCATGGGCATATACGGATTCGGCGGCACCGGTCGCGCCGTCGCCCGGCGGGCGGTGGCGTTCGGCATGCGCTGCATCGCATTGGACCGCGACCCGGTCCCCGTTTCGCCGGAAGTCGACACCGTACTGGGTCCGGACGCCTTTGACGACCTCCTGGCACGTTCCGACGTGGTCGCCATCTGCTGCCCGCTGACAGCGGAGACGCGCGGCAAGTTCGACGCCTGCGCCTTTGCGGCGATGAAATCCACGGCGATCCTCGTCAACGTCACCCGCGGCGAGGTGATGGTCGAGGACGACGTTGTTCACGCCTTGGAGTCCGGGGCGATCCGCGGTGCAGCCCTGGATGTCGCCCCCACCGAGCCGCTATCCGCCGAGAGCCGTCTGTGGGACTTGCCCCAAGTGGTCATGACTCCCCATACGGCGGGTGCCAGCCAGTTCCGCGCGCAACGCAATCTGGACCGATTCGTACGCAACCTGGAACGGCTTCGGGGCGGCGAAGCCCTTGAAGGCGAAATCGACAAGGCCCTCGGCTACTGACGGGAGAAGCGGATTCGAAACCGGGCGCCGGTGTCCCGAGTCTCCGTAGCGGATTGGGTGGGCGCCAGGTAGTCGATGGTGCCGCCCGCGTTGGCGAGCAGTGCTTTTGCGATCGCAAGTCCCAAGCCGGTGCCGCCATGTTCACGCCGCGTGGTGAAGAACGGTTCGAATATCCGGGCCGCATCCCCCGGTGCGATCCCATGGCCGTCGTCGGTGACGCAGACCACGGTGTCCTCGCCCGCCGCAGCGACATGGATGTCCAGCGTCTTCGCGCCGTGTTCGCCGGCGTTGTCCACCAGGATCTTGAGTACCGCCTGAAGCGAGGCTTCGTCTATGGGCAGCGCGGCATCGGTATCGCCGCCTAGGCGCAGATCGATGCCGGTATCCGGATGGACCGCATCCCCTACCACCGTGGCGATGTCGGACACGCCCTTGGCCTGGTCGTGCATGTCGGCCCGTGCGAGTTGGAGCAAGCGTTGCGTGAGCGATTCGAGTCGGGCGACGTCCCCGGCCAGGTTGTCGATGAAATGCCGGCGTTCCTCGGGCGTCATGTCGTCCAGATGGTCGCCCAGCACCTCCAGCGTGCCGGTCATCGCGGCCAGCGGAGTCTTGAACTCGTGGCTGATGCTGCGGGCGAGGTCGCGGACGTACTGGGTCCGCTGCTGAAGGCTCGCCGCCATCGCCGCAACGCTGGCGGCCAGTTGGGCCAGTTCCTTGGTCCGGTAGCGCTCGACGTCGATGTCGACGGCATCGCCAGCGGCCACGCGCTCGGCACTGCGGACCAGACGTCGTATCGGTCGCGCGAGGGTCCGTGTTGCGAAGATTGCCGTCGCAACCACCACCGCGCACAGCAGGCCAGCGGCCTGAAGCAGCAGGAAACGCTTGGTTTCCAGCGCGCCGACGATGGTCGACGGCGTCTGCTCGGTGACTACGGCGCCGACGACGCGGTCGTCCACGACGATGGGTCCGGTGACGACGACCCGAACTGCGGCACCGCGAACGAACGCGGCGAACGAGGGCCGGTCCGCACCGGCCTCCTGACGAAGCCGGCTGATTTCGAACCCGGCCAGTGCGTCGGCGACTTCGTCGACGGCCGAAAGGTCCGTCCCTATGCCCCCGGTGTTGGCGGCGACCACCACACCTTGGAAGTCGGTAACGCGAATGTCGGCACGGGTTTGAACGTCCGCGAGGATTGGCGCGATGGCGAGCCCGACTGCCGCGGCCGCCTCGTCCCCCACCGCTCCCTGACGGCCGTCCGGAAACGGCGTCGCCACGTCGGCATCGGCGAGGTCGAGGACGGCGCGACGGCGCGTCGTGGGATCGTGGTCCGGATTGGCCAGCGTTCGGCTATGGGCCTCGAAATCAGCAGTCGCCTCGCGTAGCCGATGCCGGAACGTCGCCGCGATGAAGTCCGTGTGGGCGATCAGTGCGGACTCCGTCTGACGGACCAGCGCACTTTCGTAGAGCCGCAGCACCTGAATTCCCGCCACGGGCAACACCAGCACGAACAGGCTCAGCACGATGAGTACCGTGCGCAGGCGGAACCGGACCCAGGGCAACAGCATTTCGAGGCTCCGGCGTGGAGCGGCGTCCGGCGGTCAGCCGTCCGACGCCGACGGCTGGCGCCGGGTCGCCGGGTCGAGCCGGAACCCGACCCCGTGCACCGTCTGGATCGGGTCGACCCCGGTCGTACGCAGCTTGGCGCGCAGACGGCGCATGTGGCTGTCGATGGTGCGGTCGCTGACCACCCGGTTGCCCTTGTAGGCGCCATGGGTCAGCGTCTCGCGGTCCAGTACCTTGCCGCACTGCCGCACGAGGGTCGCCAATAGACCGAATTCGGTCCGGGTCAGGTCGACCGCCCGACCGGCCACGGTGGCGGATTGGGCATCGAGATCCATCGACACCGGCCCCGCGGTGATCCGACTGACGCGGGGGTCGTCGAGTGCATCGATGCGCCGGAAGTGCGCGTTGACCCTTGCGGTCAGCTCCCGGGGACTGAAGGGCTTGACGATGTAGTCGTCGCCGCCGGCGTCGAGGCCCACCACGCGGTCCGTCTCCGCATCCTTCGACGACAGAAACAGGATCGGGACGTTGCGGCCGCCCGCTTCGCTGCCGCGCATCGCCTCAGCGCGGATGGCGCGGCATACGTCCAGCCCGTCCAGGACCGGCATGAGAACGTCGAGGACGACCAGATCCGGCTTGTCGCGTCGAAACGCCTGCAGCCCCGTTTCGCCGTCGGCGGCCTCCGCGACCTCGAATCCAGCACGTCGAAGCGCGAAGCAGACGACATCGCGGATGTGGGAGTCGTCGTCGACCACAAGCACCTTGCGCATCCGCGGCATGTTACGCGTCTGGGGGACACCTGGCATAGGGGCGCTGGATCCGGGCGAATGCGGGACGGGACAGAGCCCGTCCCCTACAATGCGGGCATGTCCGAGCGTAGTGTCGTTTCCGAAGCCGCCCGCCGCGACTTTCGTCGCGACGGCTTCGTCGTGCTGCCGTCCGTGATCGAGAAGCCGATGCTCGACATGCTGCGCGAGGAGTGCGCCGTGTTCGTGGCGAGAACCGACGCCTGGCTGGATCGACGCGGCACCGACGTGTTCGGCATCACCCACCGGGGCAAGCGGTACTTCATCGCCAACCGTTACCGGGACAGCGAACGCATGCCCGAATTCGTCTACGGGGACTTGATGCGTGAAATCACGACGACGTTGCTCGGGGAGACGGTCTTCCTGTTCAACGAACAGTGGGTGGTCAAGGGCGCGGAGCAGGGCATGAAGTTCGCTTGGCACCAGGATTCCGGCTATGTCAATTTTCGCGACCCGGGGAATACGCATCGCCCCTATCTGACGTGCTGGTGCGCCCTGGACCACATGACCAGGGAGAACGGCACGATCTCGGTGATGCCCCATGACCGGGTGGGTTCGAACGCAACGGTTTTCGTGCACCGTCACGAACCGGGGAGCAACGATCTGGTTGGGTACGAGGGCGACGATCCCGGCGTGCTCGTGGAGATGCCCGCCGGGAGCGTGGCGGTGTTCACGAGCACGAGCCTGCATCGGAGCGGCGCCAACACCACGTCGCGCCTGCGGCGTGCCTACCTGACCCAGTACACGCGGGAGCCGCTGCGGTCGTCCAACGGCGAGCTTTGGGGACAGGCGGTGCCGTTTGTCACAAAGGGGCAGTACGTCTACGACCCGAGCACGGATGTGGATGCCCGCACCGGTCGGCGGGCGACGGCCAGGACGGACGGGTCAGATTGACGCGATCTGGATTCCTTGGGGGGAGCCGTTATCGCGCCCCTACGGCTCGCCTCGGTTGGGGCGGAGTCTCGTCAGAAAACCGACAGCGTTCGACGCCCGGCTCGAGCAGTTGTCGCCTCTGACCCAACCCGCTGTATGGCCGCCGTATCCCCAACCATTCCGGTTCAGCCAAGGCTGCACACGTAACACACTCACAGAACGACGCCTGGCTGGATCGCCGGCGTCGACGAGTTCGATGTCACCCGCTGCGGCAAGCGGTATTTCATCGACCTCGCGCTGGCGCGTGGACTTGCTCTCGACGATCTCGGCCTCGGGGGTCAGGCTCGCGCAATAGGCCTCGTCAGCACCGTTCGTCAACGACGAGACCAGTGTAGTTGCCAGTACCGCCCGCCCACGGCTCGCGCCACTCGCATACATGTGCCGAAGGAACCTAGGATCCCTTCCCCCAATTGTGCAAGCGCTTCCCTATCGCAACGCCTGCCGAAACGCCACCGATGGCCGAGCCCACAAAGATTGCCACTCCGGTGACGAGATTGTTGAACCCCGGCGGCAAGAGACCGTAAGCTATCGCTACTCCAACAAGCGCACCCGTCGTGATCGAAAGGGCGAAGTAGACGAAGACGGCACCCGCCAGACCTACGATTGCCGACGCTGCCCACGAAAGCGCTTGCCTCACGCCGATTTGGGGTCTCCTTCCGCAGGAGGCGGCACCTTCTTGCCGAAGTCGCGATATGCATCTTGTCTCCATGCGGATTCGCGGAAGCTCTCGAAGGGCCCCTTGACCGAGAAGGGCCAGAAGTCCTTTCCGGAGACAGCATTCACTATGAGCGCAACCGCCGGA
The DNA here is from genome assembly GCA_028818795.1 of Gammaproteobacteria bacterium. Taxonomy (GTDB): domain Bacteria; phylum Pseudomonadota; class Gammaproteobacteria; order Pseudomonadales; family Azotimanducaceae; genus VXYL01. The sequence continues at coordinate 6,028 of JAPPND010000043.1, read as the reverse complement.
ATCAGAATGATCACGACTAGGGCGAGCGGGATAAAATGCTCCATGTCAGTCATCTCCGTTCCAGTCGCTCGGCCACCACCACAATGGGCGGTTCTCGTATGCCTCGCAGTAGTTGTTGTCAATATAGGTGAATACGATCTCCGCAGCAATTTGCGCTGCTCCAATGCCAGTCAGTGCCCTAGCCCATCTCAGCAAGGCGAATTCGCGCGGGCCGGGGCAAACCCGGCCCTAGGGTGCCCGGCAAGGG
>JAPPND010000043.1:0-5681 GCA_028818795.1 Gammaproteobacteria bacterium | reverse complement strand
CAAGGCGAATTCGCGCGGGCCGGGGCAAACCCGGCCCTAGGGTGCCCGGCAAGGGCACGGACCTGCAACCTGAGAAGAGGCTGCCGGACATAGTGACAACCACCGTCGTGAAGCCCAAGGCACGCGCGGGCGACTGCCGTGCTGGGAGAAGGGTGAATCGAAGGGACGACCGTACGAACAGGAACGGACAGCTAGGCCAAGTGCGAGCCATGAGTGTGCTAGGAACCACGAAATCCGACCGTCACCTAAAGGCGCACGGGGTAGAGTCCGCCGGCTCGGCCCGATCATCCATGCACACCTATCCGGGGAGATCCGCCTGTCGAGAGGCGGGAGAAATCAGGAGAGGCCGTACAAGGAAAGCTGTGAAGGCGGCTGGAGTTGGACCGAGAACGCGGAGAACAGGCTGGCAGCCGGACTCCGTGCCTTCCCGATCCCGTCCGAAGGGTCGTCGAGGAGAAGACGGCGAAAAAGCGAGCCGACCGTAGCCGGCAAGGGAGGGAGCAGGCGGAAGGTTGTAATGAAAGTGCTGAATGACGAGCCTGAAGCGGCGGGAGGTCGTGGACAGGTTTCGGCGAAGTCCACGGCGCCAACCGCCGGATGCGAGAAAACCGCATGTCGGGTGGTGTGGGAGGGGTGACGGGCGCGATCCCGTCACCCCGACCCGATCGGTTTGTCTCGTTAGAAGACCGACAAGACCTCTGACTCAACCCGTTGTATGGCCGCCGTATCGTTCCCAAAGCCGCAGAACATGATCTCGTCGGCGCCGGCGTCGATATACCCGCCCAGATAGTCCTGGATAGCGTTGACGGTGCCCCAGCAATACCAGGGCTGACCCGGTGACTTCCTCCATTCTTCATCGCTGTCGAACACCCGGGTCGGCAGGCAGACCGTACGGCGGATCTCTGCCGGATCGCGCCCGCAGTCCTCGCAGTGGCGATCGATAGCCCGTTGCTTCTGCTTGTATACGTCCACACCGCCGGGATGCCAGAAGTCCAGGTTGCTGGTATCGCCGTAGCGCGCACAGGTTCTCAAGGTGCGCTTTTCGCCGTTGCCCCCGATCAATATGGGTATCGGATTGTCCTGGGCGGTTCTAGGCGACATGGGCGCGTCGTTCAACTGGTAGTACTTGCCGGAGTAACTCACATACTCTTCCGGATCCTTGGTGAGCAGCAGACGGATCAACTGCGTCGCTTCCTCCAACCGGTCACAGCGTTCCCGCAACGACGGAAAGTCCCAGCCGTAGGCTGTATGTTCCTGTTCGTACCAGGCGGCGCCCAGTCCCAGTTCCACCCGACCGCCCGAAATGTGATCGAGGGTGGTCGCGATCTTTGCCAGGAGTGCCGGGTTACGGTAGGTATTCCCTGTCGCGAGAATACCGAGACGTACCCGGTCAGTGACCATCGCCACCGCCGAGAGCAGCGTCCAGCCCTCCATGGCCCAACCATGGCCGCCGCGCCCGGGCGGCATGAAGTGATCGGAAAGCCACAGGCTATGCCAGCGCCCCGCTTCCACCGTCTTCGCCACGGCGGCAACGTCGGACCACCGTGTGTTGTATTGACTCATCTGTACGCCGAATTTCATGGCGACTCCTTTACTTGGTTTGTTCTTCCCATTCCCATGGCTCAATGTGACCCGTCGGGCCGGCACACGCGGTCGAAGTCCTCCCAGTAGTCGGCGTAGGTCTTCGCCACGCAGTCGGCCCCGCGGATCACGCAGCCGCCGACCTTGCTGGCAACCACGGACAACGCCATGGCCATGCGGTGGTCCTCGTAGGTGTCGAAGCCCGCTGGTCGGAGGGCGTCGGCAGGGTGAATGGTCATCGCGGCATCGAACTCTTCGACGCGTACGCCGGCCTTGCGCAACTCGTTCGCGCCGCAGGCGATCCGGTCGCACTCCTTGACGCGCAGTGTGGCGAGTCCCGTGATGTGCGTGGCCGTTGGCAGGAACGGCGCCATCGCCATGAGGGTCGGCGCGGCGTCGGGCATGTCGACCATGTCGGCGTCGCCAACGGGCCTAGGTGATGCAGGTCCTTTGATCGTGACTTGATCCTCGGCACGCGAGACCTCGGCGCCCATGCGTTCGCAGAGACCGAGGAAGGCGTAGTCGCCTTGACGGGTGGAGTCGCCGAGGTTCGTGAGGGTGATGCGCCCGCCGTGCAGCGTTGCCAGGGCCGCGTGATAGGTCGCGGCGGAGGCGTCGCCTTCGATCAGGATGTTCCCGCCCTGGTACGTTCCCGCGGGCACGACCACGGTGGTGTCTTCGAGCGTCTGCACGCGAACACCCCGTTTGGCCATCTCCGTCGTCGTGACCCCGATATACGAGGCACTCGTCCGCGCGCCTTTCAAGGCGATGGCCAGACCGGATGGCAACCCCGGGGCCGACAGCATGAGTCCCGAGAGATACTGGCTGGTGACGTCGGTGACGAGGGTGGTCTTGGGAATCGGACAGGCGGGGCCAGTGACGGCGATCGGCAAGCGACCCTCGTTCGACTCGACCTTGCACCCAATGGTCCGAAGCGCCTCGAGCAGATCGGCGTTCGGGCGTTGGTGGAGTTGCCGGTGGCCCGTGAATCGGGTCGTCGAGGTACGCAAGGCGGCATGGGCCAGAAGCAGGCGCAGGGTTACGCCGCTCATGCCCAGATCGAGAACCACATCCGATGCGAACGGCACCGCTGGCGGCGTCAGCCAGGCGGACTTGCCCTGGCGCACGACCCGCACGCCAAGCCGTCGCAGCGCCTCGAACATGACATCGACATCGTCGCACCGGGGTATGCCGTCCAGACGGGTCGGACCATCGGCCAGCGCGGACATGAGCAAATGGCGCAAGGCGATCGACTTGCTGCCAGGCAGGGTCACATCAGTCGCGAAGGGACTCGCGATGCGCGGAATCGTGCGCTGGTCGGTCATGGCTGGAGAATCCCGAGGCGGCCTGCGGCTAGGCTCTTGCCTTCACCGGCTGGGCCGCCTTCGGTGGCTCTGAATCGCGCTTCTTGCCGGGACCCTTCCCGAACTTGTGGCGCAGCGTATACCAACTGGGGTAGGGGATCGGCCGGGGATCCTTCTTAGAGGTCCAGAAACGTACGACACGACCGTCCGATAGCCGCAGTGCCTTGGCGACGTCCTTGTTGGAAAGGCCCTTGCTGTCCATCCACTGGCGCAGTTCCCGAGGTGTCGGCGGGTACTTCTTCATCGTCTTCTCCGCGTGGGCGCTGAATGCTATCAAAACCGCCTTGACCATGAGCACCGCGCCCGAGGCAGCGTGGGTCGACTGATGTGCCGCGAAGGCGAACTGCTACAATCGCCCGCTTTCATCAGTCAGCACATCGGAGAGAGGAGCATGGCGGAAGCCGTCGCCGCGGACTTGGAAGCGGACCTGAACAATCTCGTCATGAGCGAGGAGGTGGAGCCGCTGTACGCGGCGGTCAAAAAGTTCATCGCCGAGGACGTCGAACCCAATACGCCCGCGTATTTCGACGCCGCGTTCGAACACGGCGACCGGTGGAGCCTGTCACCGCGCCAGGAAGACATCCTAGGAAGCCTGAAGGGCAAGGCGAAGGCCAACGGCCTGTGGAATTTCTTCCTGCCGGACGCCGACACCGGGGAAGGCCTCAAGAACCTGGACTACGCCTACATCGCGGCCGAACTCGGCAAGAATCCCATTGCCTCCGAGTGCCTGAATTGCAGTGCGCCCGACACCGGCAACATGGAGGTCCTGGAGCGCTATGGAACCCCGGAGCAAAAGGAGAAGTGGCTGAAGCCGCTGCTCGAAGGGGAAATCCGGTCCGCCTACGCCATGACCGAGCCCAACCTCGCCTCGTCCGATGCCAAGCAGATCGCCACGCAAGCGCGCCTGGACGGCGACGAATGGGTGCTCAACGGGGAGAAGTTCTACATCTCCGGGGCCGGCGACAAACGCTGCAAGATCATGATCACGATGGTGCAGACCAATCCCACCGCGGCCCCGCACCGTCAGCAGTCGCAGATTCTCGTCCCCACGGACAACCCGGGGGTCGAGATCATCGAGCCCATGACCGTGTTCGGCCGCGACGACGCGCCGCATGGTCACATGCACTTGAGGTTCAACGATGCCCGCGTGCCGAAGGAGAACATCCTGCTCGGCGAAGGCCGCGGCTTCGAGATCTCCCAAGGGCGCCTGGGACCTGGGCGCATCCACCATTGCATGCGTTCGGTGGGCCAGGCGGAGCGTGCCTTGGACCTCCTGGTTCGCCGGGGGATGTCCAGAGAGGCGTTCGGCAAGCCCCTGGTGCAACTCGGCAAGAACCTCGAACTCGTGTCCCGTGCACGCATCGAGATCGAGGCCATGCGACTCATGGTGCTGAAGGCCGCCAAGGCCATGGATGTACTCGGCAACCGCGAAGCCCGCATCTGGGTGCACATGTGCAAGGCAATGATCCCGGAGCGTACCTGCCAGATCATCGACCAGGCCATCCAGATGCACGGCGCTGCCGGCGTCTCGCAGTGGACGCCGCTGGCGGGCATGTACACGGGCCAGCGAACGCTCCGAATCGCCGACGGGCCGGACGAAGTTCATCACCTGGTGGTCGGTCGCGCGGAGCTGCGCAGGTACGACGAGAACTTCGGCCGCTCGTAGGGCGGAACAACGGTAGAGGCGACGGTGCGAAGGTACTCGTTGAGAAATACTAGATTCCTTCTCGCAGTCATAGCGATCCTCGGGACGGTTGGCGGTCGCGGTGCCGAGTGCCCGAGAGAGGTCGCGCCCGTCAACGGCGTGGGCATTCTCGAGATCCAACGGTGCGTGACGCCGCAGGTGTCGAAGGCCCTCGCATCGCGTCGCTCTTCGATCAGGCGCTGAGGCGACGGCGGGATGATGTCGTGACCGCTCTCCTCGACCTCGGCTTCGAGCCCTCGTCCCCATCCGATGTCGTGAACGCGTCGGCATCCCACGAAATGCCTCTGGTTCTCGAGACCCTTCTTCATCGTGACCCTTCCCTCGCGCAAGGCCAACCAGGCAACACTCCCCACTCGCCCTAGCGGCGGTGGGAGGCTCCTACCAGGAAGCGCGCATCCTTCTCGCCAACGGAGCGGATCCGAACACGGGACTACTCCACGCAGTACAAACGAACCATCTTCACATCGCCCACTTGGTCATTGAGCACGGCGCCCAAGTGGAGACCCTTCATTCCGAATCCGCTGCCGAATTGCTCGGTGCCGCGGTGGGTGCCACGAACTACCGATTTGTCGACTATCGCCAACGCGTTGCGCACCTCCGTCGGCGTCCGCTTCACCACGTGGTGGAACCGCGACGCCAGCACGCGCCCCGTGCGTTGGCACACCCGGTTCACGCACCGCGCGAAACGCGCCCCGAGGCTCTTCATGCCGTTGGCGAGGGATACCTTGCCGTCCGCCTCGACCAGGAAGTGGGCGTGGTTGTCTTGGCGGAGTAGTACACCACCCGGAACCCGGGCCGCACCGACGCGCGGCGCAGCGACTCCCGGAACGCCCGCACGAAGCCGGCCCGGCGCAGCGGCGGCACGTCGTCGAGCACGCGCAGCGTGACCAGCACGGGACATTCCCGGGGGATGTCCTCGCGGGCGCGGTGCGGAACCCGCGACTTCCGGACCCGCCGCCGGCCCGCGCCGGGACGGCGCCGCCGCGACCGGAGGGCCGGAACTCGAACGTGGTCTGCCTGTGATCCAGGCG
>JAPPND010000009.1 GCA_028818795.1 Gammaproteobacteria bacterium | reverse complement strand
CCTAGAGCTTGTACCTGAACCCGATGTTGTAGCGTGGACCCGCCTGTCCGGCGAACAGGGTCTGCAGGGGGTGGCGACCGTAGACGTGCGTCGTCTCGTCGGTGACGTTCAGCATGTCGACGTACACCTGCATGTTGTCCGTAAACCAATAGCTGGCGCTTAGATCCACCTGCTGGTAGGCGGCCACATGTGTCGGCGGTCCGGCGCCCACGTTGTTCTGCCCGGTACCGTCGAGGAAATCGTCGCGCCAGTTGTAGGCCACGCGGACGCTGATGCCGTTCTTGTCGTAGAACGCGATCAGGTTGGCCGAGTCGCTCAAGCCCGTCAGCACGAACTGCTGGGCCAGGCTGAAGTTGTCGTATCCGACGTCCGCATCGACGATCGTGGCGTTGGCAATGACGCCGAACCCGGTCTCGCCGAAGTTGTGCTGGGCGACCACCTCCCAACCCTTCATCGTGGCCTGTTCGATGTTGATCGGAATCGTGAGATTGAACGGCGCTGCCGGGTCGCGTCCTTGGACCCCGGTGATCACGCCGTTCGCCGCATCGACGCCGGCGGCATCTGCGCGATTCTCGAGAATCCAGGAATACAGTGCCCCGCCGTCGCTACTGCCGGTTGCTGCCCGGGCTTCGTCGCCCAACGGGCCGAGGGCCGGGTGCGGTAGACCAAAAGTTTCCTCGACCACCGACGACGTGCCGATGAAGTTGTCGACGTCCTTGTGGAAGTACCCCACCGCGACATAGCTGTCACCGCCGTAGTAGTACTCGAACGAAACGTCGCTGTTCTTCGACTCGAACGGCAGGAGGTTGGGATTGCCGCGGTTGCCCGTGCCGCCGTCGATACGAAGCAGGGAGTTGATGGTCTGGCCACCTTGGATGTCGCCGTAGTTGGGTCTCGTCAGGGTCGAGCTGTACGAGAACCGGCCGACCAGGTTATCCGTCAGGTCGATCTTGAAGTCGACGCTGGGCAGCAGGAGGTCGTAGTTGCCTTCGAGCGAGGTGAAGTCGGGGGCACCCTGAACCGCCGACAGCTCGTTGCCCGCCACCCAATCGATCCTCGTGAACGCCGGCGACAGCGCTTGGGACGAGATGTCGGTCTCCTCGTAGCGCAGGCCCAGCCTCAGGTCGACGGTGGTCGGCCCCCACTCGGCGGACATGTTCACCTGAATGTGTGCCGCCAATGACTCCTCGGTCGTTCTCCTGTCGGAGGTGAAACGGCTCGACGTGCAAAGGCCCGTTCCGCAATCCCCCATGTCGGGCAGGAAGAACGTGGACGCCTCCCCGGACGCCATCAGCGCTTCGGTTCGCGCGATTACCTCCCGCATGTCGAACGTGAAGTAGTCGACCTGGCGTCGGGAGTCGCCGCCGCCGGGAATCTGGTCGAACGCCTCGAACGCGGAGGCAGGGGTCAGCAGGTCGGCGATCGCACCGGGTTGGGTCACGCCGCCCCACGCATCGCGCTGCACCACCGAGCCCGCCGAGCGGTTGTTCACTTCGGTCATCTGGATGCCGAAGTCGATGTTCTCGATGAAGCCGGTGTCGAAGTCGAACACCCCCCCGACATCGGTCTGCTCGATGTTCATCTTCGAGAAGTTGTTGGTGAACACGCTACCCGTGACGATCATGTCCTCCGGGGAGAGCGGGCGTCTCAGCGTCAGTTCGAGCACAGGCAACTCGGCGTCGAAGTGTCCGGTCGTCCGGTCGCGGGTGAACGCGGCCGTGGAGAGCAGCGACGAGTCGCCGAAGGGGCTGTTCGGTTTCCGCTCGGCGGTGGAGTCGTGGTAGTCGAACTCGACGGACAACCGGTCCGTAACATCCCAGACCAGATTGAGCCCGGTCGCACCGTTCTGGGCGACCCAGGCATCGTTGCCGGCGGCCATGGAGTAGTCGCTGCCCGGGAGGTTCTCGGTGTAGACGATCGGCGACGCCTGGGGTCCGTCGGTCCACAGCGTCTCCTGGCCACCGAAGTTGAACCAGGCCGACAGGTTGGTGTAGGTGCGTTCGAGTTCCACCTCCGAGAACGTGTAGTCGAGCGTCGCCCGAAGGGCATCGGACGCTTGCCACTGCATAGTCAACTGGCCGTTTGTGCGCAGCCGCTCGAACTCCGCTAGTTCGTAACCGATGTTCTGCGGCACCGAATAGAGGTCGCCCGCCCCGGGCCTGTTCTGCTGGTTGGGGTCGGTGTGCGGCGGAATCCCACCCCACTCGGATGGGCCGACGCCGCACCAGCAGTTGTCCACCTCGCCCGGGAAGGTGCGCCAGCCGCCAACGCTTGCCGTGTTCGCGCCGTTGTTGCGGTCCTGGCGTACGGCACTCAACGCGATACCGATCGTGTCGTCGGCAAACGTGTGCGAGAACAGCGCCGAAATCTCGGGCGTGAATGCGCCGCCGTCTTCCGTCGAGGTGTCGTGAAGCCCGCTACCTGCCGCGGTGAAGTTCATTCCCGGCGATTCGAGCGGGCGGGTCGTGCGGATGTTCAGCGTCGCCCCGATGCCGCCGGTCGGCACGTCCGCCGTGCCGGTCTTGTAGACCTCGACCGCAGCGATACCCTCCGAGGCCAGATTGCCGAAGTCGAAGGACCGACCAAGCCCGCTGCCCGTCGGCATCTGCCGACCGTTCAACAGCACGAGGTTGAAGTCCGGTCCGAAGCCACGAACGGTGACCCGGGCACCCTCCCCGCGTTCCCTGTCGATGGATACGCCGGTGATGCGCTGCAGAGACTCCGCGAGGTTGCTGTCCGGGAAGTCGCCGATGTCCTCCGCAGTGATCGCATCGACGATCCCATCGCGGTTCCGCTTCAGATCCATCGACTTCTTAAGGCTCTGGCGGATCCCCACGACCACGACCTCTTCGATGGGCCCGGCCTGGCTCGCCTGTTCCGCTTCCTGCGCCGAAGCGGCACTACTGGCGATGGCAAGCGAAACGGCGGCCGCGAGCGGCGTTTTCTTGAAGACTTCCTTAGGCATGCGGATCATCCCCACTACTGTGCCCCAAAGAACCCATCACGGACGTTTGCGCCGTGATGACAACGTTGTCAAAGAACGTCCTATAGCTGATGTTGACAACGATGTCAAAGGCGGTTGACCGTTAGTCGGCCCGGCACCAACGAACTGCATCGGCGACGACCACTTCTCCGGTTGTGCGATTCGATATCCCAAGCCGAACCTCACCGCCCGGAAGGTCGAACTCGCAAGCTTGTTCCAGCCGGTTTCGCCAAGGGCTGCGTCGAAATCGAGGTGCCATTCCCGCCCGGGCTTTCGGGAAGTCCCTGGCACAAAGCCGGCGTTTTCGAAGGCGCTCAATCTCATCTCCATGGAGCCCAACCGCGGGTACATGATTCGTTCCCTATCGCCTTCCCACCTCCCTGGGATGCGCCGCTCCGGCAGGTAGTAATCCAAGCGCCATCGGCCAGGGGCAAGTTCGACGGTGAAGAAGACCCGGTTGTCACCATCGCCAGACTCTGCCCATGCCACCGTCCTGCGGTACTCGCCCCAACCGGATCGGACACTCCTGCGAACCCAAGACCCTGCGTCGCGCGCTCGATCCGGCAGCCCGTGGTCGAGAGTCTTCGACCCGCTACGATAACGGTCAATCAGGCTCCAACGACTCGCACGCGTGGGCGAACTCTGCCACGTAAACCCGGGGTCGAGGTCGTCGACGACGATGCCGTCGACCTGGGGGGAACCCAGGTACTCGGCCTTGTTCCAACGAAACCGACTGTATCTGCCGACAATCGAGGTTCCGGGTCGGCCAGTACGAGTCGGATCTCCCGACGGTTCAAGGACAAGTAGGGGATCAGCCAGAGTGGTTGGGTGGCGCGTCGTAGATCCTGCCGATCTCGACCGACGAGTTCCCCGGTACACGGACCGCCTCGCCCTCGCCCCACATGTCGTACCGGGCGAGTTGCAGCCAGCCAACCACCGGCTCTCCGTTGTAGACGTGCACGATCACCTGGTAGCGCGGCTTTCCAGCCTCGTCATCCGCTAGGCGGACAACTTCGGCGGGAGATGCCAGAAATCCCGGGAGCCCGGATTGACGCATCCACTCGTCGACGACGTCACCAAGACCAGCCTGGGCTTGTTCCGCCACCGCCAGGAAGCCGTCAACCGTAAAGGATCTGCCCGCATAGCGGCGACGCAATTCCCCGAGGAACGTCGCCGTTCCGTCCAACCCTGCCGCCCCCAGGATAACGCCTTCCATGGCGTTTCCCTTCAGTGACAACAGACTGAACGCGCGATGGGAATCGATTTGTCCACTGACCTGCGTCAGCGACGTGGTCCTGGCATCGTCCCATGCCCCGGCGTGCTGCGTCATGCGCAAAGCCGTAGGCCCGAAGCGGCCCGACGCAATACCCGTGATCGACTCCCAAAGCGAAGCGCCGAAGTAAGTATCGGTGTCGTACGAGTGGGCGCTGAACCAGACGGAACGGTCCGAGCCCCAAGGATTCAGCGTACGGTACGCCAGGTCGCGCGTGATGGCATCCAAGGCTACGGCGCCAACACCATGGGGGCTCGACGAAGAAAGCAGATTGCCTGCCAGACCCTGGAAGACATTGCCGCCGCTCCAGTCGTTGAGAAACTGGATGATGAGGCCGCTCGTGATCTGTTCGAGGCGGTCGTCGGTCGTCATGAACCGGTCGTAGTAGCCGGTGCGCGCGGTCGGCAGGCCCTCTTCGCGCAGCACGAGCATGCCCGGCGCTCGCAATGCGTCCAGTCGCCAGCCGCCGCGGTAGGTTCGCAATGACAACGGCACCTCGACGAGGCTCAGGACGCGTTCGGAGTATTGAAGACCCGCATTATCGAGTTGCGCAAACATCTCGGTCAGTCGTTTCGCAATCTCGTCGCCGGCCTCGGCGTAGTAGTAGAGATTGGGCAAGTGCTCCGCGGTCACGAGCAATTCCAATTCAATGCCCCGCACGTCAACCGATCTTCTTTCGAAGTCCGACGCGAACAGCGCCACTTCCTGGACGGGCGAGTTGGGCCGAAAACGGTGAGTCGTTGTCGTGCCTTCGCCCTGGGGCTGCCGACCGGGTCCGGCCACCGACCACCCGGGCGGAGCCTCGACCGCAAGGTCAACGAGGAGGAAGTCCGGCGAACGCCGGGAAGGGTCCTCCCGGTCTACGTTGGCTCCGCCCGACGGCAACCAATGTACGGCGGGCGTGAGTGCCACGTAGTTGCGATGGAACAACGACGCCTCGGTGCCCAGGTACTTGATCAGGTTCGTCGCCGGACGGCGTCGCCAATCTACGGCACCGTCCAGGTAGCCGAAGTCCGGATCAGACACACCCCGCGCACGGAGCGACAGGACGACCGCTGAGGCAGCCTCCGGCAGCGGACAAGCCTCGACGGTCAACAAACCCGAATCATGTACGAACGGGACTGGCTCGTCGCCGAGGTGCATGGCATCGATCTGCATGCCGGGATTGAAGCTGAACACCCATGCCCGCGTCTCGTCGTATGCACGCAAGTGCAGATCGACATCCACCTCCAGAAGTCGCCCCGGATCGATCTTTACGGTGCCGGTGATCCGTTCGATGTCCGGCCGGGAAGTCTCCTCCGTCGCCGCAGCCATGCGATGTGCCGCAAGCCACTCGTCGCGCTTTTCGACCATTCCAATACCCCGCACGGCAACGGTGACGAGTCCCATAACGGCGACCAGCGCGACGACTGAGCCTAGAAATGCCTGCCGCCGCCGGAAACCGCCATCCGCCCGGGGATGGACCGCTGCCGCCAGGATGCAAAACCCAACCCCGAGTACCAGAACGGAGCCACGCTGCAGGACACGGTCAAAGTCCGCGAACTTCACGATGATGTCGGATGCCCAGGTGCCGGTATTGGCGATCACCGAGACGGCGGGAAGGAGGTACGCCGGAACCGTCGTCATCGCCCAGATTTGCAGCGCCGACAGAACGGCGGCCCCTATCAGTACGGCCAAGCGATTGCGCAGAACGGACGACAGCAGCAACACGGTTGCGCACCAGACGAATATCGCTACCAGAAGGTCGAGCAGAACGAAGGATGCGAGGGATACCGGCTCGATCGGATCGCCCATCCAGAAGTCCACGGCACGCGCGGCGACACCGAAGCCCTGGAGCACGACAACAGTGCCGAGAACCGGCAACGCTACCGCGGCCACCAACCCGAGGATCCGGCCAGCGGTCATCGCCAGGTTGGAGACGGGCCGCGTGTCCAGCGCTTCCGCGATGCGCGCCCGTACGTCGACGTTGCGGACATCGAATGCCATGAATAGCACGCCGACCAGCAGGAGCCATAGCAGGTAGACGCCCAACTCGGCGATCAGGAACCTGGGTCCGAACCGCCCCGCGCTGGCGCTAGCCAAAACGGCATGGCCGTAGGCGTAGTGGACGGCGACGACTAGCGTCGTTCCCCCCGCAAATACCCCGAATACCCAGGTCCGAATGGACCGTCGGGCGGATCGCATCTGCGCCGAGGCGACAGCGAGCGTCTGGTCGAAACTCAACCCAATCCCCGGTTCTCAAGGCGGTACTGCGGTGGCGACCGGATTCTACGCCCACCACCGCAGGCGCGTCGTTCGCCACGCTGTCGGTGATACCATAGCCCGCATGCGATCTTCGCCGGCGCCCGAGACCCCGGCGCCACACCTCATCCACAACTGGCAGGGACTCCACGGCAGTGGTGGTTCCTTGATGGCCGCTCGGCTCGCCGCCGACACCGAGCACCTCGTCGTCTACGTGGCGAGGGACACGGAGGCCACGTTTCACGCCCTGAGCGAAATACGCTTCTTCGCATCGGGAGCGGTACCCGTTCTGACCTTCCCCGACTGGGAAACCCTCCCCTACGATCACTTCTCCGCCCACCAGGACATCGTCTCCGAACGCTTGGAAACGCTCTACGAGCTGCCCGGCACGAAACGCGGCGTCCTGGTCGTGCCGGTCACCACCCTGCTGCAACGCCTCGCCCCGCCGAGCTTCGTGCAAAGCCAGTCGCTCTCTGTCGCCGTCGGCGACACCTTCGACATCGCCTCCGAGCGGCAACGCCTGGCGAGCGCGGGCTACCGGGCCGTCGACACGGTGACCGAGCGGGGCGAGTTCGCAGTCCGCGGTTCGTTGGTCGATATCTTCCCGATGGGCGGCACGAACCCGGTTCGCATCGACCTCTTCGACGACGAGATCGACACCCTGAGGCTGTTCGATGCCGACTCGCAGCGCACGGTTTCGGAAACCGACAGCGTACGCATCCTGCCGGCGAGGGAAATGCCCATCGATGCGGCCGGCATCGCCCGCTTCCGCGCCGCATGGCACCGCACCTTCGATGCCGACGTCCGCCGCTGCCATGTCTACCAGGACGTCAGTTCGGGATTGACCCCCCAGGGGGTCGAGTACTACCTGCCTCTGTTCCACGAGGAGACCGCGACGCTGTTCGACTACCTGCCGGACGACACCGTGTTCGTGCTGGATGCCGACGTCGACGCCGCCGCGAGACATCACCTTGGCGAAGTCGCCGCCCGATTCGAGTCGCTGCGCCATGACGTCGAGCGCCCGATTCTTCCTCCGGACGCCCTCTACCTGCGGGCCAGGGATCTCGACGCGTGCATCAAACGCCACGGACGGGCCCGGATCGATCCAAGCGCGGTACGCCGTCGCCACCGCGTGGACTTCGCCGGAAGCCCGCTACCCGAACTGGCCGCCAACCACCGCGCCCGGGATCCCGCAGCGCGGCTGCGTAGCTTCGTCGGGAATGCCGAGGCGCGGATCCTGCTCACCGCCGAGACGCCTGGACGCAAGGTCCACCTCGAGGAGTTTCTCGGCAGAGCGCGAATCGCGACCACCGACGCCGCGGGATTCGCTTCCTTCGTCGAGACCGACACGAAACTGGGCATCGCCATCGCACCCATCGAGCGTGGCTTCTGGCTACCCGATCTCGCCGTTGTCACCGAGACGGAGATCTTCGGGCACCGCACCGACAAGGCGGTCGCCGAGCGTAGCCGTCGGCGCGGTATCGACCCCGACCTCGTCATCAAGAACCTCATCGAACTCAATATCGGCTCGCCGGTCGTGCACATCGACCACGGCGTCGGGCGCTACCGGGGTCTCGAGACGCTCACCATCGACGGGCACCCGATGGAGTTTCTCACCCTCGAATACGCCGAAGAGGCGAAGCTGTACGTACCCGTCACGGCGCTGCATCTCGTGTCGCGGTACGCCGGCGCCGACGAGGAGCACGCCCCTTTGCACCGGCTCGGCTCGGACCAGTGGGCGAAAGCGAAGCGCAAGGCGGCCGAGCGAGCGCGCGACGCCGCAGCGGAGTTGCTCGACATCTACGCCCGGCGGGAGGCATCGATGAGTTTCGCGTTCGGCAAGCCGGACGACGACTACCGTCGCTTCGTGGAGCAGTTCCCGTTCGAACCGACGCCGGACCAGGATGCCGCCATAGACACCGTGATCGAGGACTTGACCGGTGCCAAGGCCACCGACCGCCTGATCTGCGGCGACGTCGGCTTCGGCAAGACCGAGGTGGCGATGCGGGCCGCCTACCTGGCAGTGGCCAGCGGACGTCAGGTCGCGGTACTCGCCCCCACCACCCTGCTCGCCCAGCAGCACTTCGAGACCTTCGGCGACCGCTTCGCTGACTGGCCGGTGAGCATCGAAGTCGTGTCGCGGCTGCGGGCGGACGGCGAGGTGAACGACGTCGCCGAGGGTCTCGCGACGGGCAAGGTGGATATCGTGATCGGCACGCACCGGTTGCTCGGCAAGACGTTCACGTTCAAGAACCTCGGTCTCGTGGTCATCGACGAAGAACACCGATTCGGCGTGCGGCAGAAGGAACAGTTGAAGAACCTTCGTGCCGAAGTGGACGTCCTGGCGCTGACCGCGACGCCGATTCCACGCACGCTGAACCTGTCGCTGTCCGGCATCCGCGACCTGTCCATCATCGCGACCCCGCCGGCTCGCCGCCTGTCCATCAAGACCTTCGTCATGCAGAAGCGGCGCTCGGTGACCGCCGAGGCGATCGCCCGCGAACTCGCCCGCGGCGGCCAGGTTTTCTTTGTGCACAACGAGGTGCGCAGCATCGAGCGCGCCGCGGACGAAGTCGCCGAGCTCGCGCCCCAGGCGCGCATCGGCATCGGCCATGGACAGATGGCGAAACGCAAGCTCGGCGACGTCATGGCGGATTTCTACCAGCGCCGCATCAACGTACTCGTGTGCACGACCATCATCGAAAACGGCATCGACATCCCGAACGCCAACACCATGGTCATCGAACGTGCCGACAAGTTCGGGCTCGCCCAGCTCCACCAGTTGCGCGGGCGCGTCGGCCGGTCCCACCGCCAGGCGTACGCCTACCTGATGACGCCGCACCCGAAGGCCATGACGGCCGATGCCGTGAAGCGGCTGGATGCCGTGCAGGCTGCCGGCGAACTCGGCATCGGGTTCACCCTGGCGACCCACGACCTGGAAATCCGCGGCGCCGGCGAGCTGCTCGGCGAAGAGCAATCTGGTCAGATCGCCAACATCGGCTTTTCGCTCTACATGGAAATGCTCGAACGAGCGGTGGCCGCCATCAAGGCCGGGAAGACGCCAAATCTCGACGCGCCGCTCCCCACCAGCCACGATGTGAACCTCCACGTTCCCGCGCTCATTCCCGACGACTACCTGCCCGACGTCCACGCCCGGCTCATCATGTACAAACGCATCGCCAATGCAGGGGAGCAGGCTGAACTCGACGAACTCAAGATCGAGATGATCGACCGCTTCGGGATGCTGCCGGACCCGGTCCGGAACCTGTTCCGCACCACCACCATCAAACTCGACGCATCGCGGCTCGGGATCGATCGGATCGATGTCGGACCGGCCGGTGGACGAATCGAATTCACCGCCGCGACCTCCGTCGATCCAGTCACGATCGTGCGATTGGTGCAGCGCGAGCCGGACACGTTCCGCTACCGCGACGGCGACGGCCGCGCCGGGAACCGCCTGCTCGTACGGCGCGGCATGGCACACCCTGACACCCGGTTCCAGTTCGTCGAGGCACTCGTGAAGGAACTCCGCGGCGATACTGCGATGGATCGCCGGGAACCTCTCGAACTGGCGAGCCGCTAAGGTGCGCACGCCGGCGTGAATCGGCCAACGTTCCTGCTGCTCGTCGCCGCGGCGACATGGGGAACGCGACTCGGTGCGGTTGAAGCCGAGGACTTCCTGCGCGAAGACTGGTACCGCGTCGAGCTCATAGTCTTCGAACAGAGCCCAGATCTGGCCGCCCGCGAGGGTTTCAGCACCGATGGCATCGCCGCCCGCACGCGTCTTCTGGACACCGTCCGCTACCCGCAACATGCATTTCCCTTAACCGAAGCAACCGGAGACGCGGAAGTGGAGTATCCGTTCGGTCCACCCCCGCCCATCGACGGTGATTTGCCGGTCGTCATTTCCAACCTGCCGCCTCCGGCGTGGTTCACGGGGCCCTGCGGGACGGAATCCTGGAACCCGCTGATCCAACCGTGGGTTCACCCGTTCGAGATGCCGCTAACCGCCCCACCGGATCCGTGCCTACCACCCGACCCGTGGCGGATGGAACTCGACGGCATCGAGCTGGCCATGTACCAAAGCGTGCCGGGACCGGCGCCAGAGGCTCCGCCGGATGCCGAACCCGCCGACTTCGTAGACGAGGTTCGAGACGGCGCCGATCCCCGACAGGAGGCAATGGACGCCTTGGCCCTCGCCTTCGCCGAATACGAGGACCAGCTACTCCACAGCAGCTACGTTTGGGACCGTTTTTCACCGGGTTTCGCTGCCGAACGCTCGGCCCTTGCCCGACGCTACGACATCATTGCCGCCGGAAACTGGCACCAGCCCCTGCCAGCACGGGAACAGCCGCAACCGCTCGTGATACAGATCGGGGTCATGGACGACGCCCGCCGCTATCCCCTGGAGGGGCTGGTCAGCGTCACCTTGGGACGATTCGTTCACTTGCGCATCCTGTTCGAGTACCGCCTCGCCGACGCTGGCATCGCCCTCATCTCCGAGCAACGGCGAATGCGCAGCGACGAACCCCACTACCTGGACCACCCGGCAATCGGAATCCTGGCTCGGGTAGACCCCGTGCCGCTGCCCGACGACCTAGCCGGGCTGCTCGACGAGTTGAAGGAATTCGAGCAGTAGGCGCCGCAACGTCGGTTGCGCGTCGGCCACGACGTTCTGCATGTCCGCCAGTTCGAGCGACGCAAGGCCCCGTCCCGCCGCGGGATTCACCACTAGGCAAATGCCCGCGTAGGGCAGGTCGAGTTCCCGGGCCAGCGCGGCTTCGGGCATCGCGGTCATCCCGACCACCGTGCAGCCGTCCCGCTCCATCCGGTCGATCTCCGCAGGGGTTTCGAAGCGCGGGCCCTGGGTGCATCCATAGACGCCGTCGCAGAGGTCCACGCCGATTCGGCTTGCCGACTCCGCAAGGGTTTGCCGCAAGCCCACATCGAAGGGTTCCGAGAAGTCCACGTGTCGGAAGTTCTCCGGCCCGGCGAAGGTGTGCTCGCGGCCCCAACTGTAGTCCACGAGTTGATCGGGGAGCACGAAGTCGCCGTCCGCAAGCGAACGCGCGATGCCGCCGACCGCGAACACCGCGACGATCGCGTCGACACCCGAGTTCTTCATCATCCAGACGTTGGCTCGGTAGTTGATCAGATGCGGCAGCACCGTATGCCGATCCCCGTGGCGGTTCAGGAACACCGCGTTGGGCAGTTCCGCGAATCGCCGCGGCAGATCGGATGCCAAGCCGAAGGGAGTCTCCGCCGAGTCCGCCACCGCAATGGGCCGCTCGCCCAGCGCGGCGAGCCCCGTGCCGCCGATAATCCCGATCGTCACGGTGCCGCGCCGGACCAGCCCGACGGCAACGCGTAGATCCCCGACAACTGTCGAAAGGCGCCGTCGCAGTCCATGCCCCGCCCCACCAGAAATTCGTCGGGGCCCTCCAAGGCCACGTAGTCGACTTCGGCCACCGCTTGGGTGTCCTTGCGAACGAGGACGGCGCTCAATAGCTCGTCCGGTTGCGCCGCCCTCAACTCCCGCTGCGCGGCGGCCAGGGTCTCGCCCTCGTCAAGCACATCGTCCACCAAGAGCACCGTGCGTCCTTTCAGCGGGCGTTCCAACCGGCGCACGAACCGGATCTCGCCCCCAGTTGTGTGCCGATAGCGGGACAGGTGCAGGTAGTCGAGTTCGAGATCGAAGTGAAACCGCCTCAGAAGGTCGGCGGTAAACGGCAGGCCGCCATTCATGAGGCAGACGATCACCGGCCGGACATCCCACAACTTAAGCGCCATCTGCACGGCCACACGATCTACCGCGACATCGACGGTCTCGGCGTCGAACACGCAACGAGCACCTGGAGGGAGCAAATCGCTCACTGGCCCCCGCTCGAAGGCTGCTCCGGCTCCGGAGCGGGCACAGAGGCGACATGCACCGTCTGGGTCGGGAAGGCCATCTCCGCGCCGTGGGCCTCCACGATGGCTGCGATACGGAACAGCACGTCCTCCTTGATATTGTGGAACTCGGTCCAGACGGTGGTCTTGGTGAAGGTGTAGATCATGATATCGAGGGCGGACGGGCCGAAACTCAAGAGGTTGACCATCAATGTCCGAGTCGTGTCGATGGCCTCGTGGTTTACCAGCATGTCCCGGATGTCGTCGATCACCGCCTTCAGGACGCCGACGTCGTCGTAGCGGATGCCGATGATCTCGTAGATCCGTCGGTTGAGCATCCGCTCCGGATTCTCCACGGTCAGCGTGGCGAACGTCGAGTTCGGGATGTAGAGCGGTCGCTGGTCGAATGTCCGGATCCGGGTCTGGCGCCAGCCGATCTCCTCCACCGTGCCTTCGATCTCCTTGTCGGGAGACCGGATCCAGTCTCCCACCGCGAACGGCCGGTCGAGAAAGATCATCAGCGCGCCGAAGAAGTTCGCCAACAGATCCCGGGCGGCGAAGCCCACGGCGAGACCGCCGAGACCGCCGAAGGCCAACACGCCAGTGACCGAGAAGCCGAGCGAGGCCAAGGCCATCAGCAACGCCGTGATCAGCACCGAAGCCCGCAGCAGCTTGCCGATGGCGGCGGCCGTGGTCTTGTCGATCGGATCGGTGCGGTACTCGGGATCGGTGACGTGCCCTTCGACGAAGTGGATCAGGCGGATGGCGAACCATGCCAGGAGGACGATGGCGATGACATCGCGCACGGGATCCACGTAGGCGACCAGATCGGATCCCGCCCCGCGCAGCGCATACTCCGCCGCGAACAAGATGCCCATCGACCAGATGCCCCAACCGATCGGTTTCCGGGCGGCGTCCAGCAGGGCATCGTCGTAGAGGTTTTTCGTTCGTTCTAGTTGTTTCGCCAAGCGGTCGAACAGGAGCTTGGCGACGTAGCGTAGCACCAGGGTCGCGAAGACGATGGCGAACACGACCACCCACTGCACCGACGCGTCGGCCCCGACGCCCAAGATCTCCATGGCGCGCTCCATGGCGACTCCATCCAGGTTGACCGGCGCGATGATAGCGGAGCGGATCAAGCACCCGAAGCCTTCACAACCACCGCCCCGGGCGAATCGGGACTTCACATCCTGCAAAGACTGTATATAATTGCAGCCGTACTGGATGGATGGACAGCCGCCCATGAAACAGTTGACCGCTCGTCAAGCCGAGGTGCTCGATCTCGTGCGATCCCACATTGCCGACACGGGCTATCCCCCGACCCGCGCCGACATCGCCCGGCAACTTGGATTCCGCTCCGCCAACGCTGCGGAAGAGCACCTGAAGGCCCTGGCGCGCAAAGGCGCCTTGGAGATCGTGCCCGGCACGTCCCGGGGCATTCGGCTCCCGGTCGACGAAGGCCTGCCGGTCGTCGGCCGGGTCGCCGCCGGCAGCCCCATCCTGGCACAGGAGCACATCGAAGAGACCTGTAACGTTCCGCCGGACATGTTCCGCCCCGCCGCCGATTTCCTGTTGCGTGTCGAGGGGGACAGCATGGTGGACGCGGGCATCCTGGACGGCGACCTGCTGGCCGTACACAAGACCCCGGAAGCCGCCAGCGGCGCCATTATCGTCGCCCGTATCGACGACGATGTCACGGTGAAACGCTTGCGTAGGAAGTCTCGAACCCGGGTGGTCCTTGAAGCCGAGAATGAAGCCTACGATCCCATCGAGGTGGACCTGCGGAACCAGGACCTCGTCATCGAGGGCTTAAGCGTCGGTGTGATTCGAAGGGAATTGTAGGCGCGACCCTATCGCGCCCGTGGGGCGCGCCGTCCGCTGCGCCGAATCTCCGGCTGCCTGGCAACGCGACGGGACGGGCCCGTCCCCTACGGCGTCTTGCGGAACAGCTGGATGGGGACTGGTTCGTCGCCAATCTCCAAAACGCCGACGTCGTAGCGAACCGCATCGTCGAGGGTGTAGGCACCCGTGGTCCAGTCCTTGAACTGCTCGCTCACGTGATGCACGACGACGTGGTGCCTACCCGGGACAATTCCGTGCGACGCCGGAACCGAGAACCTGCCCCGCTCATTGCGCGAGGCCCGCGCCCGAGCAACGGGCGCGTTGTCGTCGAGGGGGCAAAACGTCACCCACGCCATGCCCATCGCTTCGCCATCGAGCGTCACGCGGCCGGTCACCGGCTGTCTCTGCCCTGCCGTCAAGAAACCGCACCGTCGCAACCAATTGACCATGAGGACAGGCCACTCGCGGAAATCCGGATCGCCGGGGCAGAGACCCGTCCCATGTTCCCCGAACCCGTAGATGTGCAATTCCGCCTGCACACCGGCGGCGAGCAGCGCATCGTAGAACAGCGTCGACTGCGAGGCGGCCACGATGCCGTCCTCATGGGTGTGTACCAGAAAAGTGGGCGGGGTCGATTCGTTGACCCGAACATCCGCAGGGGTGTATTCGTCGGCCTTGCGGCCGCGCAGTATGCCGTTCGTCACGGCGTACACGGGCACGAGGAAATCGGGACGGCTGGAGGCACGCTCGATAGGGTCCACCGCGTCGGCGTTGCCCGCATCCCAACGGGTCCCCACGGCGACGGCGACATGGCCGCCGGCGGAAAAGCCCAGCATGCCAATTCGGTTCTCGGCGATCCCGAAGTCCGCAGCACGTTGCCGAACCAGGCGAACGGCGCGCAGGCCATCCAGCAGCGACACGTCGGAGTGATACCGTTCGCCTAGGCGGTAGCGGAGCACGAACGCGGCGATTCCGCGATGGTTGAGCCAACGCGCGACCTGCAGACCCTCGTGGTCGGACGCCAGTTTCCGGTAGCCGCCGCCGGGATTGACGATCACGCCGGTGCCCGTTGCGGTTTCGGAACTTGGCAGGTGGATCGTCAACTGCGGCCTGTCGATATCGAGGTCGCCGACCGCTCGGGGCGCGCCTTCAGGCCAAAGCTCGACCGCCGTATCGTGGAGGTCAACCAATGGTGGTCGCGCCTCCGTCGCAGGGGATGGTCTGGCCGGTAAGATAGGAACCGGCTCGGGAGGACAGGAAAATCGTCAAGCCGGCCGCGTCCTCCATGCGGCCCCAGCGCTTCATGGGGAAGCTCTCGATCATGCGCCGGTCCTGTTCTTCGGTGGCGAACAGCGGTGCCGTCATCTTCGACTTGAACGGGCCCGGGGCGATGACGTTGACGTTGATGTGATCGGCCATGAGATCCCGCGCCAGCTGCGCCGAGAGCTGGCAGAGACCCGCTTTCGCCACGACGTAGGAGTAGTTGGCAAGCCCGCCCGGCTTGAGGGCGTTCACGGAGGAAATGTTGACGATGGACGCACGCTCTTCGTGGCTCGCTGCGGCGCGGATCGCGGGAAGTAGCTTCTGCGTGAGGAAAAACGGACTCTTGACGTCCAGGTCGACAACCCGGTCCCAGGCTTTCTCCGTGAACTCATCGACTGGCAAGCTCCAGGTCAGACCGGCGTTGTTCACCAAGATGTGCAGCCTGTCCTCGCGTTCCCCGAGTGCCGAGGCCAAGGCCTCACAACCGGGGATGTCGCGCAGGTCGCCCGGAATCGCCGCGCACTCGCCCAACTCGCGCAACGTCCGTTCGGTTTCCGCGCAGGCGTCGAGCTTTCGGGACGACACGTAGACCCGCGCCCCGGCCCGAACCAGGCCTTCCGCGATCATCAAGCCGATCCCGCGCGTGCCGCCTGTGACGAGGGCGACCTTGCCGCGAACGCCGAACAGGTGTTCGTAGAATCCCTTCCCCATGTCAGGCCGCCGGCGACTCGTCGGCGTGGAACATTTCGTCGAGGTGTTCGGCCGGCAGTGGGGCGGTGAGCTTCGAGACGGCGAACGTCAGCACCACGCCGACTCCTTCGCCGATCGCCGCGCAGGAGAACGGGTTCGGGGCCTCGCCGTGCAGCCAGGTGATCACCGTGTCGATTACGCCGCCGTCAAACCAGTCCGGGCTCAACCACCCGTCGTGAAGCACCACGAAAGTGACGAATCCCGAAAGCAGGCCGGCATACGCGCCCGCCCGGGTGACGCCCTTCCACAACGCCCCCATGACCAACGGTCCCGCAAAGGCCGCCATCATGCCGCCGATGCCGATCCAGACGATCAAGGCGACGTTCATGTCGATGAGGATCCACGCCAGCGCCGTGCAGATGACCATCACCACCACCGTCGCCCAGCGGCTGATTAGCAGCTCCTGGCGGTCGCGTTCCTCCTCCGTGGCATTCGGCGCGACGTATTGCGCTAACGTGCGCCGGTAGAGGTCGTTGGCGATGACCTGGGACGACGACACCACGAGGCCGTCCGCCGTGGACATGATCGCCGCCAGGATGCCGACACCGATCAACGCCGCGAGCCAGGGCGGGAACAACTCGATGAAGAGCATCGGCAGAGCCTGGTTCTGGTTGTCCAGCGAGTCGCCGAGCAGGGCGCGCGCCAGCAGACCGCCCAGCCCCAGCATGCCCAGCGTGATCCCGAAGGCGAAAGCCAGCTTGATGAACGAACGCTGCTGCCCGGTGTCCTTCAACGCCCACAGCTTGTTGCCCAGGTGCGGCAGCAGACCCAACGGCAAGTGCGCCACGACGATGCAGGCGATGGACCACCAGGAATGGTAGAGGGGTGTCGTGGTGTTCAGGAGCCCGACCAGGTTGTCGTCCTGTTGCTCGAGATTGTCGAACACGCCCAGCATGCTGCCGTCCCCGCCGACACCGAATACGAACAGAACGATCACCACGGCTGCCAGCACGAGCATCATGATCCCCTGCACGCCGTCGGTGAGGATGTCGGCGTGGGCACCGCCCATGAACACGTAGATGACCAGCACCACCGAGGTCACCAGCAAGGCCCACAAGGGGTCCATGCCCAGCATGACTTCGAACATCACCAGCCCGGACACGAGCTGGCCGACGATGTAGAAAAACAGGACCAGCGAAAACACCGACACGATGACCCGGATGCCGTTGGACCGGTAGCGGTCGCCGAGGTACTCCGGTATCGAGCGGTTGCCGAACCGGTTGCCCGACGTCGCGATCAGGCGCATGCAGATCAACACGCCGAAATAGACGCCGATGGGGTACAGGAAATTGCCCCAGATCGTCGGCGTGCCGTACACGTAGGCGAGCCCGGGCCCGCCGAGGAAGGTCGCACCGCTGGCGGTCGTCGCCGCGAATGCGAACGCCAGCCACAACGGCCCGTAGGACCCCCGCGCGGTGGCGAAGTCATCGGCGTGCTGGACCCGGCGTCCCCCGAGGTAGCCGATGGCGAGCATGGCGCCGATGTAGAACACGAGGAACACCCCCGACCAAGTGATCAGCGTCATGCAGCAACCTGTCTGTCTCCAACCCGGAGCGCGAGCTTATCGGGGGATGGGTGAAAGTCAAAACATGGCCATCGAGTCTTGCCCAGTGTGACCTTAATATGGCGACGCCGATTCCCGGTGCGGAGCTGCCATGCATTTCGACCTGATGACCGGAAACCTCACCTGGCAGGAGAGCGCCGATCTCGCCAGGAACATCGAAGCCGCGGGTTTCTCGGGCATGCTGTTCACCGAGACGAGCCAGGTACCGTGGATGATGATCGCCGCAGCGGCCACTGCCGCACCGACGCTTGAATTCAGCACGGGCATTGCCGTGGCCTTTCCCCGCAGTCCCATGATCTCGGCACAGATCGCCTGGGAACTGGCTCGCAACACCCGGGGGCGGTTCAGGCTTGGCCTCGGCAGCCAGGTTCGTGCCCACGTCACCCGCCGTTACGCATCTGAATTCGACCGGCCCGCGGCCCGAATGCGGGACTACGTCCAGGCCGTCAAGGCAAGCCTCGCCGCCTTCCGTGGCGATGCCGGACTCGACCATTCGGGGCCCTTCTACTCGTTGAACCTGCTACGCCCCGAGTGGATCCCGCCGCAGCACGAGTACGGCGACATCAAGGTGGACATCTCCGCCGTCGGCCCGTTCATGTGCCAGGTCGCCGGCGAAGTCGCCGACGCCGTGCACGTGCATCCCATGCATTCGATGCACTACATCGAAAACAGGCTACGCCCTGCGCTGACGAAAGGTGCTGCCAGAGCCAACCGAGACCCCGGCGCCATCGATCTGATCGTCCCGACGTTCGCGATTCCCGGCGACACCCCAGAAGAACGTGCCCCGCTTGTTGCCCGCACCAGAACGCAACTCGCCTTCTACGGCTCGACCCCCAACTATGCGTTCCAGTTCGACGATCTCGGATTCCCCGGCACCACCGACAAGATCCGGGCGCGGCTGCGGGCTGGCGACGCGGTCGGCGCAGCGGACCTCATCAGCGACGAGATGCTCGACCACTTCGCCGTCGTGGCCACGTGGGACGACCTGGCCGATGTCCTGATCCGCCGCTATGAAGGGGTCGCGAACCGCCTTGTCACCTATCTTGCCCGGGATTCGATCCGTCGCGATGCGACGATGCTCGACAGGTGGGGCGAAATCGCGCGGGCGATCGCGAGCTAGCATGCGCTTGGCGGGCGCATGGTTCGCCCAACGAACTCGCATGGTATGAATCCATAACCCCCTGAATCGCCAGATAAATCGGGTCGTAGGGGCGACCCTTGTGGTCGCCCGCATCGAGATCTGCGGTTTCGTCGTCCACGGGACGGGCCGGGTGGCCGAGGGTGGTTACCCTCCCCCGGCTCCCGCAGAT
>JAPPND010000049.1 GCA_028818795.1 Gammaproteobacteria bacterium | reverse complement strand
TTCTCGTGACGTCGGACAGGCATGGGAATCAGGACTTTGGCGGAACCGCAGTTGATGGAGTCCTCCGCCGACTGGGAACTCGAGCAGCAGGAATGGATCGAGGCCTTGGCCGGCGTTCTCGACGAGCGCGGCAGCGACGATGCCAAGGCCCTGCTTGCGCGCCTGCAGCACGAACTCTCCCAGAAGGGCGTCGTGCTCACCGACGCGGCGCTCAACACGCCCTACAAGAACACCATCCCGTTGACCGACCAGCCCCCCTACCCCGGGGACATCGAGCTGGAGAGCCGAATCGAGGACATCCTGCGCTGGAACGCCGCCGCGATGGTTCTGCAGGCCTACGACAGCGGCTCGGGCGTCGGGGGCCACATCGCTACCTACCTTTCGGCCTCGACCATGATGGAAGTGGGCCTGAACCATGTCTTCCGGTCCCGAAGCGACACCTACGGCGGCGACCAGGTGCACTTCCAGGCCCACACCGCCCCCGGCATCTACGCGCGCGCTTTCTTGGAGGGCCGGCTGTCAGAGACGGAACTCAAGAACTTCCGCCGGGAACTGGCTGAAGGCGGTGGCCTGCCGTCGTATCCGCATCCGCGCCGGCTGCCCGATTTCTGGCAGATGCCCTGCGCGAGCATGGGCCTGTCGACGCCGAGCGCGATCTACCAGGCGCGCTTCGCCAAGTACCTGGAACACCGGGGCTTGAAGGCGGACAACGGCGGCAAGATCTGGGCGTTCATCGGCGATGGCGAGTCTGACGAACCGGAAGTGCTCGGCACCATCGCCATCGCGGCCCGGGAGCAACTCGACAACATCGTCCTCGCGGTGAACTGCAACCTGCAGCGCCTGGATGGCCCGGTGCGCGGCAACGGCAAGATCATCCAGGAGTTGGAGCGAGCGTTCCGGGGCGCCGACTGGCACGTCATCAAGGTGATCTGGGGCAGCGGCTGGGACGTTCTCCTGCAGCGGGACGTCGAAGGCATCCTCCAGGCCCGCATGGAGCAGGCCGTTGACGGCGACTACCAGATGTACACGGTCTCGCCCGGGGACGTCGTGCGCGAGCACTGGGTGGAGAACAACCAGCCGTTGAAGGATCTGATGAGCGCGCTCACGGACGAGGAAATCCGTTCCATCAAGCGGGGCGGGCACGACCACAAGAAGATCTTCGCGGCCTTCAAGGAGGCGGAGGAGGTCACCGGAAAGCCCGTCGTACTGCTTCTGAAAACCGTGAAAGGCTATGGCCTGGGGCCGGAGATCGAAGGCCGCAACACGGTGCACCAGAAGAAATACCTGAACCCGTCGGAACGAGTGGCACTTGCCGAGCGTCTGCGCATCCCGCTCGAAGGCGACGCGATCGAGCGCGCCGAGTTCTACCGCCCGCCGGACTTGAGCGAGGAGGTGCGCTACATGAAGGCCCGCCGGGACGCGTTGGGCGGGCCGATTCCGAAGCGGGAAGTGAGCTGCCCGACCCTGTCACCGCCGCCGCTGGAGTTCTTCCAGGAGATGCTCGCCGGATCTCGCGGTCGTTCGGTCTCGACCACCATGGCCATGGTGCGGATGCTGCAGAAGCTCCTGCGCGAGAAGAGCATCGGCAAATACATCGTGCCGATCGTGCCCGACGAAGCGCGCACGTTCGGCATGGACGGGCTGTTCCCCCAGGCGGGCATCTATTCGCCAGCCGGCCAGCACTACAAGCCCGTGGATGCCGGCACCATCGCGCCGTACCGGGAGGCGGAGGACGGCCAGATTCTTCAGGAGGGCATCTGCGAGACCGGTGCCATCGCGTCGTTCCTGGCCGCCGGGACCGCGTATGCGAACTACGGTCTGCCGATGGTGCCCTTCTACATCTTCTATTCCATATTCGGATTCCAACGCGTCGGCGACATGATCTGGTCCTGCGGCGACATGATGTGCAAGGGCTTCCTGCTCGGCGGCACGTCCGGGCGCACGACGTTGAACGGGGAAGGCGTGCAGCACCAGGACGGGCATTCGCACCTGATGGCGGCCACGGTGCCGAATCTGGTCAGCTACGACCCGGCGTTCGCGTTCGAGCTCGCGGTCATCGTGCGGGACGGCATCCGGCGCATGTACGAAGCGCGGGAAGACGTCTTCTACTACCTGACGCTAACCAACCAGAACTACGTCATGCCGTCCATGCCGGACGGTGCCCAGGACGGCATCGTACGCGGCATGTACGCCCTCGAGCACTCGGCGCGGGCGTCGGTGAACCTGCTCGGCAGCGGCGCCATCATGACCGAAGTGCTGGCGGCGGCTGCGACGTTGCGGGCCATGGGCAAGCGTGTGAACGTCTGGAGCGTGACGAGCTATACCGAACTCGCGCGACAGGGGGTGGCGGCCGAACGGGCGCAGATGCTCGCGGCCGGCGGATCGGATGAACGACCCTACGTGCAGGCGCTGCTCGACGGCGAGAACGGCGTGTTCGTGGCGGCGTCGGACTACATGAAGGCGCTGCCGCTCCTGATCGCGCGCTGGTTCCCGGGTGCCTACACGGTACTCGGCACCGACGGCTACGGCTTGTCGGAGTCCCGTGAAGCGCTGCGCGGCTACTTCGAGGTGTCGCAGGAGTGGATCGTGTTCTCGGCGTTGTCGACGCTCGCGCAGGCCAACAAGGGGACGGTCAAGGACGCGATGGACTACGCCGGCTCGGCGGGTTTGGACCTCGACAAGGCGTTACCGGATTGACGGTCTCTCAACCCTCCTTTTCGGTCTAATCGAACTCTCATTTAGAGCAAATCGGTCTAACAAGGGGCTTTCGTTCCGTGTTCATCGAGTGCTAAATAAGCAGCATGTTCGTGCTGCAAAATTAGCAACTATCCATGGATGATCATGTGCACCTAACGCGCCGCGAGCGCCAGATCATGGATGTCCTCTACGAACGGGGAGAAGCATCCGTCGGCGAGGTGCGTCGCGCCCTCCCCAATGCGCCGAGCTACTCGGCCGTCCGCGCACTCATGCGCAAACTGCTCGACAAGGGCCATGCTTCCTACCGCGAAGAGGGCACCCGCTACGTCTACCGGCCGGTACTGGCGCGCAACCGGGCCCGGCGAAGCGCCCTGCAACGGGTGGTCAACACGTTCTTCGACGGCTCCGCAGCCGACGCCGTGGTGGGGCTGCTCGGAAACGAGCGCGACCTCACCGACGAAGAGCTGGCACGGATCCAGGCCACCCTGGAGAAGCTCAAAGCGCCCAAGCCATGACGGATGTCCTGCACATCGACGCCCGCTGGATCGTTCAGCTCGTCCTGTGCTCCGCGCTGCTGAGCGCCTTCGCCTTTGTCGCTTTCCGAAGCAACCCGGTGACCCGCCGCGCCTACACGCTGATCGCCGGATTGATGCTGACCGCCTTGCCGTTCGCACTTGCCATGACGAGCGGCTGGCACTGGACGGCACCCTTCGAGGTACTGAAGCTGATGTCGCTGGCGGGCAGCGTGCCGATCCCGGTGTGGTTGATCGTCGTTTGGGCCGTCGGTGCCGCGGTCCTGAACCTACGGGCTCTCGTACGTCTATTGGAGACTCGGCGTGAGCTCGCCGCCCTGCCGACGGTGGAGGATCCTCGTATCGCGGGGGAGGCCGCAATCGTCGCGAAACGGCTGGCATTCGACCGGCCCTACCACCTGCATTTCGGCCCGAATTCGTGCTCTTCGACCCTGGCCGGCAACCGGATCGTCCTCCAGGCCGATGCCAAGGACTGGGAACCCCGCGCCGTGCGTGCCGTGCTGGCGCACGAATTCGTCCATCTTGCGCGACGCGACGATCTGTGTCTGTTCGGTCTGGGGCTCGTATTGAACTGGTACTGGTTCGCTCCCTGGGTGTCTTTCCTGAGACAGCAGTATGCGAGTGCGATGGAGCAGAGTTGCGACGACCGGGCCGCGGAGATCCTCCCGAGCTGCGCGGACTACCTGGACGGCGTCCTCTGTGCCGCGCGGGCCGAGCAGGAGCCAGCGCTCGTCGCCGCCCTGGCTGGCAACAGCGTCGTCATGCGCTTCCAGCGTTTCCTCGGCGACCGCGAACGTCAACTTGACGTGGGTGGCGTGTACTGGGGACTCGTCGTCGGCTTGGGCGTGGCGCTGCTGTTCACGAGTGTAGAGTTCGAAGCGCACGAAGCCCCGCCCGTCCAGTCGTTGCGCGGCTACTCGCCGGGGCTCCGCACCCTGACGCTCGAACCGGAGATCGACGCGCCGAACATCCGCGAACAGGCCTTGGGCGGCGACCGAGAGGTCCGGCGTGCGCCACGGGCCATCTACCCGGGCAGGGCGATCAACGACGGTATCGAGGGCCACGTCGTCGTCGAGTACACGGTGTCGGGCGACGGTCGCGTCGTTCGTCCTGTCGTGGTCGATAGCGATCCGCCGGGGATGTTCGACGACGCGGTGCTGCGTGCGGTCGCCCGCCGCGAGTACGTGTCCAGCCACGAACTCGCCGATGGCGGGTCGGCGAACCCACTCGGCCGGATCGTTCGCCGCTTCGACTTCGAACTCCCGGATCGGGGAACTCCTGCGATATCGCGCCATGCGCCGGCGAAGCCGCCGCCGAACCTTCCGCTGCCGCAAGCGGAGTGGGATACCGGCGATGCCGCAGCCGGGCTGGAGTCTGCATCGCCAGTGGCCGTCGTGGACGTTGTCGACGTCGAGTTGACTGTTCCCGTCGTCGAGGAAGCCGACCTGCTTCCCATCATCAAGGTTGCGCCGATCTATCCGTCGGATGCGATCGAAGCGGATATCGCCGGTACCGTGCTCCTCGAGTTCTCCGTAACCGCATTGGGCGCGGTGCGAGATCCCGTGGTGCTCGAGGCGGAGCCGCCCGGCGTCTTCGACCAGGCCGCGCTCGATGCCGTCGGCAAGTTCAAGTACAAGCCCAAGGTGGTCGACGGCGAGCCGGTCGAGATCACCGGCGTGCGCAATCGCTTCAGCTTCGAGGTCTCGGACGAGTAGCCGCTGCGGAGATGTTGGGATCGTGCCCCCATACAAACTGCATTCCCATGCCGTGTGCCGGTGCACGCGGCCAACCGAGCGGCCTGGCTGGCGCTCCGGTGGTCTTCGGGCGCCGGAGTGCCAGCGTTTTTTCGCCACCAACAAGGGTCGCCGCCAATACAACTACGAAGGCCGCATCTGAAGGCAACGCGAGTTGCTGCTAGCGAGAACCTGACAGGAGAGTTCAAGATGCTGTTTCGATATACATCCGCCGTATTGCTTGGCGCCGTGGCGACCTTCGGCCTGCTGACGCTCATGCGTTCCGTCATTGCCGACCCGTTGCCGGCCGAGGACTCCGGGATCAAGGGCGAGGTGCTCGAATTCGTACGCCTCGAGAAGGAACACGTGATCATTGTCGACCCGCCCAGGCCCAAGCGGCCGCCGCCCCCCGACGAACCGCCGCCACCCCTGCCGCCGATAGTCATCGACCCCGGCGGGACCATCGGTTGGGAAGGAGAGCCGCTGAAACCGATCCCGGAAACCGAGGGAGACTTGCTCAACCGCTATCTCGACGATGGCGAGTACCTGCCCATCGTCCGGGTAAGTCCGATCTATCCGAGAAGGGCACTATCGAGGGGCATCGAGGGCTACGTACTCGTGGAATTCGTCGTCGCGGAAACGGGGGCGGTACGCGATCCCGTCGTGCTGTTCGCCGACCCGCCCGGCTTCTTCGAGCGCGCCGCGGTGACTGCCGTCTTGAAGTTCAAGTACAAGCCGAAGGTATTTGGCGGCAAACCCGTGGCCGTCCCAGGTGTCCGCAGCCGCATTGTCTTCGAGATGGAAGACTAGAGGCGTAAGGTTCATACGCCGTTCAGCATCGGTGTGATACGGTTGGTGTCGTGATGCCTCGAACGTGGGAATGGAGCGTGAATGCTCGACTGATCTCGACTGTCATCGCGACGGTGTTGTTTGTCGTACCGGCCTCGCCGGGTCTTTGTCAGGAACGACCGCCTAGGAGCATCGACGAACTGCGAGAGCAGGACGCGGTGCGCGGGCGACCCGGCGAGACGGTGCCAGACGCCCGCACGTACAAGTCGTTGACGCCCGAGGAGCGGCGCGAGCGAACGATGCGCAGGAAGCTGCGACGGGTCGATGAACTCATAGAGACGGGGAAGTATGAAGAGGGTGCTGCATTGCTTGAGAGCCTGCGCGTCAGCAGAAGCGCCCAGGATTTCGCCCATGTGCAGAACACGCTTGGGTTTGCCTACAGCCATTCCGACCAGCCCGAAAAGGCGATCCGGCATTATGAGCGCGTGCTTAGGATACCGGCGGTGCCCGATCCGATCGGATTTTCCGCCCAGCGCCAGCTCGCGCAACTCTACTACGATCAGGGTCGCGAGCAGCTATGGGACGAAGACGCGGAACCGTGGTTCCGCAAGGCGCTGTCCTCGATGCAAACGTGGATGGGAAGGTCGCCGGCCGAGGATCCCAAGGACTTTCTCTTCCTCTCCCGGGTCCAGGTTGAACTCAACGATCTGCAAGGCGGCATCAAGAGTCTCGAGACGGCCATCAGGCTGGCCGAAGAGCGGGACATGCCCATCGAGGAAGAGTGGAACACGCTGCTCGCCCGGATGAAGTCGGCGAGCGACTGATCTCGCCGTAGGGGACGGGCTTGTCCCGTCCCGGCGCGCCCTGCGGGCGCGTTTCGAGAATGCTAACGCATTCTCGTGGCAATCCGATTGACTGCTCGCTCGGCCTTGCCCCTACGATCGCCGGCGCGGCGTGCGCGGTGCGCGCGGGTGTGCGTTCGACATGTCCATCAGCTTGTCGACGTGCCCCAGCAGATCCTCGTAGGTAGCGCCGCCACCGAGTTGCACCGGGTCGTTGACCCAGACCTCGCTCTTGCTGTAGTTGCCGCCGGAGGCATGGATGACGGCGCCGTTCGGGGCGTCCTCGCTGCACATGAAAAGCACGGCCGGGCTCACAAGGGCCGGATGCCGCATGGGGTCGGGATTGCCGATGTCCTCGTCTCGCCCCGGCACGGTGTTGGTCATCCGTGTCGCGGCGCCGGGTCCGAGTACGTTGACCCGGACGTTGTGGTTGACGCCCTCCAGGGCCAGCACGTTGGCAAGCCCCAGCATGCCCATCTTTGCGGCGCCGTAGTTGGACTGGCCGAAATTGCCGAAGATGCCGGAGCCGGAACTGGTGAACACGATCCGGCCGTAGTTCTGCTCGTACATGTGGGGCCAGGCGGCGTGCGTGACGTAGGCGGTACCGGTCAGGTGCACCTGCATCACGAGATCGAACTCGTCCAGGGTCATGTTCTTGAAGGTGCGGTCGCGCAGGATGCCGGCGTTGTTGACCAGGATGTCGATGCGCCCGAAGTTGCCGATGGCATCGTCGACGATGCTCTTGGCGCCATCGCGATCGGAGACGGATGCCTTGTTGGCGACGGCAGTGCCGCCGATGGCTTCGATTTCCGCCACCACGGCGTCCGCGGCGTCGCCGGCCCCGGTACCGTCGACCGATCCGCCCAAGTCGTTGACGACGACCTTCGCACCGCGTTTGGCGAACTCGATGGCGTGACAGCGCCCGATGCCGCCGCCCGCGCCGGTTACTGCCGCGACCTTGCCTTGAAACTCGCTGTTCTCGAACTCGCTCATGATGCTCCCCCGAAGCGTTCGGTCTATGCTCTCCTAAGATTGTTGCACCGACCGAACGATGACGCCTGACCACGTCGGCCAGTACAAAAACGCGGGTTATACCATCGTTCCCGGTTTCTTCGCACCGCGGGAAGCGGCGGCATTGAAGCGGGAAGTGGACCGTTGGGTGACGGCGGGTCTGCCGCGCGACGTCTCGATACCGGACAAGAAGCGGAATCTTCAGCTCATTCCGCTGTGGCCGCACAGCCGGCTGTTCCGTGCCGTGCCGTTCCATCCCAAGGTCGTGCAAGCCGTATCCGCGTTGCTCGGGGATCCGGTGGTGAAGATTCTCGACCAGATGTTCTACAAGCCGCCGGGCGACGGCATGGGCACGAACTGGCACACCGACAACGCCTACTTCCGCATCGCCGACCCGTTGCGGGGATGCGCCATGTGGATCGCCATCGACGACGCGACGAGGGAGAACGGCACCCTCAAGGTGGTTCCCGGCGCGTACGAACGCGAGTTCCTGCACGACCGCGATCCGGACAGCGATCATCACATCCGCACGTACTTGGACGAAGCGGCCGCCGTTCACTGCGAACTCGAGGCGGGTGGAGTGGTGTTCTTCTGCTTCGGCACGCCCCACGCCACCGGACCGAACCCATCGTCTCGGGGTCGGGCGGGAGTGGGTATTCACTTCGTAAACCGGGATCATGCCAGTCAGGCGATGCGGGCTGGTGATCGCTGGCAGCATGTCCACCTGACGGGAGAGTGCGCCACCGGGGGGCAAGCGGGAGTACGGCGAGTCAATCTCCTTCGAGACGGAGATGGAGTTCGCCTCATCGGAATTGCATCCCGAATCCACGGCATGACATTCCGGCCCTGACGATGGCCCGCCTTCGCCGCCAGGATCCACGCAGCGACGAAGCGTTGGTAGCGGCGTGCAACGAGGGCGATGCCCGGGAGGCGGCGCGGGCTTTCGAGGCACTCTACCGGCGGCACAAGGACTACGTGCTGCGCGTGGCGCTGCGCTTCGTACCGGATACGGATACCGCGCTCGACGTACTACAAGACACCTTCACGTACCTGCTGCGCCGGTTCCCCCCTCCCGGGCGGGGCCTCGTGCTTACCGCAAAGCTGACCACCCTCTTGTACCCCATCGCCAAGAACACCGCGATCACGGCGTTGCGCACGTTGGGTCGTTTCCCGGTGGCGGAGGATGTCGCACCGGACGACCTTCCGGGGCCGGACAGCGGTGACACCACGGATATTCGGCGGTTTCTCGCGGGTCTCGCCCGCGGACAGCGCGAGGTGCTTGAGCTTCGGTTCGTGGACGACCTGTCGCTGCAGGAGATCGCGGACGTGCTCTCGATACCGCTCGGCACCGTCAAATCGCGCCTGCACCTCGGTATCGCGAAGCTCAAGTCCTCGGACTTCGCGAAGAACCTCGACGACGAATGAACCATTTGCGCCCGTCGTGCGCTAAACGGCCAAGGAGAACCGAAACGTGTCCGATCAAGACGCCAACAGCGAACAACTCGACGAGAGGCTGATCCGCGCGCTCACGGTCGCGGACCAGGCGCCGCCGGTCATCACTGCGGGGGTTGACCGTGCTCTGGCGGACATCTCGACCCGACATTTCGCCTCGCGCCGGTGGGGATGGAAACGGCACGGCGGTTGGGCATTGGCCGCCTCGGTCGCGCTGGTCGCGGTATTGGCGGTGCAGACGATCGGTCCGGCATCGGACGACGCGGAAGTACTCTATGCAGACGTCAACGGATCCGGGGCAATCGACATCGCCGACGTGTTTGCCCTCGCACGCGCCGACCAACCGGGCGTTACGCAGGCCGATCTCGATGCCTTTGCGATGCGCGTGGTCTCGCTGGATGCGGGGGGTGCGCGATGAGGACGACGCCCTGGCGGGTGCTTCCCTTGGTCGCCGCTGGTTTGTTCGCGGTTGCCGCGCTAGCCGAGGCCAAGGCGCGGTTCGTGCCGGTGGAGGTGTTCCTGGACAGCCCCCAACCGGTCGCGGCTTGGCAGTTCGAGTTGAAGGACCGCAACGCCTCGATGAAGGTTGTGGGCGTCGAGAACGGCGGCAGCGACGTGTTCCAGCGCGCGCCGTACTACGACCGTGAGGCCGTGACACGAGGCGACGCCGGTCGCATCGTGGTGGCTGACTATTCCCTGGCCGACGAGAGCGAGTTGCCCTCGGGCCGGGTTCGCGTTGCCACGCTGCACCTGATGCTCGACGGCAATGCGGATTTCGACCTCAACCTGATAGCGGCGACCACTGCGGACGGCCGGCCTATCGAAACGGCAACGGTCAGCCTGCAGGAAACGCAAACGAGAGAACCATGATGAAACGTCCCATCCTCACAACCTCCCTCGGCCTACTGGCCACTGGTGTGGTGTTCGCGATACCTGTCGCGATCGTTTCGTGCAGCACGACCGACGCCGCTCGTGTCCCCCCGCCCGCTGAGCCGGAACCCGCGGTGCCCGTTGCCGTGTCTCTACCGTCCCCTCCACGGGAGGTGAGTCCACCGAATGTGTCCGTGGAAAAGGAACCGGAGCTGTGGATCATCGCGCAACCGCCGTCCGATCCCGCGGCCGACGGCGAAGAAAAAGTCATCGTGACCGGTTCGTTCATCCGCCGGGGCAGCTTCGATATG
The DNA here is from genome assembly GCA_028818795.1 of Gammaproteobacteria bacterium. Lineage (GTDB taxonomy): Bacteria > Pseudomonadota > Gammaproteobacteria > Pseudomonadales > Azotimanducaceae > VXYL01. The sequence goes on along the minus strand of JAPPND010000049.1, from coordinate 9,220 downwards.
CCGGCAGCGTCCGAGGTGATTGACGAGCTTGACCTTGAATTTGGGGAGACACCGGACGTAGGTCTTGTCCTCTTTGACAGCACATTCCAGAAAGGTGTTAGTGCTAGCGCCGGCCGGGCTAAACCACTGGCGCAGCCCCAGTCGAGGTTCAGCGACAAAGCGTCATCCACGCCCGGAGGCAACACTCTTGACATGCGCCATGCCCCGGGATCGGGAGCGATGCTGGCGGGCTTCCCATCCCCGGGCAAGCCCGAACGCACCCGCTTCATACCGCTCCCTCTGAAGCACACTGCAGTCGATGCGGCCATCAACGGCTACATCGGCACCGTCAACGTCAAGCAGGCCTACGAGAACCCCTACGACACCAAGATCGAGGCCGTGTACGTGTTCCCGCTGCCGGAAAAGGCCGCCGTCAGCGAGTTCCTGATGGTGATCGGCGACCGCACCATTCGGGGCATCCTGCGCGAGAAGGAAGAGGCGGTAGCCATCTACCGAGAAGCCCGCAGGCAGGGCTACCAGGCAAGCCTCCTGGTGCAACGCCGGCCCAACATCTTCGAGCAGAAGGTCGCCAACATCGAGCCGGGCAAGGCGATCGACATCGACATCACCTACTTCCACACCCTGGCCTACAAGGACGGCTGGTACTCGTTCGTCTTCCCGACCGTGGTCGGCCCCCGCTACAACCCGCCGGGCTACCCGGATCCCGTCGAGGCGGTGCGACGCGGCCAGGGCTCGAGCGGAGTCGTCACCACCGTTGAATACCTGCATCCCGAGGAGCGCTCCGGACACGACATAAGCATCAACGTAAGGCTCGACGCGGGTGTCGAGATCGAGGACGTGAAGGCCTCGCACGGGGTCGACGTGTCCCGCGACGGCGAACGATCCGCCGTGGTCAAACTCAAGAATCAATCGACCCTCCCCAACCGCGACTTCGTGCTCGACTTCCGCGTCGCGGGCGAGCGTCTGAAATCGAACCTGTTGACCCACCGTGATCCCGAAACGGGCGAGGGCTACTTTACCCTGATGGTCATTCCGCCCAAGGACTCGGCCTTGGTGCCGCGTCAAGCCCTGGAGATGGTCTTCGTTCTCGATTGCTCGGGCTCCATGCAGGGCAGTCCGCTGCGGCAGGCCAAGGACGCGGTGCTGGTGGCGTTGGACCGGCTCGGTGCCAATGACACGTTCCAGATCATCCGTTTCTCGGACACGGCGAGCCAGTTCGGCACGAAACCAGTACTCGCCACCGAGCGGAACCTGACCGCGGCGCGCAATTACGTATCCGGACTTCGCGCGAATGGCGGCACCGAGATGATCAACGGCGTCAGGGCCGCACTGGATTTCCCCCACGACCCGTCGCGCTACCGGTTCGTCACCTTCATGACCGACGGCTACATCGGCAACGAGCGCGACATCCTGGCCGCGGTGCACGACCGCATCGGCGCCGCGCGTATCTTCAGCTTCGGTGTCGGCAATTCGGTCAACCGCTACCTGATGGAGCGCATGGCGGAAGCGGGGCGCGGCGTGGTCGCCTATCTCGGCTTGAACGATTCGGCGCGCGACGTGATGGACGACTTCTTCGCCCGCGTCAGCCGCCCGGCGCTGACCGACGTCGAGATCGACTGGGGCGGGATGGCCGTGACGGATGTCTATCCGCGTACGCTGCCCGACCTCTTCGTCGGTCGGCCGTTGGTGATCACCGGCAAGTACGCCGGGGACCGGAAAGCGATTCAGGTCCTCGGTTCATCGGGCGGTGAGCGCCTCACGTTGATGACGGCCTTGGACGTTGACGGCAACGCCGGCTCGTCGCTCGCCAAGGTCTGGGCGCGCCTCAGAATCGCGGACTTGGCCGACCGCCAAACCTGGGCCGGCGATCCCCACGGCGAGCTTGGCGACGCCATCCGCAACACCGCGCTTCGCTACCAGTTGGTCTCGAACTACACGTCGTTCGTCGCGGTGGACTCGTCGCGCAAGACTGCGGGCGACCACGGCGTGACGGTACACCAACCTGTCCCGGTACCGGATGGGGTTCGCTACGAAACGACCGTGGACTGACGCCCCGATGCGCGTCGCGTTGGTTTGTGCGGTTTGCCTAGTCGCGTTGGCGGCCTGCATGAACCGCTTATTCGGTGAAGACCCGGACAGCTACCGAACCATGTCCTGCGACGAACTGATGGAACACCTCGCCGCCTTCGACGAGAAGGTCAAGGAAGCCATGGCGGAGTTGGCAGAGCAGGGCCATAGTACGGCGCGTCAGCAAGCGATGCGCCGCCCGCTACGCGAAGAGTCCCGGGACCTTGTCCGGGAGATTGGCCGGCGCTGTCCCGTGATGGTGGAACCCAGGATCCTGTAGGGGACGGGCTTGTCCCGTCCCGCGCCAGCTCCCGAACTTCTAAGAACGCACGCGGAAGTCGTTGCTTCCCGATCGGTCGATTCCGCGCATGAGGTAGAGGGTGCGCTCCGACATGGCGAGCGGACCGCCCCGACGAGCGTCGGCGAGGTCTCGTCGATACACGGACGTGGTCGGCATGTAGCGCAGCGTCATGCCCCGCCGGGGTTTGCCGGAACGGTTGGGTTCCGAGCCGTGGATTAGGAAGATGTCATGCAGCGAGACCTGGCCCGGTTCAAGCACGATGTACCGGGCGGTGGTTTCATCGAATTCGCCGGCGCGGAGTTCCAGCGGCAGGCTCAAACCCTCGGCCCCGTTGAAGTCGTGTTGTCCGAGTTCGCGACGCCGGTGCGATCCTGGGATCACGCGCAGACAGCCGTTCTCCGTCGTGGCCGCGTCGACGGCAATCCACACCGAGCAGGTCGCCAGCGGCCGGATGGGCCAATACTCGCCGTCCTGATGCCAAGGCGTCTTGGTGCCGACGCGGGCCGGTTTGGCGAAGAAGCTCGAGTTCCACAACGCGAAATCCGGGCCGATCAGCTGCTCGACCATGTCGAGAATCCCGGGGATGCGAGCGATGTTCAGGAAACCCGTGTCGAAGGCGAGCACGGCCGGACAGTAGTCGGAGAACTCCGGATGTCTGGCAAGTAGGCTGTCGTGATTGGCGCGAATGTCGTCGAGCACCTCGTTGTCAAGCCGGAAGTCCGGAATGACGTAGCCGTCGGTGTGGTAGTGCTCGATTTCGTCGGTGCCAAGCATGCGTTCGCCTCCGGTGCGGGGAACGAGACTACCCGCAATGGCCCTGCGTTTACACGCTCAACCTAGGGATGGGTTCCCAGGGCGAACGTGAGTCTCCATTCGTTTAGGGTACCCTCGTCCTCCGCCGCGGCATCGACGACCCGGAGCACCCACTCCCCGTTGGGCGACTCGCCGTAGAAGGCATTGCTCAGGAGATCCCAGTTGAGATCGGCATTGCCCGCGAGGGCGTCGTTGAAGATCGGGTTCAGAATGCTCTCGGTGCCGGAGGGAGAGGTGAGGTGAATGCCGAGATCGTTGGTCTGCGGGTGGGTGATGCTGACATGCAGGGTGACGGCTTCGATGTCGGCATCGTCCGCGAGGCCCTCGACGGCGAGCATCTGGCTAACGCCGCTGCCGTCGTTGTCAGGAATGGACGCCGCGTCGGCCTGTTCGAAAGGCTCGGTCTCCACCAACGTGCCAAGGCTGTCCGGCGTGTGCGATCCGACCAGTGCCAGAGCGTCGTCGACGGCGACGGCACCGAAGCCGTACCAATTGTGGAAGCGGTAGCCGGCGGCGTTCGTCGTCCACGGCAACTGCGCCACGTAGACGGCCCCGCCGACTAGGTACTGCACGCGTTCGATGTCGGCGTCGATCTGCCGGGCGCTCTTGGCGAGTATGTACTTGACGTCGCGCCAGGTGAGTTCGGGTTCGGCTTCGAGGAGCAACGCGATGGCACCGCTGGCGTTTGGTGCTGCCGCGGACGTGCCGTTGAAGGTGCTCACGTAGTTGCCGTGGGGGTTGTTCACGGCGTCCAGCGCGACGCCACGATTCCTGAGCACGTCGTAGCCCCGGTTCGCGCCCACCTGGTCTGCGGTGATGATGGCGCCGTAGGTGGCGCCGAACTCCCCGGCCGGGGCGCTGATCCACAGGTTGGAGCCGGCCGACGAGTAGCTTGCCCGGGTTCCCTGGGCGTCGAACGCGCCGATCATGACAAGGTAGGGGGAGTGATGCGACGAGGAGCTGTTGGAACTGCTGCAGCCGATTCGGGCGTTGGCGGGACGGCGCATCGATCGGCAGGAGTAGAACGCATTGCCGGCGGACTTCACGTAGACGGCACCCCGGCCGTTGCGGAGAAGGGTGACGCCGTTGTGAAACAGTCGCGTCTCGTTGGGATCGACGCGGAATTCGCCGCTCAGGGTACCGAAGCTCATGTTGAAGATGTCGACGAGACTGGAGTCAGGTACGGTGTCGCTGCCGCCCAGGGAATCGAAATAGGTACCTTCGGACTCCACCGCGGCAAGCATGTTGTAGCCGCGCAGAATCGCGTCGGGCGCGACACCGCGCCCGCCCGTGCCGTTGTCGGCCGCGGCCGCCGCCGTGCCGGCTACGGAGGTGCCGTGGTCGCCCATGGCCCAGGGAAGGTACGGTTCCCTCGAGTCCGAGTTGTGCCATTCATTGGTGTTGAAGTTGAAGGAGGTACCGTCTTCGACGTTGTCCGCCAGGTCGGGGTGGCAGGTTTCCATGCCCGTGTCCACGATGGCGATCCGAATGCCGTCCCCGGTGGGGGTCCCCGACGACAGGACGCTCGACATGCCGAGGTCTTCGCCCGGCGTGCCGGCAACGGTCGTGTAGCGTTGTTGGCCCGTGTTGTTGAGATGCCACTGCTCTTCGAATAGGGGGTCGGTTGCACCTTCGCTACCGACGTGGGGTGCCGACGAGTCGCAGTCCATGACGACCTGCTTGTCCTCGTTCAAGGAAAAACCCGTCACATCCCAGTTGTTCGGGTTGAGTTCCCCGTCGACACTGCTGGCCTGAAGCAGCAGGTAGTGGTCGCTGTCCGGTTCGAGCTCATCGAGGGCGATCTCGACCGTAACGGTCGTGGAGGACTTGGAATCCAGGGCTGGAATGTTGCGGGTGAGAAGGGTTCTCGTGCTCGAGTCACGCCAATTGGGTCGTTCGTTGACGTACACCACCAGTTGGGTATTGGGGGAGGGTGTGGCGCCCCAGTTGAGAACGATGACCGGCAGTTCAATGCGATCGGCATGGATCGGCGCGTCGCCGGCGAACACCAGGAGATCGGGTGCCATCGACTGCTTCGCGTCCGGGCCGCAACCCACGGCGAGAACCAGGCAGAGCAGGGACGTGATCATCTTCGCCGCGTGCCTCCCTCGGGAGCTGGCGAGCTGGTTCGGCCTGTTCGTCTACTGCGGAACACGAAGGGGTCCTTCGAGCACTACCTCCGCGCTCACAACCAGCGGACTGTCCAGCAGCGAACCCGCGACGGTCGCGGGATCCTGGTCGGGTCGAAGCCGCAACAACGCCCATCCGAGGGCCGGGTAGTTCTTTCCCCGTAACGCCCCGGTCGAGGCGACAACCTGATCGAGATCTTCGGCGTCGCCAAGACGCACCCGCAACGTCGACGACACCCGATCGAGTCGTCTCTCCACGGGGTCGTAGGCGTAATGCCTGGGCCGATCATCGACCGCCTCGTACGCCGTGCGGGTGTGGCCTTCCTGGTGGGCCCGGTATACGCGGAACCCCCCTTCGACGGCCATCTCGAAACGTATGTCGTCGACGACCACCGACCCTGGGCCCGTCGCGTCTATTAGCGGCAATGCCACCACGGGACCCCGTCCGGAATCCACGGTCCGTGGCTCGGTGCGTTGCTCCTGGGCGTTTCCCCACGTGGCGGCCAGGATGAGGGTCAACACGGTTAGGAACCTTGTCATGGCCATGTAGCGGTCTCCTAGCGAATGCCCCCGGTGGGCGGTGCCGGGCGAGCGACTAGGCGGTGCGGCGGCGCACCGGTGCATCCCTGAGCGGTGTCGAGACCGTCGCCATCGCTCGATGCCGACAAGACGACGGGACCCAGGTTGGTAAGGTGGTTGGTCGGCGACTCCAGCAGGTTCATGACCACGATCACCCCGTCGGTGGCGATGGCGAGTCGCCATTTGCCCTTGCCATCTGCGAGCATGCCGTCCAGGTCGGGATCGCCGTGCTCTAGTTGCTGGGACGTGACCGTGCGGGCGTGGTTCGCGAGAACCTCGAGTCCCACGGGGCCATACGTGACGCCGTCGTCGTCGATGCCGTAGATGCTGACGTCCGTGTCCGCGCCGCCGCGTTCGACGATGCGTAGGCTGCTCACCTGATTGGTGTTGGAGGCCGGATTGAAGATGGTCGCTTCGTATACGCAGGTAGTTCCGAACGACGCGCCGTCGGTGGGAACGAGCGTGTTTCCCATGCCGGTAAGGAAGCCATCCCCCGTCCGCATATAGGAGGTCGCGACGAACTCGAATTCGGCGCTGAGTTGTAGGTACGAATCGCCGAAACCTGTGCCGATGCCGGCGATGCCCTTGTCGTCGTTGCCCATTTCGAGGTCGTCGGAGTTGAAGTGGTAGGTCATGCCGCCCACCACGGGAAACGACGTGGCGGCCTCGGCGCCCGCGTCGTTCCATGCCTTGATCGATATGGTCCCGGTCTCGACCGCCGTGATCCGGACGAACCCCTGTTGGGTCGGATGGTCCGCACCCCGCATCAAGGGCACGTCGAAGACCGTCTCTGCAGTCGCGATGTTCCCGGCGCTGGCGAGACCGATGTACGCCAACGAACCGGCGCGCGCTAGACTCCTAATGCCCTGGGCCATGAATTCGGGGTAACCGTCCACCCTTCGTTGGAAGAATCGCCAGCGAAGACAGTTCCGCTGGCAATTCCGTTTATATATGAGAGAGTCACGGGATGGCAACCATCGAGATTGGCGGCGTGGCGATTCCGGAGTCGGCGCTGACCTGGAACTTCGTGCGTGCCTCGGGTCCCGGTGGGCAGAACGTGAACAAGGTCGCTACGGCGGCGGAGTGCCGCCTCGACCTCGATTTGGGTGGTTTCGATCAAGACGTCCGCCAGCGCCTCGAACGCCTGGCCGGGAGTCGTTTGACCGCTGCGGGAGAGGTATTGATCGTCGCCGAGAACCAGCGCACCCAGGCCCGCAACCGGGCCGACGCGCTCGAACGCCTCGGTGCGCTGATCGAGGCTGCGCGCACACCGCCGAAGCCACGCGTCGCCACCAGGGTCTCGGCCACGCAAAAGGCCAAGCGGCGTGCGGACAAGCGACACCGTGGCGAGGTCAAGAGGCAGCGCAAGCCGCCGGACGGCTACTGATCGGGGTCTTCTGACTCGGCGGCGTCGATCCGCGCGAGCGTTGTTGCGCCGTCCGGGTAGCGTCCCGCAACCAAATGCCGAGCCAGCCTTCGAAGGCGTGGCAACGCCACCGGCCGGTAGTCGAGTTGCTCCACCGAGACGTTGATATGCGGCGTGGCCCTCGGTGGCTCGTCGTGCGTGTGGCCGTGAACATTGACGCACCCCTTCGGCACGTCGGTCAGCGGGATGTGAGTGAATACCAGCGGCGGGTCGCCATCGACGAACATCACGGCACCGATCGCGTCGAATCCGTCGACGCGGAGTCGTCCGGAACCGGTCAGGTCGTGGTTGCCGACTACCAGGTGCTTCTTCGCGCCCGGTGCGTCGCGGATCCGCTGCCACGTATGCGGACCGACGGCACGGCGCATGGCGACGTCGCCGACGAAGACCAGGTCGTCGTCGCTGCCGACCGTCGAGTCCCAGTTGTCGTAGAGACTTGCGTCCATTTGCGCTGCATCGGCAAAGGGCCGGTTCGTGTAGCGGATGATGTTGTCGTGGCCGAGATGCAGGTCGGACCAGACCCACGTCGACCCGGGGTTGTAGACTTGGCAGGGCGGTAGGTTCCGGGAAGCCTTCAGCATCGCCCGGAACATCCGGCGACCGTGCCGGGCGTCGCCGCCACCGGCACGTGATCTGGTTTCGAGTTCCGACTCGTAGTGGTCTTTGAGAGCCCGCGCGTCCACTCTCTAGAAGTGATCCGGGCAATGCGGCGTATGGCGCGTTCGGAACATCGCATCCGCCCGGACTACCGCGTCCCGGTCACCGTCGAGGAGCCCCCAGCTCGCAAGTTCCGTGGCGGAGCGGAAGCCGGTGAACAACGACGCCAGCGCCTTGGCGTTGAGACGGATGTCCGGCGACTCGTTGGTCGAACGCGCATGCGCGCCCCCGGCGCTCGTCTCGAGCCGCCACACCCCGTCGTTCCAGGGCGTCAGCGGATCGGGCTCGATGCCGATGGCGATGTCGGTCGTGATGTCGTAGCCGCGCCCGGCAAGCGCTTTGGGTGCATCGACGATGCGGAACCAGGCGCCCTCGCGGTCCGTGGCATGGAGCAGCCGGGGTTCGAGGAAGAACTCCAACGCGGGATCGTCCGCTGGCGCGCCGTCCCAGGCGACCCGGCCAACGAGATCGTGGCTTGCCAGGAAGCTCCACAGGGATCGGTAGGCATCCTGGTCGAGCCAGACCAACTCGCGCACCTTGAGCTCCTGGTCGCGGGACGAATGGTCCACTTTGCCCGAGCGGAGTGTATAGACCACGTAGCCAGTCGAGTGTCCGCTTTCGGCGTGGCATACCGCGATCCAGAGCGGGCCGTCCTCCTCCACGGGCTCGAGAACGTTGTTGAGCCACAGGTCCTTGGCACGGTGGATGTAGCAGGTGCGCTCGGCGATGAACTCGATGTAGATCGCCTTGATGATGTCGTAGCCGGCATCCGCCTCGACTCGTTCGACCCGGCCACTACCGCCGTCGCCGTCGTGGAATCGGATGTCGACAGTGTCCACCGCGTAATGGCGACGCAGCGTTGTCATGGCGTAGCCGTAGCGTTGATAGATCGCGGCTTGGGAGGCCCATAGCGCGGCCACCGGTTGTCCCGCGTCGCGCATCCGGGCGAGAGCCTCGGTGTGGATTCGGCGCACCAGCCCTTGCCGGCGATACTCGGGCTGGGTGCCGACGGTGGACACTCCGCCTAGCGGCATCGCCATCCCGTTGGCGCGCATGGTGAAGGGGATGGTCGAGAAAGTCGCCGCCAGCTTGCCGTCGTCGAACGCGCACAGGGTCCACTCGGGCATGATCCCCTTGGCGATCAGGTTCTCCGGACCGTCCCCGAAGGCGCCCCCGTACACGTAGCCGCCGAGAATCCCGAACTCCGCCATCTCGTCGGCGGTCGCTTGGCGGATTTCGATGCCCATG
>JAPPND010000058.1 GCA_028818795.1 Gammaproteobacteria bacterium | reverse complement strand
TGGTCGGAGTGGCCGGACTTGAACCGGCGGCCCCCGCCTCCCGAAGACGGTGCTCTACCAGACTGAGCTACACTCCGAACGGTTTGACGGCGATCGCCTAAGGATCCCGTCGCGGGGCGGCTATTGTAAGGCCGGTTGTGACCAGTACGCCACAAGCCCCGCGACGTCGCGCTGGGCTGCCTGTAGATGTCAAGCCATCCGCGAAACCGCCACCATCGCCAATGCTTCCAAGGCGTCTCGATAGCGGCTGGGTGGTAGCGCGAGAACCTCCTCCGAGGCGAGATAGGCCTCTTCGAGAGCCCGGTTCTTCGTGTAGGCGAGGCCGCCGCTGCGGTGCACGGCGTGGGCGACGTTGTGGAAGTCCACCGCCGAGCGGGTGTCGATGGCGCGGCGGACGACGGCGGGTTGATTGCCGTGGCCGTTGGTCATCGTGTGGATCAGGGGCAGGGTGACCTTGCCTTCCGCCAGGTCGTCGCCGGGGTTCTTGCCCATGACGTCGCCGTCGCCGACGTAGTCGAGCCAGTCGTCGACGAGTTGATAGGCCATGCCGAAATGGAGTCCGTAGCGTCGCAACGCGGCGATCAGGTCGGGATCGTCCGAGCACAGGACGGCGCCGGTATGGGCGGCGGCCTGGAACAGCATCGCGGTCTTGCGGCGGACGACCTCGAGGTATTCGTCCTCGGTCATGGTGGTGCGGCCGATATTGGCAAGCTGCATGACCTCGCCCTCGGCGATGAGGTTCGTGGCGTCGGAGATGATCGCCATGATGTCCATGCTGTCGAGGTCGACCATGAGCTGGAAGCCGCGCGAGTAGAGGAAATCGCCGACCAGGACGCTCGGCGCGTTGCCCCAGAGGGCGTTGGCGGTGGCGCGGCCGCGGCGGCGCGAACTGTTGTCGACGACGTCGTCGTGCAGGAGCGTGGCCGTGTGCAGGAACTCGATGATGGTCGCGAGTCGGATATGGTCGGTGCCTGTGTACGAGCAAGCCCGGGCGGTGAGCAGCACGATCAGGGGACGCAGACGCTTGCCGCCGCCCTCGACGATGTAGTGGCCGATCTCCTCGACCATCTCGACGCCGGAGGAGAGCTGCTTCGGGATCAGTTCGTTGAGCCGCGCGAAGTCGTCGGCCACGAGGTCGAAGATCGCGTCGAGACCCATCTGCGGGGCGTCGCGGGAAGTCGCTTCGGCTGCTGCGGTGGTAAATGCCATGGCTTCGACGATGGGGGGGCGGGTCGTTCCTAGTTGGGCCTTCCGGCGCGTTGTCACCCTCGCGTCGTGTCCTATAGAATGACGCGCTTTTTGTACGACCGGTCGGGTCGCGGGCGAATTGTAATACACGACGCATCGCCCGCGCGGCCATTCGGCAGGGTCGAGGCTTTAAGAGACTGACTTAGGACGGTTCATGTTTGCGGTATTCGAAAGCGGCGGCAAGCAGCATCGGGTCGTCGAGGGCGAAGTGGTGCGCTTGGAGCGCTTGGACGGGGAACCCGGCGAGACGATCGTGTTCGACCGGGTCTTGATGATCGCCGAGGGCGACGACATCGTCATTGGCGAGCCCCTTGTCGAGGGTGGCCAGGTCACCGGCGAGGTGGTAGGGCAGGGCCTCGGCAAGAAGATCCGCGTCATCAAGTTCAAGCGCCGCAAGAACTACCTGCGCAAGAAGGGCCACCGGCAGGCCTTCACCGACGTCAAGATCACCGCTATCAACCGTTAGCGGGTGGCTGTATAAAAGAGGAGTTCGCCAATGGCACACAAGAAGGCAGGGGGCAGCACCCGCAACGGGCGCGACTCCCACTCGAAGAGGCTCGGCGTCAAGAAATTCGGCGGCGAACCGGTTGTCGCGGGGAACATCCTCGTGCGGCAGCGCGGCACGCGGTTCCACCCGGGACCCAACGTGGGTTGCGGCCGGGACCACACGCTGTTCGCAACGGCAGACGGCACGGTGAAGTTCGAAGCCAAGGGCGTTCTTGGCCGCAAGTACGTTAGCGTCGTCCCGGCGGACAGCATCGGCGCCGCGGCGTCCTGACTCGCTTAGACCCGTCGCACCGGCGGGTCGAAGACCGGCGGGCGAAGCCATGAAATTCGTCGACGAAGCGGTGATCGAGGTCGAAGCCGGCAAAGGCGGCGACGGGTGCTTGAGTTTCCATCGCGGCCCGAACCAGCCCAAGGGCGGGCCTGATGGCGGCGACGGCGGCGACGGCGGCGACGTGAGGCTCATCGGCGATGCGGCGCTGAACACGTTGGTCGATTTCCGCTTCATGCCGCGGTGCCGCGCCGAGAGCGGCCGTGCCGGCGGTGGGCGCGACAAGACCGGTGGGAGTGGCGGCACCCTCGACGTGCGGGTTCCGGTCGGAACCCGGATCATCGACGAAGAGACGGACACCGCGGTGGGGGATGTGGCCGTCGAAGACCAGGCGGTGACGGTCGCCAAGGGAGGCGCCCGCGGATTCGGCAACGCACACTTCAAATCCAGCACGAACAGGGCCCCGCGCCATACCACGCCGGGTTCGCCGGGAGAAAGCCGCAGGCTGCGCCTGACGTTGAATGTCATCGCCGACGTCGGCCTGCTGGGCATGCCCAATGCCGGCAAGTCGACCCTCATCGCCCGGGTCTCGGCATCAAGGCCCAAGATCGCGGACTATCCGTTCACCACCTTGGTGCCGAACCTGGGCGTGGTCCGGGTCGGCGAGGACGCCAGTTTCGTCATGGCCGATGTGCCCGGTCTCATCCCCGGTGCGTCGAGCGGCGCGGGGCTCGGTTACCGGTTCCTCAAGCACCTGACCCGCACCCGGCTGCTACTGCATCTGGTCGACACCGCACCGTTGGACGGTTCCGATCCCTTGGCCAACTGCCGGCAGATCGAGGAGGAGCTCTACGCCTACAGCCCCGTGTTCCGGGAGCGGGATGTCTGGATGGTGGCGACCAAGATGGACCTGACCGGTTCTGGACCGATGCTGGCGAGGTTGGCCGAGGCGTTTCCGCACCGGCGGCGTTTCGCGACCTCCGCGGTCACCGGGCTCGGGCTAGACGATTTGACACGCGCGGCGATGGCCTGGGTTTCCCGCTACCGCATGCGGCTGGAGGGCGACGCGGAGTTCGCGCGGCGCGAGCGGGAACTGAACGACAGGGTGGCCGACGATGTCCGCCGCCACTCGATCGGCGGGCGGCGCACGGCATCAGCGTCCAGGGAGTCGTCGTTTGGCTGAACGGAACCCGAGGCGGGAGGCGCTTGCCCGGGCGGAGACGTGGGTGGTCAAGGTGGGCAGCGCCCTCTTGACGCAAGACGGCCAGGGACTGGACGAGCAGGGACTCGACGTCTGGTGCGGCCAGATCGCATCGCTCATGGCACTGGGAAAGCGTGTCGTGCTGGTGTCGAGCGGTGCCGTGGCGGAGGGTTGCAGACGGCTCGGCTTCGATAGGCGTCCCACCGCGGTCCACGAACTGCAGGCTGCGGCCGCAGTGGGCCAGTCGGGACTGATCGAGGCCTACGAGCGGGCGTTTCGTCAGCGTGACCGCCGGATCGCGATGGTGCTTCTGACCCACGACGACCTGTCGGACCGCGAGCGCTATCTCAATGCCCGGACAACGCTCGCGACGCTGCTCGATCTCGCCGTGGTGCCGGTCATCAACGAGAACGACTCGGTGGCCACCGAGGAGATCAAACTCGGCGACAACGACACCTTGGCGGGCATGGTGGCCAGCCTGCTTTCGGCGGACGTGCTGGTGTTGCTCACCGACCAGGATGGCCTACACGAGTCGGATCCGCGTTTGGAGCCGACCGCGCCCGTCGTCAGGCAGGCGGCGGCCGCGGATCCGAAACTGGATGCCATGGCCGGTGGCGGTGCAGGCCGCTTGGGCCGCGGCGGGATGGTGACCAAGCTGGCAGCGGCCCGCCTCGCCGCGCTGTCGGGTGCCCATACCGTGATCGCCAATGGCCGAACGCCGAATATCCTTGGCCGGTTGGCGGACGGGGAGGGCTGCGGCACGCTGTTGACGGCGGATGTCGCACCGCTCGATGCGCGCAAGCGCTGGCTCGCCGGTCAGCGTCGGGCCAAGGGCGATCTGGTCGTGGATGCGGGGGCGGCTGAAGCCATCGCGAATCGTGGCGTCAGCGTTCTGCCGGCGGGTGTCACGGACGCGACGGGCACGTTTCGGCGTGGGGACCTAGTCCGGGTCGTCGATCCGGAGGGTCGTGGGGTCGCGAAAGGGCTCGCGAACTACGACGCGGGGGAAGCGCGCAAGCTTGCCGGCTGCAAGTCCAGCCAGATCGAGGCGATTCTAGGGTACGTGGACGAGCCGGAACTCATCCACCGGGACAATCTGGTCCTGCTTTGAGCGTAAAAACGTTCGTTGGGGCGACCCTAACGCGCCCGTCAGGGCGCGCGGTCGCCCGTGGGCGACGCGATCCGGACGGCGCGGGACGGGACAACGCCGCCAGACCGCTCGAACGCGCCCGCCAGGGCGCGCGCTCGCCGTCTGGCCCCAGCCCCCACCGCCCGAGGACTCCGCGCCATCAACGGCGCTAGCGCGCCGTTTCTGCGGCGCAGACTCCTTGGCCCGTCCCCTACGAGAGCGCGTTGACCTTCGCGGACAACCGGGACTTGTGCCGGGCCGCCTTGTTCCGGTGCATGATGCCCTTGCCGGACATCTTGTCGATCACCGGGATCGCTTCGTCGAGGGCAGACTTTGCCACCTCCGCGTCGCCGGTATCGACGGCCGCGACTACCTTCTTGATGTAGGTCCGCACTTTCGAGCGGTGGCTGACGTTGCGCGCGCGATGACGTTGCGCCTGACGGGCGCGTTTGCGAGCTTGCGGGCTATTTGCCAAAACGTTCCTGCGGTCGGTGGCGGAAGGCGGCGTAATATGCCGACCGACAGCGGGCGTGTCAATTGCGAGAGGTCTGCACCGGTGCAATCGTGAGCGATAGCGACGACATCGCCGCCCGAAGCGGCGCGGGCGGCAGCGACGTCGCGGCGCAAAGCGGCGTGTTCGCCGGCATGACGGTGCTGTCGCGCCTCTCCGGGCTCGCCCGGGACACCGCGCTGGCGCACTTCGTGGGCGCGACCGGCGCCGCTGATACCTTCTATCTGGCATTTCGCATCCCGAACTTCTTCCGGCGTTTGTTCGCCGAGTCGACCTTCGCGCTCGCCTTCGTCCCGGTGCTTGCCGAATACCGCGAACGGGGCAGTCAAGCCGCGCTGCGGGAGTTCGTGGCGGCGGTGTCCGGCAACTTCCTCATCGTGCTGCTGGCCGTCACGCTGGCCGGGGTGGCCGCCGCGTGGCTGCTGGCGGCGCTGTTCATGCCGGGGTTCCTCGGGGATCCGGAGCAGTTCGCACTGGCCACCGACTTGACGCGCATCATGTTCCCCTACATGGCGTTGATTTCGCTCACGGCCTTCGCGGGAGCGATCCTCAATAGCGCCAACCGATTCGCGGTCCCGGCGTTCACGCCGGTGCTCCTCAACGTGGCGCTGGTCGCGGCGGCGTTCTGGGCGGCTGCGGGCGCGACGGACGGGGTTTCGGGCATCGCCTACGCCTTGGCCTGGGGCGTGCTCGCCGGGGGCGCGGCGCAACTGCTGTTCAACCTGCCGTCGGTGGCCCGGACCGGCCTGCTCGTCGCGCCACGACCGAACTGGCGCCACGAGGGCGTCGCCAAGGTCTTCAAACTCCTGGTGCCGGCCGTGTTCGCGGGCTCCGCCTACCAGGTAAACGCCTTGATCGGGACGATGTTGGCGTCGGTGCTCGAGGAAGGCAGTCCGTCCTGGCTCTACTACGCTGACCGGCTTTGGGAAGTACCCATCGGCATCGTCGCCATTGCGCTCGGCACGGTGCTGCTGCCCAACCTGTCTAGGCTGCACACCGCGGGGGACTCCCAACGGTTCAATGACACCCTCGACTGGGGAGTGCGTACCGGGCTCCTGCTGGGGATTCCCGCAGCCGTCGCGCTCTGGGTGCTCGCCTATCCGCTGGTCGCGACGATCTTTCTGCACGGCGAAATGCGTCCCTACGACGCGGACCGTTCGGCGGTGGCCCTCAAGGCCTTCGCTATCGGTCTCGTGCCGCTCATTCTCGTCAAGGTCGCGGTGCCCGGTTTCTTTTCCCGCCAGGACTCGAAGACGCCGCTCAAGTTCGCGGTAGCAGCGACGGTGGTGAACGTCGCGGTCAGCCTGGCGACCTTCTGGTGGCTCGGTCATGTTGGCTTGGCCTTGGCGACCAGTTTCGCCGGAATCGTCAACGCCGGGCTGTTGCTCGGTGCGCTCGTCGCGGGTCGGCACTATCGACCGGGCCGCCGCCTGGCACGCACGACGGTTGTCTCCGTGCTCGGCACTGCGGCGATGGGGATGGCCTTGGTGCTGGGGCTGCCCGACGATGCCTCCTGGACCGGGGCGGACCACTGGCTGCGGATCGGTTGGCTCGGCCTGGCCGTCGTTGGCGGACTGGTGGTCTACGCGCTGGTGGTACTCGCCGGCGGCATCCGGCCGCACGATCTGCGACATCGGGCGTAGAGGACGACTGCGACGCGCCCGTCCTAGGGGCGGTCGGTCTATCGTGATCCGGCGGCCTGACGCGGGGTGGGGTTAGACAAGGCCGGTCACGACTGACTATGGTCCGCAACGTTCGTGGCTCCCAGATCCTCCTGAAGAACGACGAGCAGAATATCAGTCGGCCAATCAGATCGGGTGTGTTGCGTTTCCTTGGCCGCGCTCACGATCCGTCTCCTTGTTGGTCTGAGAGGATGTGCTGGAAGGTCCTAGGATTTGGTCGGCGATGATTCCCAAGTCTCCCCGGGCCGAGTCGTTCAGCCTAGCCTCAATATTGGTGAGATCACTTGCCGTCAAACCGCCAAGAGCCTCGATGACAGACCGCAACGCGGCCCTGCGCGTTCGCACCTTGCTGGCATCCACACCGCAGGACTCCAAAAAGCGCCGAACGCGCCAAAGGTCGGGCAGATAACGTTTGTGGTCGTAGGCACGGGCGATTCGTTCCACCAGCGGTAGCTTCGTCTGGTCGATTTTGGCTTCCTTCAGTAGTTCCGGGAGCGTCTTGGGACGACGACGTGCATTTGCTTTCCTTTGCCTGACAGCGTCCAGTTCCCGCTCGATCGTCTCGAATCCTACGTCCTCGGCTTCGGCTAGTGCCTCGATCACCCGTTTCCGCCCGTACTCCGTGACGAGCAGTTTTGTGTGCAGCGCAAGCAGCGGATTCGATGCTGTCATTCCGTTATGCCTATTGCGGCGAGAATGTCTTCCTTAAGCCTGCGGAATCCGTCAATCCGATCCCAGTGTGCGTTGGGGGTTTCCGACAACGGCAGTCCCGTGCGTGCAGCCTTGGCGTACGACCGGGAATATGGGATCTGGTAGCCGAAGACCCGCCATCCGTGCTCGTTGGCTACATCACGTACCTCTCGGATGGATATGTTTTTTTCCGCATTGTCCGCGTACTCCGATTGGTCGTTCAGCACAAGGCCAGCAATGTCTAGGTCGTGATCTTCGTTCTCCAATCCGAACTCGCGAATAGATCTCGCCAGAAGCGGCAGGCCGATTGTGGCCATGAACTCCGGTTTCACAGGAACGATCACGTAGCGGCTGGCGAAGTATGCTGCATCGGTTAATATCGACTCTGTGGGTGCGCAGTCGATCACAACTAGGTCATACCTGTCGTCAACTTGACCAATCGCTCGCGCCAGCCGCCGCTCCTTGCCGGTTGGATTCTTGAGCGTTCTACTGAGCTCTAGGCGAGAAGCTATGAGGTCGAGCTGATTCTCTCTACCGTATCGACACCTCTAAGGATCACGTCGTTGACATCGATCCGCTGCGGACTCCCGGTGCTTCCGCTGGCTGGGATGTAGTCCTCCAGTATCTGTACTACGGTCGGCCGATTGTGCCGAACATGCTCAACGTAGGTCCTTGGCCCGAGGATGCTCTGGCTGAGATTGGACTGTGGGTCCAAGTCGATAGCCAAGACCCTCAACCCGTCGGCTTGGGCGGCATGGGCCAGCTGTGATGCGATGGTCGTCTTCCCCACCCCTCCCTTCATGTTGATCAGACTAGCCACTACCATGAACGAACTCTCGCAACTCCTACGGGCGGATTACACCGTCCCAAGCCGGTTAAGGTCAACGGTCCCAGGCTGTGGTGGCCGCGGCGAGCGGCCAGAGCCAGCGGTGCCGAAACCGGGGGGGCGCCCCACGGGGCGACGTCGCCGATACGCACTGCGAACCTAGGGGTGCCCATGGGGGAATGCCACCTACCTAAACCACCCGAAATCCGACAGACTCACCCGCATGGAGATCATCCGGGGCCTGCACAACATCCGGCCACGCCACGCCGGTTGCGTGGCGACGATCGGGACGTTCGACGGCGTCCACCACGGCCACCAGATGCTGCTCGCCCATCTGGTCGCCAAGAGCCACGAACTCGGCGAACCGAGCGTGCTGGTGACCTTCGAACCCCAGCCCAGGGAGTACTTCCAGCGTACGCCCGTGCCGGCGCGCCTGACCCGGTTTCGCGAAAAGGTCAGCCTGCTCACGGAAACGGGAATCGACCGGGTGCTGTGCATTCCGTTCAACGAGCGCACACGACTGATCCCGGCCGGGGAGGTCATCGAGCGCTTCCTCGTGGACATGCTGCGGGTTCGCTACGTGGTCGTGGGTGACGACTTTCAGTTCGGTCGCGACCGGGAAGGAAACTACGACATGCTCAAGGAAGCGGGGGACCGCCTCGGCTTCGGGGTCAGCCACATGGGCACCTTGACCTTCGACCACGAACGGGTGAGCAGCACGCGCATCCGGGAGGCGTTGGCAGACGGGAACTTTCCCCTTGCTGAGAAGCTTCTCGGCAGGCCGTACTTCATGATGGGGCGCGTGGTCTACGGGCGCCGAATCGGACGCGAGATGGGCGTACCCACTGTCAATATCCGCCTGCAGCGGTACAAGACGGCGCTCAATGGCGTGTTCGCTGTGACCGTGGACGGGCTCGGCCCGACCCGGCAGGGCGCCGCCAATATCGGCGTCCGGCCCACCGTGGGGGGCAAGGAGCCGCTGCTGGAGGTCCACATCCTGGACTTCGACGAGGAAGTCTACGGGCGGCTGTTGACCGTCACCCTGTGCCAGAAGATCCGGGAGGAACGATGGTTCCCGTCTCTCGACGCGCTTCGGATCGAGATTGAGAGCGACATCGAGAAGACCCGGGCGTTCTTCGCTCAGGATCCGGCCGCAGCTATATGACCCGTTGGTATTTCCTTGCGGTGGGCGTGATGGCGCTCGACCAGGCAACCAAGTGGATCGCGCTTGGTCATCTCGAGCGAGGAATGTCCATGGACGTTTTGCCGTTCCTCAGTTGGACGCTGACGTGCAACACCGGCGCTGCCTTCAGCATGTTCCAGGGTTACAGCTGGGTGTTCGCGGTCGCGGCCGTGGCCGTCTCGGCGTTCCTGATCTTCGAAATCTGGCGCCTACGGTCTGGTTGGCTCGAAGGGGCGTCGTATGGCTTGGTCTTGGCTGGCGCGCTCGGCAACCTGACGGATCGCCTGATCCACGAGTGCGTCGTGGACTTCATTCACGTGCACTACGGCTGGTTCAACTTCCCGGTGTTCAACGTCGCCGATAGTGCCATCACCGTCGGCGCGGCTGGGTGGATCGGCCTCCTGGCCGTGGACATGCTCCGGCGTCGCGCTGGGCGAAGCCAATCGGAGTGAGCACGCTCATCGCTCGGGAAGGCGACCTCCCGATTGGCCCCGGGACGCGGGTCACCCTGCATTTCTCGATTCACCTCGCGAGCGGCGAGGAGGTGGACACGACCCGGCGGGGCAAGCCGGCGGTGTTCGTCGTGGGCGACGGCAATCTTCCCGAAGGCTTCGAGAGGGCGATCGTCGGGCTGCGGGCGGGAGACGACGAGCGCATCGCAATCGCCCCGGCCGACGGGTTTGGCCTACGCAAAAAAGAGAACATTCGCACGCTTGCCCGGGCTGATTTCGCTAGCGCCGACGACCTGGTTCCGGGAATGATGATCGCGTTCGCGGCAGCGGGATCGACGGGCGAACTGCCTGGCGTGGTGACATCGGCCTCGGCGGACACCGTGGTGGTGGACTTCAACCACCCACTGGCAGGTCGGGACCTGGTGTTCGATGTGACCATCCTCGGGGTGGAAGCCGCCTAGGGAAGATCCCTCGTGCCGTGCCTGGAGAGGACGGCCGTGCATCCATACAGCCCCCCTGGAACCCGGACCACCGCGTGCCCTCGACGGCAGCGTGCGTTTTCGCTGATCGAGATCCTGGTCGTGCTCGCCGTCGTCGCGGTCCTGTTGGCGGCGGCGGTACCCGTCTACAACGGCTACAGCGTGCGCGCCTACCGGACGCAGGTCCAGGCGGATCTGCTGCGCTGCGCCCAAGGAATGGAACGGCACGCGGCAGCGACCATGGGCTATGGCAACGCCGTCGACGTGGACGGCGACGGACGGGGGGACCAGTCCACCGGCCCGGTGTCCGAGAATCTATGCAGGGTCGCCTCGACCCACTACCGAATCTCGGTGCAAACCGCGAATGCCGCTCACTTCGTGCTGCGCGCGGAAGCGGTTGGCGCGACGAGTCCTGTTGCCGCCGACGGTGCCTTGGAACTCGACGCGGCCGGCGAGCGGCGCTGGGACCGCAACGACGACGGCGACTTCGCCGACGACGGCGAGCGCGGCTGGGGTTCATGATGCGCTCCCGGGCTGAAGGCTCCTCACTAACTGAGCTACTGGTCGCCATCCTCGTGATCGGCCTGGGTGCACTGGGTGCTGCCGGCCTGCAGTTGGCCAGCTCGAAGAACACCCGAAGCGCGCTGGAGGCAACGACGGCGGTAATCCTCGCACAGGACATGGCCGAGCGACTCCTCGCCAACCCGGGGGGTGCGTATGCCGGTGTGGCCGACGGCACCGCGCCGGCTGGATTCGTGGACTGTCTGGGCGCGAACTGCACGCCGCCCGAACTGGCTTCCTTCGACGTCGCCGTGTGGAAATGTTCACTCGGTCGTTGGCGGACGGACGGTGCGTGCCGGGAAGCCCGGGCGGCCGGGGCGCTTCCCCCCGAGGAACAGCAACCGGGCCTGCCGATGGGGGACGGCGCGATCGACTGGGGCGCGAACGGCGAGTTCACGGTCAGCGTGACTTGGCAGAATGCAGGGCAGCGGCGCGTGGCCGTGCCGGGGCGTCGGTAGCGAGGCTGGCAAGTGACTCGAAGCCAGGTGCCACAAGAGCCGTGCCGCCCTGGCAGCAGGCTGCTCGGTTTCTCGCTCCTCGAACTGCTGATCGCCGCGGCGCTCGGCGTCGTCCTGATCGCGGCGGTCGTGCAACTGTTCGCGGGGAGCAGCCGGGGCAACGCGGCCCTGGCTGGGCAGGCGCTCCTGCAGGAGTCCGCCCGACACGCCGTCGCGCTGTTGTCCCGCTCGGCACGCAACGCCGGCTACCTCGGGTGCGGCGGAAGGGACGGTCTGGTGAACGGCTTGAACGGCACATGGCGGGAGATCGTCGAATTCGACGTGTCTCGACCGGTCGAGGGATTCGACGGCCAAGGCACGAACTGGAACCCGGACATCGGAATCCTGCCGACCGTTGGCGGCCCCGCGCTCGCCTTCGCCGGCAACCGCGTTGATCCCGCCGAACTGCGCCCGCGCAGCGATGTGGTCGTGTTCCGCCGCCTCGAAGCTCCTGGAGCGCCGCTGGCCCGTTCCCTTTCGACGATCCAGGATCCGGTGACCGGCGAGGGCGAGGATCCCCTGGTACCGGTCGACGGTGGGTTCGCCTTCGAAACGGACGACTTCGTCGCGATTAGCGACTGCAGGCAATCCGCCCTGTTCCGAATCGGCACGATCAGCACCATCGGCCGGGTCGCGACATTGTCCCGCCCGTCGGCGACTGGTGCGTTCTGGAATCGAGCCAGGCATTCGTTGTCGCGCGGCGACCAACCGTTCGGCGGCGGGGTGGGCCCGGAAGGCGCCGCCGTCGGGCGCGTGGTCACCGAGATCTACTTCGTTGCCCGGGGCGCGGGCATCAACAACCGCGGCGAGAGCGTGTGGTCGCTGTGGCGGAAGACCGCTGCGGACCGGCCCGCCGAACTGGTGCAGGGCGTGGACGACCTGCAGGTGTTGTTCGGCGTCGATCTCACGCCCGGGAATGGAATCGACTCGCCGGACCGCTACCTGCCGCCCGGGCAGGTGGGTGCCAATCCGGTCAGGACCGTTCACTTCGTTGCCACCGTGTCGAGCGTGGACGCGGTCACGGCGGACGAGCGGGTGTTGCGACGGAGCTTTGCGTGGACCGTGGCGTTGCGAAACGGTTGAGTGAGGGGGCACTCGGGCCGGCCAGCCAGGGCGGAGCGGTGCTGTTCCTGGGCTTGGCGCTGTTGTTGGCCATCACGGCGGGAGCACTGTCCGCGGCGCAGACGACAAGCCTCGAACTTCGGATGTCGCGCAACAGTCATGACGCCGCGCTGGCGCTTCGTGCCGCGGATGCAGCGCTCGCCGAAGCCGAGGCATGGCTCGAGACCGACGGCGATCCAGCCGATCCTCGCGTGTACGCGGGGGGTACGCGCTACGGGGAGGGCGCGGCCTGGCGGGACCAAACCGTATGGGCCGCTCACGGCCAGACCGCCGGGATGCGGTTGCCTGGCGTGGTCGAGGCCCCGCGTTACCTCGTCGAGTGGGTCACGACGTACCTGGGCACGGGCTTGGAGTCGCTACCCGGACCGTTGGTCGACGTGTTCCGGGTCACGGCGACAGCCGTTGGTAGCAGTCGGGCGACCGTGGTGCGGTTGCAGGCCACCTTCGCCCGAACCCGCGACGACGGCGAGGTCCGTCGGTTGTCCTGGGCCGAGTTGGACTCCTGAAGGCGCGTTCGGCCGTCAACAGGAGACCGGGCGCCCGCGAGCGTCCTCCACGATGCCATCCCCGTCCTCGTCGCGGCTGAATCGGACCCGGCCCTGGGCATTGACGATGAGCTGGCGCGCCTGCCTGGCATCCCCGTCGGTCGGGCACACCACCATGTTGCCGGGTTGCCAGTCGGTGGTGCCGTCGGGCCGCATCGACAACGACTTGCGGTTGCGGAAGGACCGCCAACGCACGCGCAAGCTCTCCAAGGGTGGCAATCGCTGCAGGATTTCCTCGCCGGCGTCCCGGACCCCGTTGGCGTTGGCATCCAGGAACACCATCGCGCCCTCGTGCCAGGAGTCGCGGCGCCCGCACACGGCTTCCCGACCCGGGCAGAGCGTCGCGTTGGTCCGGTGGGTGATCGCCTGGTAACGCGTGAACTGAATCGCGCGGGACATTTGCTCGAGTGCCGCGTCGGCCTTGGCGCGTGTGGTCAATGCGGACATCGCGGGAATTGCCGCTCCGGCCAGCAAGGCGGCGACGATCAGCGTAGTGAGGAGTTCGCTCAGGGTGAGGCCCGTTTGCCTGTGTCGCCCGCGCAAGGAACAAACCCGCACCCCGTTGAATTGCGTGCCGCCGTAGCGCCCCATAGCCGGGTCGGCGCTTCGCATTCGCTGTGCGCCGACTCCGCCTCCGGCCCAGCCACGCCGACCTCGCATGGAACAAACGCGTCCGGTCGCGGTGCTCCCGTTCGCGTTTGTTCCATGCGAGGGGCGACGCTTGTCGTCGCCCGCGTCATGTGCGCCCGTGGGCTGGCGGGACGGGACAACGCCGCCAGACTGCTCGTCCCTCGCCGTCTGGCCCCAGCCCCCACCGCCCCAGGACTCCGCGCCCATCAACGGCGCTTGCGCGCCGTTGCCGCGGCGCAGACTCCTGGGCCCGTCCCCTACGGTTCGTTGTTTCCGGTGGCGCGCCATGGTTGCGCTCCAATCGTGATGGTCGGAATGGTGCGCGCTGAGAGCAAGGGACCGCTATGGGCGATGTCTGATTCGCGCGTGGGAAATCAGCTGGATTCGTCGTGCGTAGAACGCCGACGAGGCGGTGCTCCCGTCCCGTCGCGCTACGACGCGCTCTGCGAGGCGACGGAGTGTTGGCGGATCGTCAAGGGCGGCGGTGCCTGGGGACGACCAAGCAGTCCGAAGGTCACCATGTTCAGCCAGGATCGTTCCCGGTTGTCGATGATCTTGCGAAGGACGAGCTGGCCTCGCTGGTCGAACGCGTGGTAGTCGGGGAAGTTGAGGGCGAGGACTTCCAGCGCGTCGTGTGCGGCATCGTCGAGCCCCAGTTGCCAGTTCGCTTCGATCAGCACCGCCAGCGCATCCGGCGCAGCAGTCGTCTGGGAGAAGTTCTCAATGACGTAGCGGGCGCGATTGGCCGCCGCCACGAGTGCCCCGCGTCCCAGGTAGTAGGAGGCCACGTTGAGTTCGTGGGCGGCAAGCACGTTGCGAATGTAGATCATCCGCTGGCGGGCATCCTTGGCGTAGGTGCTGCCGAGGAATTCCGTGACCAGCTCGTTGAAATAGGCGAATGCCTGCTTGATGTTGGTGATGTCGCGCCGCGAGATGTCCGTCCCGAGGAAACGGCGGAAGATCCCCCGGTCCTGGGCGAGAGAACTCAAGCCGCGCATGTAGTAAGCGTAGTCGACCTTGGGATGCTGGGGGTGAAGCCGAATGAATCGGTCGGCAGCGGCTTGGGTGGCATCGTGGTCGGCCACCATGTGATGCGCGTAGACCAGCTCCAGCTGGGCCTGTTCAGCGAAGGCGCCGAACGGGAACCGGGCCTCCAGGCGTTGCAGCCGGACGATGCTGTCCGCGTAGTTCCCGGAGCCAAGGCTCCGCTGGGCGTCTTCGTAGAGCGCTTGTTGCGTCGCTTCGGCCGAGCCGAAGTCGTCCGGGTCGTCCTCGTCGCCGAACCTGGCGCATCCGGCCAGGGTTGCCACGAGGGCGACGGCCATGACGCCGCGATGCAGCGGCGGAATCCGCCGGACGCCGGCGGGACCAAACCCGCGGTGCGAAAGTCGAAGCGCTCGGGGTCGCGATCTACGCGTCATCATTCGTGCAGTGACAGCATGTGCCAGAACGTAGGGCGCTATCGTAGCAGTCCACCCGGCGCTATGCTCGGCTGGATTCTCGTCGTTCGCGAGGACGCTGTTGGAAACCATCATTCGCACCGGCTGCCGTCGTTGGGTGGCGTGCTGGCATGGTTGATCCGCTGGATCGTCCCTCCGCCGTCGTTGAATTGGACGCCGTGGTGCCATTGGAGTTCAACGGCCGCCGGATCGATTGGGTGGCAACGCAGTTGTTCGAGAAACAGCAGGGCGATGGCGGCCCCGTCGTGTCGCGCTCGGAGTTGACCCGGTGGGTCCGCGAGGGCTTGCTCACGGTTGACGGACGGGTGGTGAAGCCCAAGACGACGGCGGCGGCGGGACAACGGATCCGCCTTCGCGCAGAGCGGCTGCCGAGGTTCGACTGGGGCGCGGCGGAGGATTTGGCGTTTCGCGTCGTCTACGAGGACCCCCACATCGTGGTCGTCGACAAACCGGCCGGGCTCGTGGTCCATCCGGGTGCGGGAAACCCTCGGGGCACGCTGGTGAATGGTCTGCTGCGGCACCGGCCGGCGCTTGCGGCGTTGCCCCGGGCCGGACTGGTGCAGCGCCTCGATAAGGACACCAGCGGGTTGATGGTCGTCGGGGCCAACGAATCCAGCCTCAAGAGCCTGGTCGCGGACATGCAGGCGCGGCGTATCGAACGCTCCTACCTGGCGATCGTCGAGGGGGTGGTGGAGGCCGATCGACGAATCGACCTCGCCATCGGCAGGGATCGCCGCAATCGCCTGCGCCAGAGCGTTCGTCCGGACGGTCGCGCGGCGGTGACCCACGTTGTCGTCAAGGGACGGTTCGCGGCGCATACGCTCGTCGAGGCGCGCCTGGAGACCGGCAGGACGCACCAGATCCGCGTCCACATGGCGACCGTCGGCCACCCACTGGTTGGCGACACGCGCTACGGGGCACGGCGCATCGTGCCGCCGGGTGGCACCGAAGCGGTCAACGAAGTGGTACGGCGATTCCCCCGCCAGGCGCTCCATGCCTGCCGTCTGGCGCTGCCACACCCGGCAAGCAGCGAGCGGATGACGTTCGAGTCCGAACTCCCGGAGGACATGCAATGCCTGCTGCAAGCCTTGGAAGCACGCTGATCGAACCGGATTGGCCGGTGCCGAGCCGGGTGCGGGGGCTCGTCACCACCCGGGCGGGGGGATTCAGCGAGCCGCCTTATGCGTCGTTCAACCTGGCGCTCCACGTCGGCGATGCGGCGGCGCGCGTGCGTGAGAACAGGCGTCGATTGCTCTCCGCGGCCGGTGTCGACAAGGTGCAGTGGCTCGACCAGGAGCATGGTCGGCGCGTGCTGGCGGCGTCTTCCCTCACGGGCGCCAGCGGGCCGTTCACCGCGGATGCCTCTTGGACGGCTGAGCGGGACCTGGGATTGGCGGTCCTGGTGGCCGATTGCGTTCCTTTGCTGCTGGCGAACGTCGACGCTTCCCTCGTGGCGGTAGTCCACTGCGGCTGGCGGGGCACTGTCGCCGGCGTTGTCGAGGCGACCCTTGACGCGCTCCCGGAGTCGCCGAGCCGATTGGTCGCCTGGTTGGGTCCGGGCGTCTGCGGGGACTGCTACGAAGTCGGCTCGGACGTCCGAGACGCCCTTGGGGCCGACGAACGCAAGGAGATCCTGGTGCAACAGCGAGCGGCTTGCGGCCACGCGCCCAAGTGGCGGATGGACCTGCCGGCGCTTGTCACGGCGCGCTTGCGGCGTTCTGGCGTCGAGCGCATCGTCCCTTCGGCGCTGTGTACGATATGCGACAGCCGGTTCTACTCGTACCGTCGCGACGGACCCACGGGGCGCTTTGCGGCGCTGATCTGGCTGGCGCGGGAGGAAGGACAAGCGAGAGTTTGATGCTGGATTGGATCGATCATCCGTTTTTCGATACGCCGTTCGGGACCGCTCTTGTCGTATGCCTGATCCTCGCGGCGGCTGCGTGGGTCTTGTCGCTGATCACCCGCGAGGTCTCCTGGGTGGATCGGCTGTGGTCCATTTGTCCGCCCGTCTACTGTCTGATCGTCGCGGCGGAGACGGGCTTCGAGTCGATCCGCATCAACGTGATGACTGCGCTCGTGGTGCTTTGGGGCGTGCGTCTGACCTACAACTTCGTACGCAAGGGCGGCTACAGGAAGGGCGGCGAGGACTACCGCTGGGCACATGTCCGGCAGAAGGTCGGTCCGGTGGGCTTCCAACTCATGAACGTCACGTTCATCGCGCCGGGGCAGATGCTCCTCGTGTGGTTGTTCACGTCCCCGGTGCATCAGGCTTGGCGGTTCCAAGGTACCTCGCTGAATTGGCTGGACCTGCTGGCCGCCGCCCTTTTCGCGCTGCTGTTCATCGGGGAGACCGTCGCCGATCAGCAGATGTGGAACTTCCAGCAGGACAAGAAGCGTCGTCTCGCTGCCGGCGAGAACGTCGACAAGCCGTTCATCACGACGGGCTTGTTCCGCTACTGCCGTCATCCCAACTTCATCTGCGAGATCGGCATGTGGTGGATCTTCTACCTGTTCGCGGTGGCGGCTTCGGGAGGATGGCTGCACTGGACGGCGCTCGGTTTCATCGGCCTGACGGTGCAGTTCATTGCGGCCATGCGCATGGGCGAGTCGATCTCGGCAGCCAAGTATCCCGGTTACCGCGACTACCAGGCCTCGACCCCGGCATTGATCCCCCTGCCCCGGAAAAAACGCGGAGGCGCAACGTAGGGGACGGGCTTGTCCCGTCCCGCGGCCTGTGACGCGGCGGGCGACAACCCGCCCCGGACCGACGGTTGGCCGGTAGCGGTGCTGGTATAGTACGCGCCCCTTTTCGCAAGGCGATCGCGGCATGACGGAACGCCTCAGTGGCGGCGAAATGCTGATTCGCGCACTGCAGGACGAGGGTGTCGAGTACGTGTTCGGCTACCCCGGCGGTGCCGTGCTGCATGTCTACGACGCGATTTTCAATCAGCAGCGGATCGAGCACATCCTGGTTCGCCACGAACAAGCCGCCACCCACATGGCGGACGGCTACGCGCGTTCCACCGGCAAGCCGGGCGTCGTTCTGGTCACCTCGGGTCCCGGCGCCACCAACGCCGTCACCGGAATCGCCACCGCGTACATGGACTCGACTCCCATCGTGGTGATCTCCGGCCAGGTCGCCAACGAGTTCATCGGTAGCGACGCCTTCCAGGAAACGGACATGGTCGGGGTGTCCCGTCCGGTGGTGAAGCACAGCTACCTCGTCCGGAGTGCGGCGGAGATTCCCCGAATCGTCAAGGAGGCGTTCTACATCGCTTGTTCCGGCCGCCCGGGTCCGGTGGTGATCGACGTGCCCAAGGACACCACCGATCCCAACGTGTTCTTCGACTACGAATACCCCGCGTCGGTGTCGCTGCGTTCGTATTCGCCGACAACGCGCGGTCACAGCGGACAGATCAAGAAGGCCGCGGGGGCACTCTTGGCCGCCAAGCGCCCCGTCATCTACGCCGGGGGCGGCGTAATCCAGGGCGATGCGGCGGCTGAGCTCACGGGGCTGGCCAACCGGCTCGGTTTTCCGGTCACCAACACGCTCATGGGACTCGGCGGCTTTCCGGGCGACGCCGGACAGTTTCTCGGCATGCTGGGCATGCACGGGACCTACGAAGCGAACATGGCAATGCACTACGCCGATCTCATCTTCGCGGTGGGTGCCCGTTTCGACGATCGGGTGACCAACAATCCCGCCAAGTTCGCCCCAGACGCGAAGATCGTCCATCTGGACGTCGATCCCGCGTCGATTTCGAAGATCATCAATGCCGACATCCCCATCGTCGGTCCCGCAGCCATCGTGCTCGCGGAGATCGACCGGGTGGTCGAGGCGAAGCTGGCGGCGGATCCCGATGCCCTCGACAGGCGCGCCTTGGCGGACTGGTGGCGCCGCATCGAGGGCTGGCGCAACGATCACGGACTCGACCACGACCAGCGCCACCGCAAGGGCCTGAACGGTTCGCTGCTGCCCCAGCAGGTCGTGCAGTCGGTCTACCGGGCGACCAAGGGTCAGGCCTTCGTCACCAGCGACGTCGGCCAGCACCAGATGTTCGCGGCCCAGTACTACAAGTTCGACGCGCCCCGGCGTTGGATCAACAGCGGCGGACTGGGCACGATGGGTTTCGGGCTGCCGGCCGCGATGGGCGTGCAGTTCGCGCATCCGGGCGCGGTGGTCGCCTGCATCACGGGCGAGGGCAGTTTCATGATGAACATGCAGGAGCTATCCACCTGCATGCAGTACGCGCTGCCGATCAAGATCATCAACCTGAACAACCAGGCGCTCGGCATGGTCAAGCAGTGGCAGGACATGCAGTACGGCGGTCGCCATTCGCACAGCACGTACCGGGATGCGTTGCCGGATTTCAAGGCCCTCACGGAGTCGTTCGGCCATGTCGCGTACCGGATCGACCATCTCGATGAACTCGACGAGGTCATGGCCGACGTGTTCGGGGCCAAGCACAAGAACGATTTGGTCTTCGTCGACGCCCACATCGACCCGGAGGAACATGTCTATCCCATGGCCATCAAGGGCGGGGCGATGAACGACATGGTGCTCGAACGGGTCGACGGCCGCGACGACATCCGGGACGACCTCTAGCTAG
>JAPPND010000200.1 GCA_028818795.1 Gammaproteobacteria bacterium | reverse complement strand
ACCGACCCGGCGTTGGGGCGAATTGCGTCCCTCGGAGTTGCCGAACGGTTTCCCGAGAGCGAGCGCGGCGCGCAGGCTCTGTATTGGCTCGCATACCGAACAGAGGACCGCAGCGAGCAAATTGCACTGTATGAGCGGCTGCGCACGACCTACGCGCCCGAGGACTTTAGCTGGTCCGCGTCCGGCATGACCCTGCTGGCAGACCTGTACTCCGAGTCCCACCCGGAAAAGGCCCTCGCCCTTGCCGAGCAGATGGTTGCGGCAACGGTCGAAGAACCGGATGGCTGGAGCGCAGAAATCTGGAACGACCGGCTGACGTTTCAGCGTAACGTGGTCAAGGGCAACAAACTGATCGCCGACGGACAGTATCAGCAGGCCGCCGAGTTGCTGGAGGGCACCTCGATTCCACGTTACGTCAATGCCAACGTATTCCATGAGACCCAGGCCAGGGCGCTGGACGGGGCCGGCCGTACCGTTGAAGCCTACGAGTATCTGCTTCCACTGGCGGCGAAGGAGCCGACGGACAGGATCCACGCGGCGACCCACGTCTACGCCGAGAAACTCGGCAAGGACGACAAGACGATGAGGGCTGAGATCAGGGATGCGCTGGCAGAGGACGCGGAGCAGATCGAGGACTTCTCCTTTGAGCGGTACGACACCGGCGAGCGGGTGTCGCTGTCGGACTTCAAGGGCAAGGTCGTGCTCTTGAACTTCTGGTACCCGTTCTGCGGGCCCTGTCGGGGCGAAAACCCCGATCTGCAGAAGGTCCTGGAGAAGTACGGCCCCAAGGGGTTCGAGATTCTTGCGCTCAACGTACATCCGGAAGAAGATCAGTTCGTCTTGCCTTACGCCAACGGCAACGGATTCGATTTCATCCAGCTCAGAAGCGATATGGAGTTTGCAAAGACCGAGTTCCAAGCCCGTGGCATGCCGACGAATTTCCTCCTGGACGTGGAGGGGCGGAAAGTGCTCAAACTCCCGCCGATCTCGGGAACGAGAGTCAGGACGCTGGAATTGCAGATTGAATCGCTCCTGCCCGAGATGAGCGCGGCAAGCGCGGGCGTTTCGGACGTTGTCGTACCGGATCCGGAGCGAGCGGAAGATGCAGAACCCGTACTTGCCGGCGTGATCGCATCTGTCAGTCCCGAGGAGTTGCGGGCCGGTGCGCAGGCCGTCCTGAGGATTGAGTTGGACCTGGTTCCCGGCACGCACGCAAACTCGGACTCGCCGACGGATTCCGCGTTGATTCCGACGACGTTTTTCCCCGATCCGGTCGACGGCGTCGTGTGGAAACAGGTGAGCTATCCGCAACCGACCGAGGTGATCGAGTGGTACTCCGTAGACCCCCTGCCGGTCTTCGAGGATGGCGCCGTGATACGGGCCCGCCTGACCGTCGAAGAAGACGCCGGGGTCGGAGAGCTTGACCTGTCGGGCCAACTGCGAGTCCAGTTGTGTGACGCCGAGTCCTGCTATCCGCCGGAGCGGGTTCCCATCACGGTTGCCGTTACCGTGATTGGCGAGGAAGTCCCGAGCTTTGAAACAGGTCCTTAGTCGGCCCGATTGACCGATTCGTGCTCTAATTGGGTCCAACTGACAGCGAACGCTTAGGGATCCATGGCGGAACCGGATCGGCTGATCGACACGTACCTCGCCCTGCGCGAGCAGATCGCACACCTAGTGACGCGCATCGTGCCGCCGAAACAGGTCGAGGACGTTGTGCGAGAGACCTACGTGCGCATCTGTCGGGTCGATCCCAAGGAGACTATCCGCGAACCGCGTTCCTATGTGGTGCGCACGGCACGGAACCTGGCACTCGATCATGTGAAGCGTTCCGAACGATGCCGCCGCCGATCAGGTGTCGGGCGACACCCGACATTGGCGCTGGGCACAGGGTCTCGCCGTTGCCGCAGGTCTGGCAGTCCTTACGATCAGTGGCGTGCTGCTGCTGAGTCCCGGTGCTGATACGACGCCGCCGACGTCGGTGACGTCAGCGGAGTACGAGACCGTGATCGGCGGCCCAAAGACCGCTGCTTCCCGACGGCAGCGAGGTGGTATTGAACACCAACAGCCAGTTCGCCGTAGCCTTCACGCCGTCGGCGCGCGTGCTTCACCTGGCGCGGGGGGAGATTCTCGTGCGGGTCGCCGAAGATCGTGTCCGACCGCTGTCCGTGGTCGTCGGCGATCGGGTCATTCAAGCCGTGGGCACGGTATTCGTGGTGGAAATCACGGACGAACGGAAGGTCGAGCTCATGGTGAGCGAAGGTGCTGGAGCAGTTCCCGCTAGGGGGTCGCTACCGAGGAGTCTCGTACAGGAACGGGCTATCGGAAGTCGGCGCTGATCGCGGATGGTTCAATCTCGGCGAAAAGGCGGCGTGGAGACTGCCGGTGTTGTAGCGTGGTTACACGCAATAGCGCAAGGTGATCTCGGGCCTGAGGTGCCCCATCTCCTCGGACACGATGGCGAGCGCGAGGCGGTGCTCGGCGTGGTGCATGAGTTCCCGTATCCTCGCGGTCGCCCGCGACGGTTCGCAGGGTCCGGGGCCGGAGACGTCTCGGAGGTCTCCACATCGGCCGCCTCGGTCTCCGCGTCGTCTGCATGTCCCGGATCCGGCTCCCCGACGTCGCCGTCCGGCTGGCGCCCGCGCGTGGCTTGCTGCGGGACGGGCGTCTCCGTCGACGCGGCGACTGACGAACCGACCGCCGCGGCCACGCTGGGCGGTGCCTCCGCCGGACGGCCGTCGAGGCCGGACAGCACCGGGCGCAGGTAGTCCGCGAGGGCCTCGGCGCTGTTCTCCAGCAGGCGGTCGCGGGGTTGCCATGCGCCAATGATCCCCCGAGCGGGCCGTGGCCGCTACAGCCGTTCGCCATGGTTGCCGTAATAAACGGCCTTGGATCTCCGCCCGGTTCTTGCCCGGCGCGGTGTAGGATCGGAGTTGCGTGTGTCCTGAATCCTATCAACCAGCAGATGTCGCGAGGTTGCCATGCGCCAATGATCCCGTAAGCGGGAGCGTGGCCGTTACAGACGTCTGCCAAGGCTGCCGTGTGTGATCGCTGTCGATTCCCGTCCGAGTTTCGCCCGGTGCCGTGTAGGATCGGCGTCGCGTGTGTCCGGAATCCCCACCCGCCCTGTGTCCGGAATCCCCACGCGTCCACAGGGTTTCGTTACGATGCGATTTGCGTTGCGACAATCTATCGGCAACCAGCCGCCGCGTACTCCTCGTCAGTTGGCTTAACACCCCGCTTCACCTTGTCCACGACGACCTTCATGGCCCGGGTTTCCTCGATCGTAGCTTCTCGCGCCGGAAAGCTAGTGCTCTCCTCAATCGAGGCTACATCGGCAGGTACACCGTCGAAGCATCGCTGCATCAACTCGTAGGACAACGGATCCGATGGAAGGTCGGTCTCGTACACGTACGTCGCACAACCTGACGCGGCCAGTGTGGCTAGCGCGGCCAAGGTTAGAACCACGCCGCGTGTCAGACGCATGACGCCTCCAGCACTCCGGTAAGGGTGTCGTACGTGCCTTCGCAACTCAGGATGCCATCGCCGTTGGTATCCACCGCTTCGCCGAGCAGAGTGCTTATCACGTCGGGCAGCTCTGGTTCGGAACTGCTGTGGAACGGAGGTATCGGCACCGGCCTTCTGGGCTGCGGGCCAATATCGCATCCGAAGCGTATGACGGGTCGGCAGTTCTTCCCGTCCGAGTCGCACTCGATTTCTGTCTCGAGACGGCATCCGCTGATAGCGCTGCCGCTTACGAACATGCACAGACCGCACGCTATGACGATCTTTGGCTAGGTTCCTCGTATCTCCCCCCTAGTAGTCTCGACCCTACTTCTTTCCTCCGAGTGTATCAACAGAGGAGTCCGGCACACACGCGAATCCGTCCGTCCTACACGTGATTGACCGTGATTGACCTTCCTAGTTGGACAGTACGCTAGCATGACGTCACGGCAGAGATCATATATGGTGGGCGACCCGTGCAAGTCCTTGGTACTCGCTGCCGAGATGCTGCGTGGTGCCAACTTCCCGCGAGTACGTGACCAACGAGGACAGGAGCGTCGTGCTCGACCCGGAGAAGCTGGCGCTCGTCAAGGATCCGCACGTCGCGATGGCGCTGCGCATGGAGGCGGAGTTCGGGCTGCGCCGCGAGGAAGCGATCAAGTTCACGCCTTCGAGGGACGATCGCGGCGACCGCATCCGGCTGAAGGGCTCGACCACCAAGGGCGGCCGCCCGCGCAAGGTGCCGGTGCGCAACGAAAGCCAGCGGCGGCTGCTCGACGAGGCGTGCCGGCGGGCGGGCGGCGGCGCACTGATCCCGCCGGAGCGCAACTACAAACAGCAACTAAAGATCTACGAGACGCAGACGCGGGCGGCGGGCCTGTACCGCATGCACGGTCTGAGAGATCAGTATGCTCAAACCCGCTACGAGGGGATCACGGGCTGGAAGCCGCCGGTGGCGGGCGGGCACGCTGCGGACGCTGACGGGGGCGCGGCGGCGGATCGACAGGGAGGCGCGCAAGGCCATCGCGCGCGAACTCGGATAGAGCGCGCCCCCGACAGGGGAGATGCCCGACAGCGGCGGCCCATCGTTTCGCCAGGCGTCTTCAACGAGACCCCGGACCCTGGGAGGACTCCGAGGACGGAATGGGAGCGTTGGCGGCAGCCGGCGGCGTTGGGTAGGATCGAATTCGGCGGGCCGGAGGCGGCGAGCGACGATCCCGCGCCGGTCACGGCATCAGGAGATCAGGTAGTCGGGGCGCGGGGGCGCGGGGCGTAACGGTTCGGTCGTGCCGGTATAGGTTTCGTCGTGAACGGGACGGGACAAGCCGGTCCCCTTAGGGGGGCTCCGTTCCAGCCGGTGGCGCACTGTCGTTCGCGAGGAAATCGATAGCGGCCGCCGCCAACGCCGGATCCCGACCGGCGGTCGTATGCCCGCCTCCCACGACCACGGCGGTCGCGTTCGGCAGCGCCTCGGCGAAGGCATTCGGACTGGCATCGTCGGCCCCGCAGATGGCCAGCACGGGAATGTCGATCCCCCGGGGATCAAGTCCCGGCTCGGCGCTGTCGCCTGAACGCAATCGAGCCGCAAGCGCCAGACGGTCGACGCCGCCGCGGTCAGCAGCGTCGCGCCACGCCCGGGATTTACGGTCCGCGATGGTGTCCGGTTCGTCGGTCTCGAAGCCTTGTGCCAGGCGCTCGGCTTGACGTGCCCACTCCTCTGAGGCGTATTGATCGAGCAGATCAGACGGCGGCCCGCCCCAGCCGCACATCACCGCCCGGGTCACCGGGGCACCGAGGTTTATGACGCGGGACGTGAGTTCGGAACCGACGCCATAGGCGAAAATCGCGTACTCCGTGAGCCCCAGGTGTTCGCACAGCGCAATGACATCCCGGGCCATGGCTTGATCCCGGTAGGCGGCCGGGTCGCGTGGCGCCTCGGAACGTCCGTGGGCGCGTAGATCAAGCGAGAACGGGCGTATTCCTCTCGCGGCGAGCGAATTCCCCAGGTCGTGGAGCGCACGAGCACTCGACAACAGGCCATGGAGCAGGATCACGGCGTCGCCGTCGTTGTCGTCGGCATGGACGTAGTAGACCAAACGGGTGCCGTCGAATGACCGGAAACTGCGTGATTGAGGCCGCTCTGAAGCAGGAC
This sequence comes from Gammaproteobacteria bacterium, assembly GCA_028818795.1. Classification (GTDB taxonomy): domain Bacteria; phylum Pseudomonadota; class Gammaproteobacteria; order Pseudomonadales; family Azotimanducaceae; genus VXYL01. The sequence continues at coordinate 14,535 of JAPPND010000200.1, read as the reverse complement.
TACCCATCGGTCGTCAACGAGCGGTGAACCGGCGGATCAGCCTTCTTAGAAAGACCGACTGAAGCATCGGGTCGATGCACCGGTAGATTCGGCCCGACACGTACACGCACTTGCCTTTCTCCACCGCCGCCAATCCCTCCCGCACGACGACGTCGGCGTCGTACCACATGAACCCCGGAGACGCCGCTTTCATATCGAGCATGTCGGCGACATCGTGGAATTCGGTGTGCGTGAAGCCGGGGCACAGCGCGCAAACGTGGACGCCCTGGTCCTTGAGGGTCAGATGCAGCGCTTCCGACAGCGCGACCACGTACGCCTTGGTGGGCCCGTAGTTGGTGTCCCGGGCGCGCGCGATGCGACCGGCGACGGAGGACACGTTGATGATGCGCCCGTAGCCGCGATCGGCCATGCCCGGCGCGAACAGGTGGCAGAGGTGGGCCATCGACGTCATCATCAACTGGAGGAACGACGCGTGCGCCCCCCAATCGCGGTCCTCGATGAGTTCCCGGCCGGCGGACCCCGCGTTGTTGACGAGATAGTCGACATCGAGTCCAAGTTCCGCGACCTTGCCGGCGATCGTCCGCGGCGCGTGGACATCGGCGAGGTCGGCGGTGAGGACCTCGACCCTCGCATCGTGGCCATCGCGCAGCTCCTCGGCCAGTTGCTCGAGGCGGTCCCGGCGGCGTGCGACGCCGACGATGTCGTGTCCCCCAGCAGCGAGTTGGCGGGCGAACTCGGCACCGAGGCCGGCGGACGCGCCGGTGACCAACGCGGTGCGCTTGGGCTCGGTCATGCGACGGTCTGGGCGCCGGGGCGGCCCGTGACGCCGGAGATCATGTTGTGCGCCTCCTTGCTGGATGGTTTGCTGGGCTTGCCCCGGGCGGTGAAGTTGTACGGATCGGTGTCGATATCCTCGAGTTCGATTTCCCCGGCGACTACCGCCGCCTTCCAGGCTTCCTGTTCACCGTGGCGGGCCTGGAACTCGGGCATCACTTCCCGGGCGAAGAGCGCAAGGCTCGAACAGATGTCCTCGTGGGTGTTCTTGCCGGCCTGGTTCAGCAGGATGACCTGGTCGATGTTGGCCTGCTCCAGTTCCCGCAGCCGGCCACGGATCGTGTCCGGGGAGCCAATCAGCTCACTGCCGGTTCGTTTCTGCCCCTCCGGCGTCTGCCTCCAATCCTGGTAGCGCTTCCAGAAGTTCATCGTGCCGGGCTCGAAGGGCCCCTCTTTGTTGTATAGCTGCAGGGCGAACTGGAAGAAGGTCCAGCCGTCGGCCTTCTGCCAGGCCTCCTCGTCGGTTTCGGCGCACATGAAGCCCGACACGACGGCGATGTTCGGGTTGGTCTGGTAGTCCTCGAGCTTCTCGAGGTCGCGGATGAAGGTGTTGTAGTAGGCGTTCACCCATGCCCGGGCCGCATCGAGGCTAACGAACTTGAAGCACAGCGAACCCATGCCCAGGTGCGCGGCGTAGCACACGGTGTCGAGTTGTGAGCAGGCGATCCAGAGGGGCGGGTGGGGCTTTTGCAGCGGCTTCGGCACCACGGCGCGGAGCGGGAACTTGAAGTACTCGCCGTCGTATTCCCAGCCGTGGTTCCAGAACATCGGCAGCGTGCAGCGCACCGCGTCCTCCCAGACATCGCGCTTGTCCCGGAAGCGCAGATTGAAGGGGTGCAGTTCGGTCACCGACGCGCCTTCGCCGAGACCCAGTTCGACGCGGCCGTCCGAGACCAGGTCCAATGTGGCGATCTTCTCCGCGACCCGGGCCGGGTGGTTCGTCGTCATCTGCACGATGCCGTGGCCCAGGCGGATGTTCTTGGTGCGCTGGCTCGCCGCCGCCAGGAAGACCTCCGGCGCCGAGGAGTGGGAGTATTCCTCCAGGAAGTGGTGCTCGACCTCCCAGGCGTAGTCGAAGCCGAGTTCGTCGGCCAACTCGATCTGGTCGAGGGAGTCCTTCAGAAGCCTGTGTTCGCTCTCCGGACACCACTCCCTTGGCAACTGGTGTTCGTAGAATATGCCGAACTTCATGGTGCCCCTCCGTCGGCCGTCGAAACGCTTGTCAACTCTCGATGGTGTCAGCGCCTTGGCGCAACTGCAAATCCGGGATCCGTCGCCCTTCGACAGGAGGCGTAGCGCTGGGTCGAGTCGATCATCTCGTCGGCCGCTGCGAACAGTGCCGCGAAGCCGTCTCCGTCGTCCGCGCAGCGTTCGGTGACGGGTTCTTCGCCTGAGATTCGCCAGGCTGCTCGGTTGTGGCACGGCACGTCGGCGTCGTCGTCCTCCTCGGCCGCACGAATGCCCTGGTACAGAGCGAGGCTGTCCTTGGGCCCGCCCGCGCCGCGACAGAACCAACCACCCGGGCGGAGCGCCTCGTAGTCGCGGGTATCCGATTGACGGTCCGCCTCGAAAGCGAGCGTCGAGAACGGTCGCCGCTGGCGGTCGGTGGCCGTGAGCGTCAGCTCGAACGACGGGACGCGAGCGTATGCGGCATCGAAGATCCGGGATTGCTCAACACGGTGGACAACGAAGTCCTGCACGATGTAGACGAGAATGGCGAAGGAGATCCCGCCGGCGACGATGGTTGTCACCCGCGCGGGCTTCGGCGGCAGGAATGCCGTGACGATCCCCATTGCGATGGCCGCAAGCAGGGCGACAACGACAGCGCCTAAGAGAACCGCGTAAGCCGCCGCATCCGAAACGCCGGCACCGCCCTGAACGACCACGTAGCGGCCGCCTAGCAAGGCACCGGCGGCGAATCCGATGGGCGCGGCGGACAGGGCGCCGGCAACGGCGCGCATTCGCCGACCGGTCTTGCGGGAGTCGCCCTGGTCGGATTCCTGCACGGTGGCCGCCTCGGCGGACGGACCGTCAGCGCTAGGCGGTCAGTACCTCGAGCACCTTGCGCGGATGGTCGGCTGCCTTCGCGACCCGACGCCAGTGCTTGACGACCTTGCCGTCCGGACCGACCAGCACGGTGGATCGAATGACGCCCATGGTCTTCCTGCCGTACATGGTCTTCTCGCCGTAGGCGCCGTACCGGGTCATGACCTTGCGGTCCGGGTCGGACAACAGGGTGAACGGCAATTCGTACTTGTCCCGGAATTTCTGGTGCGATGCTTCGGAATCCGGCGAGATGCCGAGGACGACCGTGTCGGCGTCCTGGATCTCCTGCCAGTAGTCGCGAAAGCCGCAGGCTTCCTTGGTGCAGCCCGGCGTGTCGTCCCGGGGGTAGAAGTAGACGACGACGTGCTTGCCCTTCAAGTCCTTGAGCGCCACCTTGTTGCCGTCCGCATCGTTCAAGGTGAACTGCGGTGCCGCCTTGCCTTCTTCTATCGCCATGCTCTTGCTCCGAGTGATTGATGGATCGAGCGCAGTTTACGCATCGTCCGGCGGGGAACGGTAGCGTTCACGAATGTCCGCCAATCCCGCGTCGAGTTCCTCCCGGGACAGGTAGCGACCGCGAACCATGACCGCCTCGATGGAACGGGTGTTGCCGAGGTCCGCAAGCGGATCGTCCCGGAGCACGATGAGGTCGGCGGACCGGCCCGGGGCGATGCTGCCCCACATTTCGTCCTGGCCATAGAACTCGGCGGGCGCGGTTGTGCCCGTGGCGATCGCTTCGAATGGGTTGAGGCCGGCCTCGACCATCGCCTGAAGTTCGTGGTGAATGGAAAACCCCGGCACGTTGAAGATCTGTGGCGAGTCCGACCCGAGGAGAACCGGGACCCCGGCGCGAAACGCGGCCCCGATCAAGCGTTTGCGCAGGTCGAGGAAAGTCTTGGCGGAGTCTGGGGTGAAAGCGTTTGCCGAGCCCCTCACGGCGTTGGAATAGCCGGTTCGCAGGTTGGGTGGAAGGTAGTCGTACTCGTCCCGGGACTGCAGTTCCGTGAGCGAGCCGGCGACGTTTTCCAGCAGGGTCTCGGTGGGCACTAGGGCGGCGCCCGACTCGAGCAGGGCGTCGAGCGTCGCCTCGATGCGGGTCTCGTCAGCCTCGTAGGCTAGGTCGGCACCGAACCACGAGGGATTGCGGTTGGACAACAGTGCCGGCTCGACCAGGGTCTCGACGAAGCCGTCGAGGTGGTCGATGGTGCGCTGTCCGGCCTCCAGGCTCGCGACTAGGCCGACGGCGCCGGTGACGTGGCCGGAGAACTCGATTCCCTCGTCGTTGGCGGTGGACGCCACGGCATGGAACACCTCCGCTGGCAACCCGGGATGGATTTTGAGCAGGTCGTAGCCGGCCGCCCGCTGCTCACGGACCCGGCTTGACGCGCCATCCACCGTCCGGTCGCGGCCACTGAACGAAGGACCGGAGGTGATCAGCCGGGGACCGAGAATCTCGTTCGCTTCGAGCGCTTCGCGCAGTTCGAGATGGCTCGGATGTCCCATCATACCCCGGGCGAGGGTCACGCCATTGGCGACCCAGAGGAACAGCACGTCCTCGCGATAGCGCTCGGCACCTTGGTCGAAACGTACCACCGGCACGTGGGCGTGCATTTCGGTGAGCCCCGGGATCACGAACTTGCTGGAGGCGTCGATGACCTTGGCGTTTGCGGTGGGCGGCTCGTTGACGAATACGCCGTCCCGAACCACGAGGTCCATTTGACGGTACTCGGGACCGTCGAGCATGGTGAGCACCTGGGCGTTTCGGATCACGGTGCCGTCAGCGTGTAGCGCTGGGTAGGTTGCGACGCAGAACATGACAGAGAGCGCCAAGAAGTGTCCTCGCATTGAACAAACGCCAAAGGGAGCGCCCGCTCTGACGAGCGGGAACGGCCGTGGCGTTTGTTCCATGGGCAGGTCGGTGTGGCTGGGCCGGAGGCGGAGCCGGTCCCGAGCGCCAGCGAGGCACCGGACCCGGCTATGGGGCGTTTTCATGGGCCGCTCCAATGGACAGAGTACATGGCAGTTTAGATTCAGCACGCTTTGGACGAAAGCGCCGAATTGTGAATATGAATTGACATTACTATCAATCTAAAGACACAATTCGAGCCATGGCGTATACCCATCGGCAGCAACGAGAGGCGTTCCACCTCCTCTTCCTGGAGCGGTTGTTTAGGCAGACCGACCCGGGCCTGTTCGTGCTGAAAGGGGGGCTCAATCTCCGCTTCTTCTTCAACAGTCCGCGGTACTCGGAGGACATGGACTTCGACGTGCTTGGCGGTTCGGTAGGGACGCTGAGGAAGAACGGCTATCGCGTCTTGAATGATCGGGCGTTCATTCGTTCGCTCGCGGCCTTTGGCATCGCCAATTTGGTGGTCAATGACCCCGAAAGCGCGAAACACACGCAGACCACGCAGAGGCTCCGAGCGCGACTCGTGACGACTGCCGGCGAGGTCTGGCCCACCAAGGTGGAGTTCTCGCGACGGGCCTCGGTTGGCACGTATTTGACCGAGCCGGTCTCCCCGCAGGTCGTCCGACCGTACCAGCGCCTTGCGTTCCCGTGTCAGCACTACGATGCGCGAAGTGCGGTATTGCAGAAGATCCAGGCGCTTGCGGATCGCGCAGAGCCGCAGATCCGCGACGCATTCGACATCTACGTTCTTTGGCTCGGCGGTCATTGCCGGCGGGACGTCGGGGCCTCCGTCGAGCCGGCGTCTCGAGACCGTGCGTTGGAGAACCTGCTCTCACTGGACTACGCGCACTACCAAGGCCAAGTACTCGACTATCTGGAGGCCGATGCGCGCACTCGATTCTCTGGCGTGCAGGTTTGGGGCGACATCAGCGAGATCGTGCTTGGTTTGATCGAGGGGCCCTGACCATGGACGCGATCACATTCTCGTTGCGTCACGCCGTGTTCACCACCCGGCTGTTTGCGACACTGACGAAACGGGGCGTGGATTCGGCATCGCGTACGCTCAACCGTCTGGCGGCGCGCGGCCAGCTTGCCAAGGTGACGCGGGGAATCTGGGCGCAGACAGCCCACCCGGCGTTCACTCCCTTTGCGGCCGTGGGTTTTCTGCTGGGCAACGAACAGGGCCATGTTTCCTTCGTGTCTGCGCTACACCGGCATGGGGTCATCTCCCAGATTCCGGGTGCTATCCATGTTGCGACGACCGGCCACAGTCGGGTCGTCGACAGCCCGATCGGTCGGTTCGAGTTCTTCCGGCTGCGTCCGCAGATGATGTTGACGGGTGTCGATGTCTCGGCCACGGATCCGTTCTACCCGATCGCAACGCCGGAGAAGGCCCTGCTGGATACCGTCTACGTCGCGCTTTGGCGGCGACGCTTCAAACGGCTGCCGGAGCTTGACCTCGAGTCCATTGATGGCAGGCGCGTTTATGAACTGCTAGAGCGGCAGGTCACCGCACTTCCCTTCAAGAAGGCGCTGGTGGCGCGCTTAGGCGAGCTTGGGATCCACGCCGATCGGTGACGGTGACAAGCATCACTCGAACCGGTTACGGGTGTCATTTGCTCAATCAACCACCCCGTCTCACAATTCGTGGCAAAGGCCACCTGCAAGGCGGGTTGGGACGGGACAAGCCTGCCCCCTACGAGTCGTTGTTGCCAGCGCGCCCCACCGCGCGAGGACTAACGGTTCTATACTTGCGCCTTCCCGAGCAGCGTGCGGGCTACAAGGAGTCCTGCCAATGACCGGCCGGCAGTTGAGGTTTGGCGAGTCGGAACTCCTGTCAGATCACGAGTTCGCGACGCCGCACCGGATCGGCGACCAACGCCTGCACGGCGGGTTCGATGCCAACGGCGCGTACATTCCGCCGCGGTCGAAGGGCCGTCGCGAAGCCCTCGACAACTGGACGGCGGAGCTTCGCGAGCGCGGCGGCGATCTGCTCGAGGCCGACTCGTCGCTGCTTACCGGGCCGCGCGTGCCCAACTACGCGCAGCAGTGCCTGTTGATCGAGAACGGCGTCACGCGACCGTTCTGGAACGGGCTGACCATCACCGGCAAGATCGAGGGCCGGGGGCGCATGATCGCCCAGATGCCTTTGCCGGACCTGCAGAGCCTGATTGTCGAGGACATCAGCGGCATGGCGCTCGGCCACCTCGGCAAAGGCTTGCTCACGGCCCACGGCATCGACGAGGGCGGCGAACCGGACAAGGGCATCGGCGGCCACGACGTCATGTGGTTCGTGGCCCGCGATCTCGCCTTCGGACCGAACGCGCATCCCGATGTCGAGCCGCCCGGGGCCATCGCCCGGCCGGAGGCGGACGGCAAGACGCCGGGGCGGCGCATGCCCCAAATCGAATTGCCCTACGAGATGCTGCTCGCATTCCTCATGAACCTGCTCCTTATCGAGTTCCGCGCCGAGATCGGGTTCGCGAGTACCCAGGCGATCCTGCGTACTCCGACGCTGTTCACAGACCGGCGCGCCGAGGCCGAGGAAGCCGCGATGATCGTCGAACGAATCCGCACCGACGAGGAGATCCACGTCGAGTCATTGCGCCTTTATCTTGGGGAACTACGCAAGGTGACGCTGAACACCGTTGACGGCGGCACCATCCGCGGTGAGGAACTTATCGACCCGTTCTGGACGGGCCTGGTGCGCTGGGCGACCGTGGATCAGCCGCGGCTGGCGGCGGAGAACACCTACCAGGCGCTCAGAAAGCAGATTCTCGAAGCCGAGCACGGGATGCGCATTCTCCGCGAGTTCAACGCGTTGGCGGACCCGGGCTATTCGTTGGCCGCAGGCTGAAGCGGGAGCGGGGCGGATGCCCCGTCGCAGCATGGACAAGAAAGCGCTCCTTGACGAACTGAAGATCGACCGCGACGCGCCCCGACGCGCCGGCAGACCGTTGAAGATTCTCATCCCGCTGGCGATCGTGGGAGGTCTGGCGATCGTCGCCTGGGCGTTCGGCATGCCCTATTTCCGCAGTGGCTCACTGCTCGAGGTGGAGACCGCAACCGCCCGCGCGGCCGCGGATAACGCCGCCGGTGAGACCGTTCTCGATGCGACCGGCTACGTGGTGGCGAGGCGTCAGGCGACGGTGAGTTCAAAGGCGACGGGCAAAGTGCTTGAGGTGCTGGTCGAAGAGGGCATGAGGGTCGAAGAGGGCCAGCTTCTGGCCACGCTTGACGCGAGCCTTCCCCGGGCGCAACTGGCTCTTGAGGAATCCCAACTCGCGGCGGCCGAGACTGCCCTCGAAGAGATCAGGACTTCCATCGAGCAAGCCAAGCTTGATCTTGAGCGGACCAAGAACCTCGCGGAACGTGAACTCGCGAGCCAGGCGGAGTTGGATCGAGTCCGCATCGCCCGGAAAGGACTGGAGGCGCGCCTGAATTTTGCCGAACGGCAGTTGGAGATCGCCCGCCGGGGCGTCGACGTGCAGCGCTTGCTGGTCGAGGACATGGAAATCCGCGCGCCGTTCGCCGGCGTGGTCATCGCCAAGGCGGCGCAACCCGGCGAGATGATCTCGCCGGTGTCGGCGGGCGGTGGCTTCACGCGCACCGGCATCTGCACGATCGTCGACATGGATTCCCTCGAGGTGGAGGTGGACGTCAACGAGGCCTACATCAACAGGGTCCGTCCCGGGCAGCCGGTGACGGCGACGCTGAACGCCTACCCAGATCTCGACATCCCGGCGGAGGTCATCGCGACCATACCCGCGGCCGATCGCAGCAAGGCGACCGTTCGGGTCCGCGTTGGTTTCAAATCACGCGACTCTCGGGTCGTGCCGGACATGGGCGTCAAGGTGGCTTTCCTCGGCGAAGAAGCGGCCCGTGCCAAGGAGGCTAAGCCAGTCCCCGGTGTGGAGATACCTCGTACGGCTCTTGTCGGCAGCGCCGCCGACCGCCACGTCTGGGTCGTCGTCACCGATCCATCCGAAGGCACCCCGTTCCTGGAGCGGCGCAGCGTTGTCGCGGCTAGGCCCGAGGGGTCTCGGGTACGAATCACCGACGGTCTGCGGGATCGGGAGCGAGTCGTCAAATCGTTCAGCGCTGCGCTAGAGGAAGAATTGCGCGACGGGCTTCCAGTGAAGGTGGCCAACTAACCGGTAGACGGCATGACGCCCGTCGGACCGGTATCGGCCTTAGAGGGCTAAGAGAGGAGTAAGCAGGTGGCAATCATCGAGTTGACCGACGTCCACAAGACCTTCATGAAGGCTCGCGAGGCGGTCGAGGTGCTAATGGGGATCGACCTCGGCGTGGACGAGGGCGACTTCGTGGCGCTCATGGGGCCGTCCGGGAGCGGCAAGACGACGCTCTTGAACATCATCGGCGGACTTGACGGCGCGACCGCTGGCGAAGTGGTCGTGGCCGATGCGAATCTCGACGAACTCTCGAACCGCGAACTGGCGCGCTGGCGGGCCGCAACGATCGGCTTCGTCTTCCAGTTCTACAACCTGCTGCCGGTCTTGAATGCCCAGCGCAACGTCGAACTGCCCCTTCTCCTGACCAAGCTATCCGGTGAGCAGCGGCGCAGAAACGCCCAAACGGCGCTATCCATCGTCGGTCTCAACGACCGCGCCCGCCACAGGCCGGGGGAACTGTCCGGCGGTCAGCAGCAGCGCGTGGCCATCGCCCGGGCCATCGTGGCCGACCCGCCCATCCTGGTCTGCGACGAACCCACCGGCGACCTCGATCGGGAGAACGCCGAGGAGATCCTCGATCTTCTGCAGATACTGAACCGCGACCACGGCAAGACCGTGATCATGGTGACCCACGACCCGAAGGCGGCGGACCACGCCAAGCGTGTCCTGCACCTCGACAAGGGCAAGCTCGTTCGGGAGATGGCGGCATGAGCAACTTCGGTTTGTTGTGGGCGAACCTGCACCGCCACCCGGTTCGCACCTATCTCACGTTGTTGTCGGTACTCGTCGCCTTCCTGCTGTTCGGGCTGCTCCGGACGCTCACCGTTTGGTTCGGATCGGGCCCGGCGGAAGGCGCGAGCGTGGATCGACTTGTGGTATCCGCCAAGTACTCGATCGTGGACATGCTACCCATCAGCCAGATGAACGTGATCCTGGGCGTCGACGGCGTGGTGGCGGTGACGCACCAAAGCTGGTTCGGCGGCAACTACCAGGATGCGAGGAGTTTCTTTCCCAAGTTCCCGGTGGCGCCGCGGTCGTACTTCGAGATGTTCCCCGAACTCGTGATCGATCCGGCCGAACTCGAGGCGTTCGAGCGTACGCGCACCGGGGCGGTGGTGCCGGCGGGCATGTTGGCGGAGTTCGGCTGGCAAGTCGGCGACAAGATTCCCATCGAGGCGGACATCTGGCCCATGGCGGACGGCAACCGGATCTGGGAGTTCGACCTCGTTGGCACGTACACGACCGCGGACGAAGGCCCGGGCGGCGTCTTCCTCTTCCACTACGACTTCTTCGAGGAAGCCCGGGGATTCGCCAAGGGCACGGTGGGCTGGTACACCGTGCGCATTGAGGAACCCGATCGGGCGCCGGAGGTGGCGAACGCCATCGACTCGCTATTCGAAAACTCGATGAATCCCACCAAGACGGCGACCGAGGACGAGTTCGGCAAGTCCTTCGCCGCCCAGATCGGCGACCTCGGCCTGATGGCGACGGGCATTCTGTCCGCCGTCTTCTTCACCGTATTGCTGCTGACGGCAAACACCATGACGCAGGCGCTGCGCGAACGGATTCCGGAACTTGCGGTGCTGAAGACGCTTGGCTTTGGCAACCCGAGGGTGGGCTGGCTCGTGCTAGGGGAATCGGTGCTGTTGTGCGTCGCGGGCGGCGTCCTAGGGATCGGCTTCGCGGCGTTGCTTGCCCCGGCGGCCACCGCGTTCCTACCCCAGTTCGGACCCGGCACTTTGGAGTTCACCTGGCAGACGGCTGCCACGGGTGTCGGCGTGGCGGTCCTGCTTGGCCTCGTGGTCGGGTTGGTGCCGGCGATGAACGCAGGACGTCTATCCATCGCCGAAGCCCTGCGTCGGAGCTAGAATACTCGAGCGCCCTGATGTTCACAGGTAGGCTGCAATTGGCGAAACGGTTGGGATCGCTCTTGAACGGCTCGTGTACCCACGAGACGCGCTAGCCATGTTCGCGCAAATCCTCGAAATCACGCTAATGAACCTGAAGAACCTGCCGAGCCGGCTCGGCAGTTCCTCGGTGGTCGTGGTCGGCATCGGCGGCGTGGTGGGCGTGATGGTCGCCATCCTGGCCATGGCTGCAGGATTCCAGGGGACACTCGACGGCGGCGGAGCCCCGGACCGGGCCATCGTATTGCGGGGCGGGTCGGACAACGAACTCTCCAGCGGTGTCTCAACCGATGAAGTGAACGTCGTCAGCGGCATGGAGGGGGTTGTCCTGGCCAGTCCCGAACTCTACATGGTCGCCGACGTGCCGAAGCGGTCCACGGGTACCGACGCCAATCTCATTGTGCGGGGCGTCACCGGGGATGCCTTCGCCATGCGCGACGAAATCCAGATCGTCGAGGGGCGCAACCTCGAGCCGGGTCGCGGCGAACTGATCGCTGGCCGCGGTGCCCACATCGAGTTCGCGGGCATCGACATCGGCAACAAGGTCCAACTGCGCCAAACGGAGTGGACCATCGTCGGCATCTTCGAGGCCGACGGCTCGGCCTACGAGTCGGAGCTTTGGGTCGATCTTCCGGTCTTGCAGTCGGCGTTCCGGTTCACCGGGGCCAGTTCCATTCGGCTGCGGGTCGACTCGCCGGAACGCATCGACGAACTAGCGGAAAAGATCAAGGGCGACCCGCGGTTGGACCTGGAGCTGACCGGCGAGACCGAGTACTTCGCGGGCCAGGCCGGGGGGCTCACCGACACCATCCGGATCTTCGGCTACACCGTCGCCACCATCATGGCGATTGGTGCCGTGTTCGCCGCGCTCAACACCATGTACACGGCCGTGGTCACGCGCACCGTGGAGATCGCCACCCTGCGCGCGCTCGGTTTCGGCAGATTGCCGGTGGTGGTCTCGGTGATGATCGAGTCGATGGCGCTGGCCTTGTTGGGCGGCGTGATTGGCGCCTTGGTCGCCTACGTCGGATTCAACGGCTATACGGTATCGACCCTGAGCAACGTCTCGTTTTCGCAGATAGCTTTCGACTTTGCGGTGACGCCGGAACTCCTGCGGGACGGCTTGATCTGGGCCCTGGGACTCGGCGCCATCGGCGGCCTGCTCCCTGCGGTGCGCGCGGCGCTACTGCCCATCACCGTGGCGCTGCGGGGGGAATGAGCATGGGAACGTTCTACGCACTCTGGCCGTCAACACGAGAAGGAGAAGAGTGAAAGCCAACCCCGCACACGTCACCCTACGAACCAACGTCGAAGATATCCGGCAACTCCTGATGGAGCTTGTTCTACTTCCTAGGCGAGACCTCATCAAATGGGCGCGACGAACCAAGCAGACTCCGAACATGAGGATTGGTTATCCTGGTCAACACATTGCTTCTCTAGTTACTGGCGTAGAAGGCGCTAGAACTGGGGCACGTGGCCACGATCTCACCGACGGATCCGAAGTGAAATCGTGCTCCCGCGTCGATCAACTGGATAAGTGCCACACTTGCCGGGCGGCAGTCGCACGTATAGAAACAGCGTGTCCAGGGTGTGGCTCCACAAGCATTAAGAGAAACAACGACTCGAAATGGCTGATCGCGGTGAAGAGTGAGATCGAACTACAGAACCTCCTTGATGTAGTGCCTAACTCTTCGTGACACGGACTATGCTACGCCCCAGAAGTCAGTTTATGTTCGCGGCGTCCGTTGATCGGATTAGTTTCGGTGATTTCGAGGCTATTTCGTTCAGATCAAATGAAATGCGCGCCTCCTGCCTTAATAGCCCAGCAAGGTCTGCCATTTCTTGAGTCGGTGTTCTAAGATCGTAAGGGACCGTCACGTCAAGGACGTCATTGGGGTTTAGGTGGGCCGTTTGACCTCGGACACAGGATTGGATGTCTTCCCGAACGCTGGGATACCCGAGTATTGCCAACAAGTGAAACGGATCGATGTCACTTGCCGGTCGAATTCTGATCAGTTCGCCAACAAATGTCAGAGTGCTGTAGCGCTCGGGTATGAGATAGACGATATCGACCTTCTTCGCGATGTACCGAGCAGCGTGGGCGGAAGAAGTGAGCAATATGTCGCCTCTTTCGATGCTCAGACTGTGAGAGATAGCCCGTTTTTCGCCTTCGGCTTCAGACACGAAATTCCGATCTCGGGGTTCCCAGTCTATTCCTCGACCAGTCAGATTACCTACCTTTATGATGAAGGTCCCGCTGTCCGTGTAGGATCTTCGACTGGGTGTTCTACCGGTATTTGCGGCCGCTACGAACTCCCTAATAGGGATGCCCGTTCTGCGGCCATTTCGACCAAACAGATAGCTAGAGGCCCGTTGGAGTGTCTCTTTATTGGGAATATTCGAATAGGTAATGACATTAGGTTCTGTATCGGAGCTTGTCGTTCGAGCAAGTGATTGACCAAGAATGGGCAATTGATTCCCCGGTCGGTGTCGTCCGGTCGTGTCGTGGTCGACGTTTGTTATGCGGCAAACGCGAACCGAGACGGATGACTCTGAGAGAGTACGGTCGTGTTTGGTGAAGAAGGCAGCAACAGTTGTGGTCTGCGTTCCGGTGGAGGCAAATGTCTCGGGGGGGAGGTCAACGAGTTCCGATAGGTGGCCGAGTTGATCGGTTGCACGTCGCCAAGCACCAAACGACTCATTGGTGATCGTGCTTCTGGGGAGTACGATTGCGAGGCGCCCGCCGGGACGCAACAGTCGTAGACAAAGTTCCACAAAGAGCAGTTCACTTGGGATTCGAGATCTGGACTTCCCTTTGCTGAGGCTATGGGTACCGAAGAGATCTGGTACGCCCGTGTCGCGCATCATCACTCCGAAGGGTGGGTTCGTGAGTATCAAGTCTACGGAGTTCAAAGATAGGCCCAGCGGTGGCGCAGGTGGTCGACCAAGTTTTTTCAGAGAATCAACGCATGCTCTCTGAAAGTTGATCCCCGGAAAGGATCCGAGGTTCAACTCGGCGAGTAACAGCATCCGAGGATTCTTATCTACTCCGAAGAGCGTGATCCCGTCACTCAGGGTCGCGCGTCGGCTGAGGTGGTGTGCTGCCTCTTGCAGAAAGGTGCCGGTGCCACACGCCGGATCTAGTATCAATTCATGTGGTTTCGGGTTAGCGACTTCAACCATCGCGCGCACTACGCCCTCTGGGGTTGTGAAGATTCCAAGGCCTTTCCGTACCTCTGGGCTAAGGAACGTGTGGATTGCGGTACTTCGGACGTCGAGGGAGAGATCCGCCAGCCGAACGTCCGAGAATACGTCTCGAAGGCTCAGGAGCGCATGGTCTGATAACTGGAAGTGTCCACTAGGCCATAGTTGCAGCGCCCAAGGGGCGTCTTCAGCCAAGTGGTTGGCTAGCTCGGATCGAATTGTGTGCGCCGACGCTTGGCTGGGATGGATTTCGGTGGCCGGGTTTCCGTTGCCGTCCTCGGCATGTTCTTTGTAGAACAAGAACTTGAGGAGTTCGTCGAAAGCCTCCTGCGGGAGTAGCCCCTCAATGTCACGCATACGGTTGTGGGCGTTGCGATACAGGAGAGCCAAAGAGCGACTATTCATTCAAATGATACCTCGAGGTTCCGCAACTCTGAACGCG
>JAPPND010000064.1 GCA_028818795.1 Gammaproteobacteria bacterium | reverse complement strand
GACAAGCCCGTCCCCTACGGACCGCCCCGTCGCGTGGGGGAAACCCCGGCCTCCGGGGAGCGTTAGTCCGCCGCCACGTAGTTCTGAACCTCCTTCATCGACAGCTTGATGCGGCCGCGCTGGTCGGTGTCGAGGCAGACGACCTCGACCTCTTGGCCCTCTTCGAGGTAGTCGGTGACCTTCTCGACGCGCTCTTCGGCGATCTGCGAGATATGCAGCAGGCCGTCCTTGCCGGGGAGGATGTTGACGAACGCCCCGAAGTCGACGATGCGCTCGACCCGTCCCTGGTAGATGCGTCCCACCTCCGCCTCCGCCGTGATCTCCTGCACCCGGGCCACGGCGGCGTCCTTGGACTCGCTGTCTTGTGCGTAGATGCGGACGGTGCCGTCGTCCTCGACGTCCACTTCCGCCCCGGTCTCCTCGGTGATGGAGCGGATCGTCGCGCCGCCCTTGCCGATGATGTCGCGGATCTTCTCGGGATCCACCTTGAGCACGACCATCGACGGTGCGTTGTCGGAGACGGTGTCCCGCGACTTGGCGATCACCTTGTTCATTTCGCCGAGAATGTGAACCCGTGCTTCGAGGGCTTGCTCGAGGGCGGTTTCCATGATCTCTTCGGTGATGCCGTCGATCTTGATGTCCATCTGCAGCGCCGTGACGCCGTGGGCGGTGCCGGCAACCTTGAAGTCCATGTCGCCGAGGTGATCCTCGTCGCCGAGGATGTCGGTCAGCACGGCGAACCGGTCGCCTTCCTTCACCAGACCCATGGCGACGCCCGCCACCGGCGCCCGCATCGGCACCCCGGCGTCCATCAGGGCGAGGGAACTGCCGCAGACGCTTGCCATCGAACTAGAGCCGTTGCTCTCGGTGATCTCTGAGACGACGCGAACCGTGTAGGGGAAGTCCTCCTCGGTCGGCAGGCAGGCCGTGATGCCGCGCCGGGCGAGATTTCCGTGCCCGATTTCGCGGCGTTTGGGGGCGCCCAGGAAGCCCTCCTCGCCGACGCTGTACGGCGGGAAGTTGTAGTGCAGCATGAAGTGGTCCTTGAACGTCCCTTCGAGCGTCTCGACCAGCTTCGCGTCACGCAGCGTACCAAGCGTCGCCACGACGATGGCCTGGGTCTCGCCGCGTTGGAACAGGGCCGAACCGTGGGTCTTCGGGAGAAACCCGACTTCGACGTTGATCGGCCGGACGGTCTTGTTGTCGCGACCGTCGATTCTCGGCTCGCCCGAGAGCACGCTCTCGCGTACGAGGTTCTTCTCGAGCTTGTAGAACGCCTCGACGATATCGTCATCGGCGAACTCGCCGTCGTCGCCCCCGCACTGCTCCAAGACCGAGTGGCGCGCCGCGCGGACTTTCGCCTGGCGCTCCTGCTTGTCGGTTGTACGGTAGGCGGCCGCAAGATTTTCCCGAGCCGTCGCGTCGACCTTGTCGGCCAACCCGGCATCGACGACCGCCGGTTCGAACTCCCACTTGGGTTTGCCCGCTTCGGCGGCGAGTTCACCGATGGCGGCAATGGCGACCTGCATCTCCTGGTGCGCGAACAGCACACCGCCGAGCATCTGGTCCTCGGACAGTTCCTTGGCCTCCGATTCGACCATCAGCACCGCCGATTCCGTTCCGGCCACCACCATGTTGAGCGCCGATCCGGCCAGTTGCTCGTAGCCGGGATTCAACAGGTAGCGGCCCTCCGAGTAGCCAACCCGCGCCGCGCCGATCGGCCCGTTGAACGGGATGCCTGACACCGCAAGCGCCGCAGAGGATCCGATCAACGAAATCACGTCGGGGTCCATGTCCCTGTCCACCGACATGACCGTTGCGATGACCTGCACCGCATTCATGAAACCATCGGGGAACAACGGTCGTATCGGCCGGTCGATCAATCTCGAGGTCAACGTTTCCTTGTCGGAGGGTCGTCCCTCACGACGCAGGAAACCGCCGGGAATCTTGCCCGCCGCGTAGGACTTTTCCTGGTAGTTCACGGTTAGCGGGAAAAAGTCCTGCCCCGGATTCGGGCTGGGGTTGGCGACCACCGTGCACAGAACCACGGTGTCGCCCATGGTCGCCATGACGCTGCCCGTCGCCTGCTTTGCAATCTTGTTGGTTTCGAGGACGACTCGATGGTCCCCGAACTGGAATTCCTTTCTTACTGGATTCAATTTGCTTCTCCTTTCCTCTGTTCGTTTTGCCCGCTTCGGTTTGGTCGCGTTATCTGCGCAAACCCAGACGGGCGATCAGCGACGAGTACCGTTGCTGATCTTTTCCTCTCAAATAATCCAAGAGCTTGCGACGTTGATTAATCATGCGAATCAGTCCCCGGCGCGAATGATGATCCTTGCCGTGGGCCCGAAAGTGCTCTTGGAGCGAATTAATGTTGTAGGTCAGCAACGCCACCTGCACTTCCGGTGACCCGGTGTCGTTGTCGCCCAGTCGATAGTCCTCAACTATCTTTTTCTTGGTTTCGGCCGTTAAAGCCATGTCACTTCTCCAATATGCCTTTGAATGAACCGAGGACACCGCGCATATGTACAGTTTTCCCTCGGTAGGTGATCCATTAGACGATCAGTCGCCTCGGGGCGACTCGGCCATCGCCCAAGATCTCGCCAACCCCGATAAAGCGACCGTCATTGTTCTCCTGTTCATAAAGTCGTACCCAGCCCTCGGTTGGCGCGTGCGGCACCAACACCGGCTGTCCCTGTTTGAGATAGAAGGCCGGCGCTCCGGCGAGTTCCACCGTCGGCCACTGGCCAACAGCGGTCGCCACCGGCTGCAGCAACTCGTCGAGCCGGCGAAGCTCGGCCATTCTCGACATTTCGTCGAAGGTGACCAGGTCGTCTTCCCGGTAGGGGCCCGCAGTCGTACGGCGTAGCGCTGCGACGTGGGCACCGCAACCTAGCTGCTCGCCCAAGTCGTGCGCAATGGTGCGCACGTAGGTGCCCTTGCTGCAATGGACTTCGAGGGTGAGTCGGTCGCCGGAAAAATCGACGATCTCGTTCTTGTAGATGGTAACGGGCCTTGCCTCGCGCTCGATCTCGATGCCCTGGCGGGCCAGCTTGTAGAGCGGCTTGCCCTGATGCTTGACGGCCGAGAACATCGAAGGCACCTGTTCGATGTCGCCGCGAAAGTCGTCGAGCGCTGCTTCGATGCGTTCCCGGGGAATCTCCCCCACGTCGCGTCGCTCGAGCACTTGACCATCCGCATCGCCGCTGTCCGTGGACACCCCGAGTCGCAGCGTCGCCACGTAGGTCTTGTCGGAGGTCAAGAGATATTGCGAGAACTTGGTGGCGTCGCCGAGGCACAGCGGCAGCACGCCGGTGGCCAGCGGGTCCAGGCTGCCGGTATGGCCCACCTTGCGCGCCGAGAACAGCCGCTTGACGCGTTGCACCGCGTCGTTGGAACTCATACCCTGGGGTTTGTCGAGGACCACGACGCCGTTGACGTCTCGGCCACGCCGTCTACGCCCCATCCGGAGAACTCCTTGCCCGCTCATTGCGCTCGTCGGCGCGCACCGCTTGATCGATCAGCGCCCCGATGCGCGCGCCCCGTTCGGGCAGATCGTCGTAGTGGAAACGCAGCTTGGGCATCTTCCGCCATGCCTGTCGCTTGGCAACGGCGCTACGCAGAAAGCCGGCCGCGTTGTTCAGCACGGACACCAACGCCTGCCGCGCCGCGTCGTCCGTCGCCGCCACCGACGACACGTAGACATCGGCCACCGCGAAATCGCGGCTCACTTGGGTATCGGTCACCGACAGCATCGAAACGCGGGGATCGCGCATCTCCCTTAGGACGATCGAGGCGAGTTCCGCACGTATGTAGTCGGCGATGCGTTCTGCGCGATCGGGCGTCATACAACCGTTTCGGACGCGGCCATCGCGGGCTCCTGCGGGCGCAACTCGACGCCGAGCGCTCTTGCGACGGTCCTCGACTCGTACACCTCGATCAGGTCGCCGACGCGCACGTCGTTGTAGTTGCGCACCCCGATTCCGCACTCGAGACCGTTGCGGACCTCGGTCACGTCGTCCTTGATGCGGCGCAGGGACTCGAGTTCCCCCTCGAAGATGACGACGTTGTCGCGTAGCACCCGGATGTTCCTGTTCCGCGCCACGGTGCCGTCCACCACCATGCAGCCGGCAATCTGGCCGAACCGCGGCGAATGGAACACCTCGCGAACTTCCGCCACGCCGAGAATCTCCTCGCGGATCTCCGGTGCAAGCATGCCCTCGAGAATCGCCTTGATGTCGTCGAGCAACTCGTAGATGACGCTGTAGTAGCGCAGGTCGATGGATTCGCGTTCGATGATGTCCTTGGCAGCGCGGTCGGCCCGGGTGTTGAAGCCGAAAATGGCCGCACCGTAGGTCATCGCCATGTTGGCGTCCGACTCGGTGATGGCGCCGACACCGGATGCCAGGACGTTTACGGAGACTTCGTCGTTGCCGATGTCGGAACAGGCCTTGGTGATCGCTTCAAGGGATCCCCGCACGTCGGCCTTCACGATGAGCTTGAGCACCCGTTTTTCGCCCTGGCCCAAGCTCGCGAACATGTTCTCGAAGGATGCCACCTTCTGGCTGGCGTGGCGTTGCGCCTGGCTACGCCCGGCGCGGAAGTCCGCCACCTCGCGGGCCTGGCGTTCTCCGGCGACCGCGGAGAACTCGTCGCCGGCCTCCGGCGTCCCGTTCAGGCCGAGCATTTCCACAGGTGCGGACGGGGGTGCCTCGTCGACGTTCTCGCCGCGTTCGTTGGTCAACGCCCGAACCCGGCCGAAGCACTCGCCGGCAACGATGACATCGCCGCGCTTCAAGGTTCCGTTCTGCACCAGCAACGTCGCGACGGGTCCGCGGCCGCGGTCCAAGCGCGACTCGATGACCACGCCCTGGCCAGGCGCCTCGGGCACCGCCGAGAGTTCCAGGAGTTCGGATTGCAGTATCACGGCTTCCAGCAAGGCGTCGATGCCTTCACCGGTCTCTGCGGAAACCTCGATGAACTGAACCGTGCCGCCCCAATCCTCCGGGATCACGTTGAGGGCGCTGAGCTCGTTCTTGACCCGTTCAGGGTCGGCCCCCTCCAAGTCCATCTTGTTGACCGCGACGACCAGCGGAACATCGGCTGCATGGGCGTGCTGAACGGCTTCCTCCGTCTGCGGCATCACGCCATCGTCCGCGGCCACGACCAGGATCACCACGTCCGTGGACTTGGCACCCCGGGCCCGCATGGCCGTGAAGGCTGCATGGCCCGGCGTGTCGATGAACGTAATCTCGCCGTGCTCGGTCTCGACGTGGTAGGCGCCGATGTGCTGGGTGATTCCACCGGCTTCGCCGGCAACGACCCGCGTATGGCGAATGTAGTCGAGCAGCGACGTCTTGCCGTGATCGACATGGCCCATGACGGTGACCACGGGCGGGCGCGGGTGGCGTTCGCCTTCGACCTGCAGCGACTTCTCGAGGTCCAGTTCCACCTCGTCCTCGACGACGAGCTTGACCTTGTGGCCCATTTCCTCGACCAGAAGGACGGCGGTATCCTGGTCGAGAACCTGGTTGATCGTGGCCATGACACCCATGCCCATCAGGGTCTTGATCGCCTCGCCGGCCTTGATGCTCATGCGCTGAGCCAGTTCGCCGACAGTGGCCATCTCGCCGATTTCCACCTCCCGGACGATGACCTCTTGAGGTTTCTCGAACTCTCCGCCCTGTTTCTCCACGGTGAGATGGCGTCGCTTGGCCCGCCTCGATTCCTGCTTCAGCGACAATTCGCGGCGGCGTACCTTGCCGTCGCCGAAGTCGTCTTCCCGGGCGGCGCGGTCGCGATGCCGCGCTCCCGCCCGTCCCGGCGCCCGACGATTGCCGCTCTCCGCGGCACGGGCTTCCGCCTGCGCCTTGGCCGCTGCTTCCGCCGCCGCCCTCGCGACGGCCTCCGGTGAGGCTTCGACGCGTTTTTTCGCCGCTTCCCGGGCTTCTTCGTCCGCCCTGGCCCTGGCGGCGATTTCAGCTTGTCGGCGTTCCTCCTCCTCGGCCTTGCGCTGTGCCTCCTGACGGCGCGCCTCCTCCTCTGCCGTCTTGCGCTTCAAGTCCTCTTCGCGGATTCGTTCCGCTTCGATCTGGGCCTGCGTGAGTGCGACAGGGGCACGGGCCGTCGATTCACCGACCGCGCCATCGACGGGCGGGCGCCGGACGAAAACCTTCTTCTTGCGGGTCTCCACCTTGACCGCGGTGCCTCGACCGCCCTTGCCGGTCCGGAGGGTGCTGACGTTGCGGCGGCGTACGGTGATCTGCTTCTGCTGCTCCGCCCGGTCCGTCTGCCGGCGGCGAACGAAACTCAAGAGCTGCGTCTTCTGTTCGTCCGAGACGATTTCGTCGTCCCGCTCGTGGGGAAGCCCGGCCTGCTGCATGAGCTTCAGCAGGTCGTCGGAGGGTCGCTTCAGCGTCGTCGCGAGTTGTCCGACCGTGACGTCAACCATGCGCGTCTCCGACGGGGGCTTCCTCCGGTTCCGAGTCCTCGAACCACGGAGCCCGGGCGGTCATGATCAGTTCGGCGGCGCGTTCTTCGTCGACCTCGTCGTTGATCTCCTGCAGATCCGCGATGGACAACTCGGCGAGATCCTCCATCGTCACCACGCCTGCGGCGGCGAGCTTGAAGGCGAGCGGATTGTCCATACCCTCCATCTCCAGCAGATCCGCGGCCGGCGTACCCGGCGCCTCCCCGGAGATCTCCATCTCCAAAAGGGCGTCTCGGGCTCGGTTTCTCAAGTCGTCGACGAGTTCGCGGTCGAAATCCTCGATGTTCGTCAACTCTTCGATGGGGACGTAGGCGACCTCTTCGACGTCCGTGAAGCCTTCCTCGACCAGCACGGTCGCGACGTCTTCGTTGGCTTCGAGGACCTTCATGAAATACTCGACGTAGCCGCGCGACTCCTCCTCCTGCTTGCGGGCGGCTTCCTCCTCGTCCATCACCCTCAAGTTCCAGCCGGTCAACTCGGTGGCCAGTCGGACATTCTGGCCGCCCCGTCCGATGGCCTGGGCGAGATTGTCCTCCTCCACCGCGATGGTCATCGTGTGGGTGTCCTCGTCCTTGAAGATGGACTTGACGTCCGCCGGCGACATCGCATTCACCGCCAGAATCGCCGGATCCTCGTCCCAGAGCACGACGTCGATCTTCTCCCCGGCCAGTTCGCCGGACACGGCCTGCACGCGCGAACCCCGCATGCCGACGCAGGCGCCCACGGCGTCGATCCGACCGTCGTTGGTCTTGACGGCGATCTTGGCCCTGGAGCCGGGATCCCGCGCCGCGGCGCGGATCTCGATGACGTCCTCGGCGATCTCAGGCACCTCGATCTTGAACAACTCGATGAGCACCTGCGGCGTGGTTCGGGTAAGCACGAGCTGCGGACTCCGCTGATCCGGGCGGACTTCCACCAGCAGGGCGCGGATCCGGTCGCCGATGCGGAAGCTGTCCCGGGGGATCAGGTTCTCGCGGGTGAGAATCGCTTCCGCGTTGTTGCCGAGATCGACGATGACGTTGTCCCGCGAAGTCTTCTTGACCGAGCCGCTGACCAGTTCGCCGACGCGCGGCTCGTACATGGCGATGACCCGGGCGCGCTCGGCTTCCCGCACCTTCTGAACGATGACCTGCTTGGCGGTCTGCGCCGCGATACGGCCGAACTCAACCGACTCCACGGGAATCTGGTAGAAGTCGCCGATGCCGAGCGCCGGATCCTTCTCCGCGGCCTCTTCGGGACTCAACTCCGCATCCGGGTTCGGTTCCTCGCCTTCCTCCAGTTCCCGTTCCGGATCGATCACCTCCCATGTCCGGAAGGTCTCGTAGCTGCCGGACTCCCGGTCGATGCTCACGGCAAACCTTGCGTTCTCGCGGTACTTCTTCTGGGTCGCGGTGGCCAGAGCCTGTTCGATGGCTTCGAAGATCACGTCCTTCGAGACGCCCTTCTCGTGGGAGACGGACTCCACCACCATCAGCACTTCTTTGTTCATCTCCGCCATTGCGGTGCCCTCAATCCCAAGTCGCTTTTCTTCACCAGCACGCGTTAGCGGGAAAGTCCTTCGAATACGAGACGGGTGCGTTGAATCTGCTGGAACGGCAGCACGACCTCCTCGTCCTCCGCCACCTCGACCACGACGTCGTCGCCCTCGACGCCGGCCAGTCGACCGGCCAGGCGGCGGCGACCGTCGAACGGAAACGCCAGGCGCACGTCGACTCGCTCGCCGACGTTGGCAAGGTACTGTTCGCGGCGGAACAACACCCGGTCGATGCCCGGCGAGGACACCTCCAGACGGTACGAGTGGACGATGGGATCCTCGACGTCGAGCAGCGCGCCGACCTGCCGGCTCACCCGTTCGCAATCATCGATGCCGACTCCCTCCGGCGAATCGATATAGAGTTTCAGCGTCGAGTTGCGGCCCCGGGGTCGGTATTCGATCCCCCAGATCTCGCAGCCGAGTGCTCGCACCGTCGGCGTCAACAGCGCTTCTAGGTCCCGTTCCTTCCGCGTCATGGCCTCAAGCCTTCCGCAGTTCCTCTCGTCCACACACAAAAAATGGGCAGCAATGCCCATCCAAAACCGATCAGGCACGCCCCATCTCGCTGACGCGGCGTGCGTATACCGTTAGTGCCCGGTCAATCGCACCGGGTCATGTCACGGTGCCGCCCCTTGCGGCACCGCCACCATGCTTGGTAGCGGGGGCAGGATTTGAACCTACGACCTTCGGGTTATGAGCCCAACGAGCTACCAGACTGCTCCACCCCGCATCAGGTCGCGGGATTATAGGTAGGCGACTTGGGGACGGCAAGTGCTCCACGGGGTCCCCCTAAAGGCATTTTCAGACGCCATACAGGTGGCGGGCGACGACAAGCGTCGCCCCTACGAAGGACATTGCGGTGGTCGGCGACGATCAGCCGTTCTCGTCCCGCGACACGCGCCTAAGCGGGTGCAGACTGCCGCCTTCGCCGATGATGTAGTCCGGAAACACCACGTCCGCGTTGCCGAACCCACCGGACCCGGCACCCGTCCTCGTCCCGTTCACACCGCCCAACGTTCCATAGCTGCGCAAACCCAGGCGGGCGCGCAGCTTCGGGCTCGCTTCGTCGAGCACTTCCTGCAGGCACGACACGCCCCAGTTCTCCTGCTGGCGCATCCACGGCAGACAGAAGTACGTCGTGATGCTGCGTCGGGGCTCGCCGTTGGTGTTGACCCCGAGGCCGTGCCAGATCCGGCCTTCCCAGGCGAACACGCTTCCAGCCGGCACCTCGACCTGCACCGACATCTCCTGCGGCGGCGCCTTGATCTGGTACTCCGGACGCCAGCGATGACTGCCCGGGACGACGTGGGTGCTGCCGCTCTCGGGCGTGAAGTCATCGAGCAGCCAGAACAGGTTGCACGCTGCCGGGAACTCCGCCATCGCCGGAACGAAACCCTGGTCGCGATGCAAGGCCTGCGGTTCGGTGGTGGGCGCGTGGAACATGCCGCCGGTGATGCTCGAGACGAGGAACGAGCGACCGAGCAGGAACCCCGCCAGTTCGTCGGTCTCGTGGCGCTCGACCAGGTCCAGGAACACGCGGCCCTTGTTGACCATGTTGGAGATGCTCTGCTTGTTGCCGAGCGCGCCCGGTGGCGCCAGGTCGCCGAGGTTCCGCTCCGCAGCCGCCTGCGCATCCAACGCAGTGCGGAGGCGTTCGATCTCCGATCTGTCGAGCACATCGGGCACGAAGCACATGCCGTATTCCGAGAGGTGCTGTTTGGCGGTGTCGAGGTCGCGCGTCAGCGGCGGCAGGCCGAGGGCCTCCGGCGGATCGAGAACCGGCGACGGCAGGTAGCCGGTCTGTCGATGCTCGGCGGCAACCGGGCGCAAGGGCATGGCGGCAAGACCTCGTCAGTGCTGGGGACGGACGAGTCAACATACCATGCGCCGAAAGGACGGGTCTCAAGCACCCGTGAACATAACCGATAAGGTTCACAGGGCATGCGACCGCGATTTGCACCACCCGCGTCGCGATGACGGTAAGCTAACCAAGAGGACCGACTATGCGACTCCCGGGCATCGTCATCACAGTGGCCGCCCTCCACGCAGGGGCTGCCGAAGAGTTCACGGACCCCCTCCAATCGGGCGGCACCGGCCCCCTCATGGTGTCGATCTACCCGGCCAAGTTCGAGATGGGTTGGTTTCCGGTCGACACCGACCGCATGTTCGACAAGCGCGCCCCCGAGTGGGCGAAGCCCAGGCGCACCGTCCAGATCGAGGACGTGTTCGCCATGTCGAAAGACGAGGTGACCGTGGCCGAGTTCGCCGAGTTCGTGCAGCAAACGCGCTACCTGACCCTCGCGGAACGGTCGGGCGCCGGACAGAGACCCGCCATTGGGTTGCGACCACCGGAGAAGCAATGTCTCCACACCCCCTGGGCAGGCCACCCCGGACGCCGCCGCGGTCCGGTCGGGTTCGATTTCGACACCGGCCTCACGTGGCGCAACCCTGGATATCCCACCACCGACAAGCACCCGGTTGCCTGCATCGCCCGCGAGGACGCTACGGCGTACGCAAAGTGGTTGGCCAAGGAAACGGGACATCCGTACCGGTTGCCGAGCGAGGCCGAGTGGGAGTACGCGGCGCGGGCGGGTCGATCCGACTGGGATCTGGCCATGCTCGTGGAAGACAACGACGCCGATACCCGTAACGACATCCAGAGCGTATTCCCGTCGCCTGGACCGGCGGACGAACGCACGGTCAACGCCTTCGGGCTGCGTGGTCTGGGTACGCGTCTAGAGGACGTGTGGTTTGTGGCCGAATGGACGGTGGATTGTTGGCACCCGAACTACGAAGGCGCTCCCGAGGACGGCGAGCCGCGACGCGACGGGGACTGCCGCAAGGGCGTGGTGCGCGGGCACATGTTTAGGCCGTTCGCGGGCCGGAACGTGGTGCGGTTGGGAGAGACCACCACCGAGACAGCGTTGGGCCTGCGGGTAGTGAGATCGCCCCTGTCGGGGCCGTTGGTGAGAGCGGATTAGTCGCCCATGGGGTCGAAGATGGTGCCGAAGAGAGGACTCGAACCTCCACGGACGCAAGTCCACTGCCCCCTCAAGGCAGCGTGTCTACCAATTCCACCACTTCGGCACGTCCCGCCAGTCGACGGGGCGCGGGATTATACATCGGGGAGATCGGAATCCGTGTCGGGATCGGGCGGCGGCGAACCGGTCTCTTCGGCGTCGACTTCCGTCTCGAAGACCGGGAAGTCGGACATGCCCTCGGTGCGCAAGTCGACGGCGATCTCCTTGGCGGTATACGCCAAACCGAAGGCGATGACGAAGAACCCGATCGCCAGGTAGACCGTCATCTTGGTCAGGAACGAAGTGGATCCCGCGCTGCCGAACACCGTGTTCGCGCTGCCCGAGCCGAACGCCGCCCCGACATCAGCGCCTTTGCCTTGCTGCAGGAGCACGATGGCCCCCAACGCAACGGCATCGATGAGCAGCAAGATCAACAAGACCGTTTGCAGCGTTTGCATCGTTGGACCTCCTTCTAACGCGGCCATTGCCGACACGAGGGTGAGCGTACCCCGGATTCCTCGACGGCGCCTCGCGGGGCGGCGCAGCATATCCCGGAGAACTCGGCAGCGCCAGCGGGGCGGCAAAAGACCCTGCGCCATTTCTGGCACTATCCTCCCCACCATACGCTGCGCCACGACACCGTTCGCAGTGGCTGCAGTCCGATGAGACCCTTATGCCCACATATGCCAACAACGCATGCTTGGTGCTCGTGTTCGCAGTGCCAGGGGTCAGTGCGTTGGCCGGCGAGTCGTATTCGCCGCACGTCGATCTTTCCTACCCTGCCAATGTCTACTGGGGAGATACGCATGTGCACACGGCCCTGTCGGGTGACGCTTACGCGATGGGTGCTCGGTTGACGCCGGACGATGCGTATCGATTTGCCAAGGGAGAAACAGTCCGGTCGAACGGTGGCGCGGAAGTACGGCTCGGTCGACCATTGGACTTCCTAATGGTCTCGGACCACGCCGAGAACCTTGGCGTGTTGCTTCGACTGGCAGCCGGCGACGGCTCGTTACCGGAAACCGAGGCAAGTCAGCGTTGGGCGCGAATCCTTGCGGGCCATCCGCCGGTCGGGACATTCTCCTTGCCGAAGACATGGATGAGTTTGGTCAGGGGAGCGGGGACTTGCTGGCGGCAAAAGCAGCACACAGCGCCGACTATGCCCTCGGCGAGAACTTCCAACGTACGGTTTGGAAGGAGGTGATCGCGAGCGCGGAACGGCACAACGACCCGGGCACGTTCACGGCATTCATCGGCTACGAGTGGAGTGCGCGGGCGGCGGAGAACAAGCCCAGGATGATCCACCGCAACGTGCTCTACCGGGGGGGCGCTGCCGAAGCCCGTCAGGTCGTGCCGTTCTCCCGCTTCCACAGCGATGACCCCGAGGACCTGTGGGCGTACCTCAAAGACCACGAGGACCGGACGGGCGACCAAGTCCTTGCCATCCCCCACAACGGCAATCTGAGCGGGGGCAACATGTTCACGCTCAATACGCTTCACGGCCAGCCCTTCACCACAACCTACGCCGAGACCCGTTCCCGTTGGGAGCCAATCGTCGAGGTGACCCAGCGCAAAGGGGACGGCGAGACCCGCCCGCTCATATCGCCGACCGATGAATTTGCCGACTACGAGACGATGGGCAAACCGGATGCCGTCGCCGCGCAATCCTATGTGCGTTCCGCCCTGAAACTGGGGTTAGGCCAAGAGGCGGAACTCGGCGTCAATCCGTTCAAGTTCGGCATGATCGGCAGCACGGACACCCACAATTCGCTGACGACTACCAACGCAGAGAATTTCTGGGGCAGCAACGGGTTTAGCGAACCCAGCCCGTATCGCGCAAAGGCGAATTGGCAGAGCAACGCCGCCGGCTATGCCGCGGTCTGGGCAACCGAGAACACGCGAGAAGCGCTATTCAGCGCGATGCGTCGCCGGGAAGTCTACGCGTCCACCGGCCCCCGCATGACGGTTCGGTTCTTCGGCGGCTGGGACTATGTGACCGACGATGCCATGCGGCCAGACCTCGCTCGAATCGGATACGCCAAGGGAGTGCCGATGGGCGGCGACCTTACACAAGCGCCTGGCGAGAGAACGCCGAGTTTCCTGATCCGGGCCGTGAAAGATCCCGATGGCGCGAACCTGGACCGGGTGCAGGTGATCAAAGGCTGGCGTGACGGAGGCGGCGGGTGCACGAGAAGATCTACAACGTGGCCTTGTCCGATGGCCGGGGAGAAGACGCCGACGGCCACGTCAGGGCCGTGGGCAATACGGTCAACGTGAAGGAGGCCTCCTACACGAACAGCATCGGCGACGCGGAATTGGCTGTCGTGTGGACGGATCCCGATTTCAAGCGGGACGAACTCGCCTTCTACTACTTGCGCGTATTGGAAATCCCGACGCCGCGTTGGACGGCTTACGATGCGAAGTTCTTTGGATTGACGGACTTGCCGGACGAGATTCCGATGGTGACGCAAGAGCGCGCCTACACCTCGCCGATCTGGTACACGCCTTGAGCGAGTCCCGCTCAATCACTTTCCGGGGCGGGCACGTTGACTTCCGGGAGGTTCCGGGCGAGCTGGTCGATTACCTCGCGGTGCTTGTCCGCGACGGGAGCGACGGCAAGATTGGTCCACTCATTGGGGTCCACGTCGTGGTCGTATAGCTCTTCGGCCCCGTCGTGATAGCGGATGTATCGCCAACGTTCGGTGCGTATCGAGTGATTCTGATAGCCGTAGGTGCTGACCACCGGCCGCGGCCAGGGTAGATCCGGCTCCCGCAGCAACGGGACGATGGATTGCCCGTCCATTCCCTCGCGTGGTTCGAGGCCCGCGAGTTCGATCAGTGTTGGATACAGGTCAAGCAAGCTGACGACGCGGTCGCTGCGGACATTGCCAAACCCCGGGGCCGAGATCACCAGCGTTGTTCGGAGGCCGTCCTCCCACAGCGTGTGCTTGCGCCAGTGCTCCTTCTGCCCGAGATGGTAGCCATGGTCTCCCCAGAGCACGACGATCGTATTGTCGGCGTGGGGTGAATTCGCCAGTGCATCGAGAACTTTCCCGACTTGCGCATCGGCGAACGTGATGCTCGCGAGGTAACCCTGCACGGCCGGGCCCCACTGGTTGTAGCGAAGTACGTTGGCATGGTCGCCGCCTTCCGCCGCGTGGTTCCGGTTGTTCGAAATGTCCAATACCTCGGCCGCAAGCCGGCGGCCGAAGGGCGGTATGTCGGCCAGATCGTTTTCGATCACCGTCGGCAGTGCCACCGATTCCAAGGGGTGCATCTCGAAAAAACGTTGAGGGACGTTCCAAGACAAGTGCGGCTTGTAGGTGCCATAGGCGACGAAGAATGGCCTTTCGTGCTCACCCTTGAGCTCGGTGACGATGCGATCGGCAACCCTAGCGTCGGTCATCGCGCTGTCGGAAGTCGATGGCCCCCAGGGTGCCCACATGCCGGTCTGCGGAGTCTTCTTCCCCTCGGCCGTCTTTTGTTCGGGCCCCTTCGACTTTTTTTCGGCGGGGAAATACTCGTCCCAGGCTTCCCCATCCTCCGGGCCGCGATGGAAGATCTTACCGCCTCCTTTGACGGTATAGCCATTCTGGCGAAAGTAATGCGGCAGCGTGACTGCATCCGGTAGCTGCTCGCGAAGTCTCTCGTGGTTGCCGTAGACACCCGAGTGCGCCGGCATGACGCCCGTCAGCAGACTGACTCGTGACGGATTGCACAGGGGCGCCGCTGCGTAGGCGCGAGAGAACGTCACTCCCCGACCGGCAAGACGGTCGATGTTCGGGGTCAAGGTCCCCGGATGCCCATCGAGATGCCCAACCCAGTGATTCAGGTCATCGACCGCGATGAACAGGACGTTTGGCCGTTCCTGCGCCAGCGAGACTCCGACGTTGAACAGTACGAAAAGAAGCAGGGAGCGTGCAGTCAGGTTCATGCGGTGTTCGCCTCGACGTCTTCGTGGAGCACCGCGTATTCCTCCTTGTTCTGGCCCGCGTCCGCGAAGGTCACCAAGCGGAATTCCTTTTCGATGTCGTTGTGTTCGACGACTCGCGTGTAGGGGGCGTCGCCCCACCACGACTCCGGGATACCGTTTTCTTCAACGGCCGTATCCGTGGCGAGAACCTGCGGCCCCCTCACAAAGGCAAACGAACTTCCGGTCGCGTCGCCGTCGGGAACCTGGCGAATCACCAGGGGGATCTTCACCCGCACCCTGTCGCCCGGCGACCAGACCCGCTCAATCTCGACCAGACGACTGGTTGAAGGGCGGTGGGTCACGCCGCCAACGGTCGCCTCGAATCCGGGTGCCCAAGCGGACGCTCGCAGCACGAGTGCAAACTGAGCCGTCTGTTCCAATTCCACTTCAACCTCGAAGTCGCCTTTGCGGGGATAGTCACCACTGACGTGCAGTGTGACCTTCCCCTGGTCGTTGCCGCTTGTGTAGTGCAGCACGTGCTTGCCCGGAATGTACTGCAGCAGCGCCGGCTTGCCGTTCAAGACGCCCGACGCGAAGGTCGGGATCATCGCGATGCCGCGGGGAATACTGCTCGAGCAGCAGGAGATCGGGGGATCGAGCTTGGCGTCGTGACCGTTGTAGTGCTTGCGTCCGACGAGGGGCACGAAGTAGGTCACTTCGCCGGTACGGGGCGACTGCGCGGCGAGGAGGGCATTGTAGGTGGTGCGCTCGAGTTCGTCAGCGTAGCGCACCTCACCGGTCAGTTCGAGAAGGTGGCGGGTTAGCTGCAACCAAGTCACGGTGACGCAGCCTTCTCCCGCCGCCTGGCCGGGCGGCAGCCTGTGATCCGGCGTGAAATGTTCGTGGTAGCTGGCGGTCCCCGTGATGTAGAGACGCTTCGTCGCGATGTCGTTCCATGCGTTCGTGCAGGCGGTGAGGTAGCGCTCGTCGGGATCGACGCGATACAACTCGAGCAACCCCACCAGGTTCGAGAGCATCTCGTAGGCTTTCCGGTTGGCAGTCCTATAGACGTTTCCGTGCTCGAGCAGGCTCGTGAGAAGCCGACAGCCGTCCTCGTTCATCCAGGTCTCCGGATCGTTTTCGTCTTCCCACGCATCGATGATCCGGTGGCAAAACTCCAGGTAGCGCGGCTCGCTGGTCAGCCGATAGAGGATGGCGATGGGTTCAAGCACGCTGGTTGCCGCCATGCCCTGGTGGGCACTGGCTAGTCTCATGCTTCTCTTGCGCACGACGAAGATCTCGTAGAGCAGGTCCGCGACGCGCCTACTCGCCGCGAGCGAGGGCGCATGGCCGGTGGCCCGGTAGTACGTGAGCAATCCAATGAGGACGTACTTGTGCGTCCAGACGTCCCAGACCGGACCGTTCCAGCCGGCCCCGTCTCCTTGGCCGAACTGATCGCTCTCCTTGTACGTGCCCAGATAGCCGTTGGGGAGTTGGGTGTCGATCAGGGTGCCGAGGGCAGAGTCCATGCGCGCCTTGAGTCGATCATCCCCGGTGAATAGCCAAGCGTGGGTTGCCGCGTGCAGGAACTTCCCCACATGCTCCCCGGCCCACCATTGCTTGCCAGGCCGGTTGACGAAGGGGTCGAGGATCATCTGCAGATCCAGCGTGAGCAGACGTTTCTCGACGTTGATTGTCATCCGGTCGGCAATCCACCCGCTGTACCGGGAACCCGACAAATCGGCCGGCTCGAACGCAATCTCGACCTGTGTTCGGACAGCGAATCTCACTCGACGCTTCCCCTTGGCAGCCCCTTCACACCGAGCGCAAGTTGATCGTCACTCCCGGTGCCTCGTCAAGCGCAACCTCACCCCCAACACGGAAACGGCAATGCTAGAGTTCTCAACACTGGACAACCGGGAGTCATATCCGTGCGAGTGTTTTCCATACTGACACTGGTGCTTGCATGCACCGCATCCGCACACGGCACCGACTCGGCGCCGCCGAACGTCGTTGTCATTCTCGTTGACGATCTCGGCTATTGCGACAGCGAACTCTACGGTTGCGATACGGTCCACACGCCGAACATCAAGCGCATCGCGGACGAGGGGGTATTGTTCACCGACGGCTACGTCTCGAGTCCCGTTTGCTCGCCTTCCCGGGCAGGGCTTCTGACCGGGCGCTACCAGCAGCGTTTCGGGCTCGAATTCCTCCCCAAAACCGGGCCCGAGAGCGACGACGGTTTGCCTGCGGACGAGGTGACCCTGGCCGATGCCCTGAAGGAAGCGGGTTACGTGACGGGCATGGTGGGCAAATGGCATTTGGGTTCGCACGAGAAATTCAATCCGATCAACCGCGGATTCGACGAGTTCTTCGGCATGAACCCCGGGGGCACGGACTATCTCGACCCGACGCGAGACGACGCCAGAATCATCCGTCGTGTGGGGGAACTTTTGGTCGAGCCGGGGCCACCGTCAAAGTCGCCGTGGAAAGGCCGAGGCGACGGCACCTTGATGCGGGGAACCACTCCGGTCGAGGAAAACCACTACCTCACTGACGCTTTCACGCGCGAAGCGGTGGCGTTCATTAGAAAACACAAGGAACGGCCGTTTTTTCTCTATCTGCCGTATACCGCCGTTCACGGCCCCCTTCAGGTTACGCAGAAATACTACGACCGTTTCCCGCACATCGAAGATGAAGGCAGTCGCATCTATGCGGCAATGACATCCGCTCTCGACGACGGCGTAGGCGCTGTCTTGGATACCCTAGAGGAGGACGGCCTCGAAGAAAACACGCTGGTGGTCTTTCTCAGCGACAACGGCGCGGGCGTGTCCGAGTACTGCAGCAACGAACCGCTTCGGCTGGGCAAGCAAACGATGTTTGAAGGGGGAATCCGTGTACCTTTCACCATGAAGTGGCCAGCACGGATTCCCCACGGCATTACGTACGAGCATCCGGTCAGCGCGCTGGACATCTTCCCGACCGCTGTCGCTGCCGCGGGTGGGGAATTGCCATCGGATCGAGACATCGATGGCGTTGACCTGATCCCCTATCTCAATGGTTCGAGAAGCCAAAAACCCCATGACAGGCTCTTCTGGCGGGCTGGCCCTATCTGGGCGGCTAGAGTAGGGGATTGGAAACTGATCTACGCCGCGGACGGATTCTGGCTGTACGACCTATCCAAAGACATCGGCGAAATCAACAATCTCGCCAAAGAACGTGGGGATATCCTGAAAACGATCAAGGCAACTTACGCGAAGTGGAATAGCGGGAACATCGAACCGCTTTGGCCCACGTTCGGCGCTAAGAACATGCCGCAATTCTCAGTGGACGGTGTCCAAGTGCATTGGGCGTTCTAGAACCTAGAAAACGCTAACTTGGCGTCGATCCGCCGCAGTGTTCGAGGACGTTCAGCGACAGCCAGACGCCGCTCACTCCGCTGTGCATCACTGACGGCGGGGTCATCCAACGTGAAACGAGTCGGTTCGGCGAGTGCCCTTCGCTGCTCGCTGCCTTGCAACAGGCAGGCAGGGAGGGCAGTGTCTTTGACGGGCCATATGCGTCAAGGCTAGCGTTCCCTCATCGTAAGGGCGTTTCTCCGCTGGGAGTCGGAATGTCGCATGGTTTTGGGCAGCGTACCTAGCAGCAACGCGTGCCTGCGGCCATTCACCAAGCGGCGTTGGAATGCGGCAAGAGGTGCCAGAGCTACCAAGCCGAGCCAACGCCTTAACCGCAATGATGCTGGTGGCACCTGGGCTCAGTCGCGCGGATGTCAGGGCCGACCAAAGGACCAAAGGACCAAAGCGGCTTGGAGGTGCGTGTCAACGAAAATGTGCAGCTAGCCGTTCCTATTGCTGGATGACGGTGATGATCCGGACGTCGTCAGCGAGCAGGGACACGAAACCAACGCGTTCACACCCAGTACAACAATGTGTCTGATTACGCGATCAGTTTGGTTTGGCACTGGGCCTTCGTCGGACCCTCCCGAGCGATTGGACTCACCTCTGGAGGGGTCAGCGGGCGCGTTTCCGCTCAGTCTTGGGCACGCGTTTGCGCCAGATGCGACGGACGGTGCGAGCTTGTTCGGAAAACTCGGCCACGATTCGTTCTGTGGACCAAGCAGGCGAAATGACAGGTATGCCGCGTTCGAGATACTTGTGGGTAAGCTTGCGTTCGCCGGTTTCCGGGAGGATGACGGCCACGATATCACGGGGGTCGAAGTTGAGGTCACCAGCGATCCGCCACTCGCGTTCCCAGGCGAAGTCGTGACGTTCGTTCATGGTATTCAGAAAGGGAAGAAGTTGAGCGAGGCCTGAGCGACGGAACCCGTTTTCGGCGACGATCTCGTGGACACTGCGGGCAGCATCGCGGAGGCGTTCGTTATTGTCATAGAGATTAAGGTAGAGGGCCGGTTGGGCACCCTTGGATATTAAGAACTGGCGGGAGAACACAATGCCGTAGTCGCTCAGTTCAATGCTGCGGCCCGGAATGCGTCTGGTGAGTAGGTGAAGTTCGGAGAGTGGTGTTTCGGTGAAGCAGCAGACGGCAAAGGCGTCATGGTGTTCCTTCGGGATCTGCTTCATGTGGAGGCAGTGGGGGCTGAAAGCTCCCACTGTGCATTCGTGAACGATGGCCTTGAGGTTGTCACGGGCGGACTGTCCGTTAGAGTAGCTCTTGGTGTCATCCCGGGTGAGGTGGACGACGAAGCGGGAAAGGTCGCCACGGGCGGCAACGGCGTTGTCGCGAGCCGAGTTGGTGTGGTTTGCCATATGGGTAGCACGTTGAAATCTGGGGCGGCATTGTAGCAATAGGTAGTACACGCACTGGGCACTGGATGCTGACCGGCGTAGCGGAAGACAGCCCCGGCGCGTCCGCTCGCATCGCACGGTCACGGCGGCGCGCCGTGCCGCGCGTGAGTGTCAGAAATTACGTGTGCGGACCACCCTTGGCCGAACGTGATTCGCTCAGCCGATAGCTGAAACTGTAACCCTTCGGGGAATCCATCGCCCCCGTGTCCCGGAACCCGCCGCGCAGCTGGCGGAGGGAGGGCGTAGCCCGACCGAGCCGGCCGTGCGCCGGCGGCGCCTGACGGCGCCGCCGGCCATCGCCGAACCGGGACGGACAACACCGCCGGCGTTCACGGCGCCACCATCGCAAGCGCTCGCCGAAGTGGATCGCGAACACGGTCCTCGCGGCGTGCCAAAACGCCGGCGACTTCTCGCCCCACGGACCCGCCTCGAAGGCGTCCGGCGCGCTCGCCGCCGTAGCCTCCATCGGTGCCTGGTAGATCGCCTTCAGCGCCGCCGCCAGCGCCTTTGCGCTCCTTCCACGACGCGTGCGCCAGCGAGTGCCGGATCAGGTGCACGATGCACGTCTGCACCGCCGCTTGCGGATACGCCGACTCGACCGCCTCCGGAAAGCCCTTCAGGCCCCCTCACATCTCCTGAACCAGCCGCGTTGCCCCAAGCGGCCCGGCCCATGCCTCTTGGCTCAGCCCTCATCG
>JAPPND010000175.1 GCA_028818795.1 Gammaproteobacteria bacterium | reverse complement strand
GACGATGCACGTGGCGGCCTTCGACCGTGTCCGACGAACTCTCCCACTCCTTCTGAACCCACTCGAGATAGGCGAGCCGGGGGCAGTAGACGAACTCGTTCAGCATTCGTGCCGGGATCAGCAGCCTCTCGTCCTCGCGCCGTTCTGCCCGGCGGGGTTCGGGAGAGTGCTCGCGAGATGGTTCTGCGGTCGGTCGTCGGGCACGTTGCGGCATGTCGGCTGCTCCGAGACGATCAGATGGCGTCAACCCCTAAGGTACACCCGTTCGAACGCCGTGACCGCAACGAAGGACGCCAACCTGACACGAAAACTCGTGCTGAAACCGAGGGTTCTTGCCCACCGACCGTCCCGGGCTGGGCCGGCAAGTCTATGGCTAGGAAGCGTGGTCGGCTGTTCTGGGTACAGGGCGGACGTCTCAACCCCGATCCGCTGCCCCTCGGGCCTGCGTGCCACCGGCTCGTCGGCTATGAAATGACCTGTTGTGGCCCGCTCGCCGAGTCAGATGCCGAGGTCCAGCATGTTGTAGCCGCGCAGGCTCTCTCTTGCCGCGTCGTTCCACTCGAACGACTGCCCGGCGAACGGCCGGTATTCGTAGGGAATCTCGTTCGGGAAGCGTAGCCTGCGCGCCTCGATCGCCAGTCCCAGCACCCGCGAGCGTCGGCGGACGCGATCCTCGTCGTAGATGATCTTGTCGCTTCCAGGGGCGTGAATGCCGTTGCCACGGGCACCGACCACACTCGCGCGAGGATGGAAGCCGAAGTTTAAGGTGACCCGGCAGGCGTCGCTGGTGTTGGCGAACGAGCCGTGAACGGCCTGCCGGTTGGTGATGGCGACGTCCCCCGGTGCGCACAGGAGCGGCACCGCATCCGGCAATCGGTCCGAGCCGGCCGCCTCGCACCAGCCCTTGATGTCCGCCTTGGCCAAATGCGAGCCGGGCACCACCCACAGCCCGTTGGCCGCGTCGCAGCCGTAGAGCTGCGCCATGAAGTTGAAGCCGTGGCTGCCTCGGTGGAACTTCGGCGTCTCCCAGTGCGTGGTGCCATCCTGATGCCAGGCGACGCTGCCGCCGAGCTGCGGATGCTTGATCCAGATCACCTCGTTGAAGGGCGAGAAGTCGGGGCCGTTCATGGCCTCCGCCACGCGCAGCAGGTCGGGATGCGCGTAAAGCCGCAGCGCGGCGTCGGAGAATTGGAGCGAACCGCCGACGACCTGCAGCACCCATTCCGGTGCGCCTTCCGGCACGGTAGGTTCGATCATCTTGGCCGGATGGCGACCGTTGTTGCCTGCCGTGCCGCCGATAGGATCGGATAGCGGCCGCACCATGGCCATGCCGCCTCCCTTGCCGTCCGCGCCGAGGGCAGGCCGTCCAAGCCGGTCGAGCTTGCCCCGCGGCTCGGTCGGCGCCCGGTCGAGGATCGCCAGAACGTCGCGCTCGATGTCGGCCAGTTCCTCTTCGCCGATGACACCTTCGAACACGTAGAAGCCATGCCGCCAATAGGACTCGACGATATCCTTGTGTAACGCGCCGTCCGCCCCGTAGCGGACCGGGCCGCGGTTGTCGAGGGTTTTTGCCCGGGCCGTGCCGGCTTCGCGATAGGCGACCATCGCCGCCTCGTGGGTGCCGTAATCCGACTGCCAAGCGGTCGCTGATGTCATTTCCCGTGCCCTTCTCATGCGTCCCCGCGTGGATGCGATTGTACGCCGGTACGGAACTCGGCGTTCCGACGGCGCCTCGCTCCGACTCCGCGCGGGTGTTCCGCGTCACCAGCGCTGTGCACGTTATGCAGAAAACGTCGCTGTAGGTTCTGTACGGTCCGAACAGTCGCGCGGACAGATCGCGAAGAACACGGGCAATGCAGCGGGGGTGATCTGGGGAACTCTGTCGTCGTCCATCCGAGAGTCCGTTGCGCACGGGCCGTTTGGCGGCAGGGATCAGCAACGACGGCTATGGAGCGGCCAGATCCCATCAGGGTCGTGCCGTTCGACTTCGACTCTCAAGAGCGTCTTGCCAGGTCGTACACGGGCTGGCGGCGTCCTAGTCGCCCGATGCGTCCGCATTTTTCGCGCGTGCATCGCGCAACACTTGGACGATCTCGTATGCACTCTGCCTCAGCAACTTAATCTCGCTTCGCGTCAACATGCGGGGTTTGGGTGACTTGCCGAGCCTTTCGTTGAGAAGAGCGGTGGAAGGCGTGAGCTGGCTTGCGCCGGTCCTTGCAGAGGTTGTGTGTGTCAGTGCTGGTCTTCTTGCTCGCCAAGTTGGCTCCCGGACCGGTGACCGGCATGGAACAAACCGCCACCGGTGTGGCTATTCCTGCCGAGTAGCAGAGGACCCCTAACAGATACGGCAAAACGCAGTGTGAGCATGGCCGTCGGTCGTCCGCCCCGAGGGCCCACCTGCAGTTCCGCTACGTCCACCCCTGTAGGCGCGGGTAGTCCGCGACGTCTGCACTCGATCACCACGTCTGATTGGATCGCCTGAGTCGGATCGTCGTGTTTCTTCAGATTGCGGGTAGCGACATACGGCGTTGCGTTCGTCCAGGTCGTCGTGGGCCCGATCAACGTATCCCCGTCTTCCATCGGTTTGGCATGTAGTTGGTCGAATCGGCCTAAACGGCCCGCTCGCAGATCTTCAAGCTGTCGAGTCACGTCGTCGAATTTCCGTCGATCCCTAGGCTTGGCTCTCCGGTCTGCTACCCATGGTGCAATCACGATCAGCCTCTCGATGGGGCCTGCTCCCCCTAAGCCGTCATCGGCTGCCAAGAACACGTGCGCGTGACGTCCGCCGTTGTCCGGTCGCCCGTCGTACCGATGTCCGGAGAAGAGCGCATCCACTCGACCGCCATCATCACGCGCCAAAGCCATGAGGGCACGGCGTAGGTGGCCGACTAGCCTCGGTCCATCTTCATTTCGTACAGGTCGCTTGAGTTCGTAAACGACGGCATCGGGGCGAGTCACCACCGGTTCCATCAACCCGAGTCCACAGAATCTGCCGTCACCGATCATCAACGGTCCGGAAACCGCCTCGTGGAAGCTGAACTGCACATGCCACAGGGCATGCTTGGAGAACCTCGAACCGGCGGCGAAGAGCTCGGCCCTGACGCCTCGCCTCTGGAACGGTTCGCGCTGAACACGGATGTCGGTCGGTTTGGCTCGGATGCCGGCGTGGCGAAGGGCTTGAACAACGGCACCCGCCGCGCGGTGTTCCTCCCGGATGCGTTCGTTGGCGGGCTTGTTGTCCCCAAGGGCCAGGCTGCGACGAGAAGCGCTAGCAAGCGCGACCGGCGTGATGGTTCTGAACTCTCGCACAGGCTTCGCGAACCGCTGCGCCATACGAGCGTCATCGGTTGATACAAGACGCGACTCCTCGGGTTCGTTGAGTTGCGGCGCGGGCAAACCGGCAAACGCCCATTTCAGGTCATCCATGCGGATGGGACAGTCCGCGGGCACCTCGATCGTGACGCGCCGTAGGGATGGATCGGTGTGTTCGGTCCCGATGGACGGAATGGGTATCAGACGGATGCGCTGGGCGAGATCCCGTGGGCCGGCGCCCCGGCCGATGATCAGCCGCTCGAACAGTTCGGCTCGTTCTGGAAGGGCCTTCTGCAGGCGCGCCGCCGCCCCATTGCGCAACGCCGTGAGCAATGGCGCGGCCGAGGCGAGGGCATTGGGAGCGAAGTTGCCGTCCGACGTGCGCACCTCGAAATGAAGCCAACGAACGGGCGACCCGTACCCGGTGTGCGCGAAGGATGCCTTTGGTGGTTGCGTGAACAGCTGGCGCGATACGCGGCCCGAAACCACGGTGGCCAGGCGTTCCCGCTTGCGCTGGTATCTCTCCGCTAGGCTCGCGAACGTGCCGGGCCTGGGGACCGCCGTCATGCCTACGCCCCCCGGCGTTCGCAACACGCCGGGATGTGACGCTACGGTGGCCTCTGCTTCGTCTTCATCGAGAACCCGGCCCGTCGCCCAAGCCATGTCGATGCCGCGTCCAAGCTGATAGAGACGCGTTGCGAGATTGCAGATGTGCTGCGCTTCCCGCGCGCCGGATTCGAAACGCCACGCGAACAGAACAGGGATAGCTGGATCGAAAAAGCACGGTCGCCACTGCTTCCCTACCCGAATCTCCCCGACCCGCGCAGGGTCGCCACGAACTGCGTCCAAGTCGTTGTTCGGCACGAACAGCCGAGTTGCTCGGCCCCGCCGAACCGCTGGTGCGGTGATCCGCGGCGGGTCTAGTCGTTCCAGCCACTCAAAGGCGCGTCGGTCTTCCGGCTGGATAGTGGCTCCACGTGCGGCGCCAGCAATGAGCGCCTGGTACAAGCGGGCGGGAGAGGGTGGCCAGCCGCCTTGTTCGTCGAATCGGTCGCCTTGACCGTGGTAGCGGCCTTGGTGAAACCGGACGGCGATCAGCAGTGACCGGCCCATCACTGCTCCTTGGTCTTGGCCTTCGTATCGGCCTTGGCGAGATCCTTCTCGAATGCGACGCGGTGGCCACTGCCCACGCCGAATGCGTCGGCGGCGGAGCGTGCGTAATCGAACGCTGCCTTTTCGTCTAGACCGACGGACCCCCGCTTGCCGTTGCGCCCCACCACCTGCCACATACCGGGATTTTCCGGGTCGGACGTTAGGAGGCACCCTGCGCGGAGGAATCCATCCAACGGTGCCGTGGCGGCCACGAGAGCCAGCGCGAGAATATAGCGCCGCAGGGCTTGTCCGTTTTCGCCATTCAGCCGTCGCAACGCGACCAGGTTGACGACGATGTCGCGACGAATCGGCCCCCGCGCGATCACGCCGCCATGGGTTTTGACCGCAGGGACATGGACGAATCCACGCTTGGCAAGCGGGCTCTTGGCATCA
Source organism: Gammaproteobacteria bacterium (assembly GCA_028818795.1). GTDB lineage: Bacteria > Pseudomonadota > Gammaproteobacteria > Pseudomonadales > Azotimanducaceae > VXYL01. The sequence goes on along the minus strand of JAPPND010000175.1, from coordinate 16,403 downwards.
CCTTGCTGCTTTTCCTTGTCGGATTCGGAGAACACGTCGAGCTCCGCGTAGTCCACAGGCGGTTCGTACTGCGCCGAGCGGGTGAGCACATCAACATCTTCGGCACGAATCGTGGATTGGACGATTCGCGGCAGCTTGGCTTGCGTGTCGCGAGAGTCCCAGACGCCGAAAACCAGCGACGTGGGCGCGAGCTTCGCCAGCGGAGCGACATCGTCGCGGTCAAGGAAAGCCCGGAAGGCGTCACGCGCCATTTGTTTGAGCCCCGTTGATCGTATGAGCGCATCACCCAGGCGGTGGCCGGCTTCGAGGATCGACACTGTCTTCTCGTTGCCGTACGCAATCTCGATCTGCGGGACGAGGTGCGAACGGGGGTTCTCGGGCAGTCCCGGCCCCGCAGCCATGAACACGGTTTCCATGCGATTTGCCTGGGAACCCACACTGTCGATGGTCGCGAGTTTGGTCCCATCGGACAACTCGTCGATGTTGTAGCCGATGTCCGCATAGGTCGGCGGGAACACAACCGAACCGGAACCTTCGACCGGCAGGAGAGGCTGGCGCAGATGCAATGCGACCGGGCCGTCCGGGTCGTCGGCGAAGGCGTCGATGTCACCTCTTGAAAGATCCGTGGTCATTCACTATTCCTCTTCGTCAACTTCGGTAATGCACCGTGCTTGGTCTTCCTGTCCCGGCCAGTCCAGATTCATGAGGAACCGGCGAAATGGCCGACCCGGGAGTGGCGCGGACTCGCCTCCGAGCGCAATGCGGTGGAAAATGGGATCCAGCAACAGATCGCCCCGGCCAACGCCAAGTACGCCGTACCGGTACTTGAGCTTGGTCATCCGACTTGGACGAGCGTTCGTCACACCGATGGCCGCAAGGATCTCGACCAAGGGAAAGCCGACCATCTGAATACTCTTGCCGTGGCGGTTCGGGGAGAATCCGTCTTGGACGGGGATGTAGTCTCGCCGCCAATCGAAACGAAAGCTGCTGCTCTGAGGGCCGGACAACGCAAACGGATCCCTAGCGTACTGGCTGGTCTTTCCCCGCACGATCTCGAGAGCATTAGACACGATAGCCGCACCCGGGTATCCAGCTGCTCCCGCCCAGAACTTGACGTTGTCCCGCCTGGTGGCGTCACCCCAATAGTCGAGTGCGACCTCGTTGTCGTCGTCATCTCGAAGCACGACCGGAAGCGTGGCGGGGGAGTCTGGATCGGGAAACGGGAAGGGACTCCCCGGTCGATCAACGGCTGGCACCGCGCCCCAGCTGGCCTTCCAGCGCTGGACATTGCGCGACTGCGCCGGTGCACGGGTAACCACCTGGGCTTCTTCGAGGAACCGCAAGACACGTTGGACCGGTCCTACGTCGTCCGCCGTCGCGATGTGGAACCTCGTCGGCCAACCATCGGTCCAGTCGAATGACGCTGTGGGGTCAGCCAGCAGCATGTCGGCAACCTCAAGGATACCGAGGCAAGCGAACACTTGGCCCGGATTGAGCAGATCCACGGGGATGCTGGACTTAGCCACCGCCGCTTTCCTTGCGACGATTCGACCATGCTCTGGACGCACTCTGATCGGCCGCTCGAACTATAGCCTCTAGCCACGCCAATCCCCAGGGGCCGTACCGCTTCTGCAATCGCGCGAATCGCATGGCCGCATCGCCGGCCTTGGACTCAAGCAGCGAGGGCGGACCAAGCTCGCAGCCCGCCCAGGGGATCGTCGGTCGCGCGTTGCCGTGGTGTGCCGCGATCAGGTGGAGGATCAGATCGCGCGTATTGCTCGGAAGCTCCAACTCTCCCGCCTTCAGCAGGGATCCGAACTCGTGGCGGTAGCCTTCCAGCAGCCGGGGATTGCCTCCGCCCGAGGTCTTTGCATAGGGTCGACCGTCTCTTGGGGCATTCATCGCGGTCTGCCAGCGATCTGCCGCTTTCCCGTCGTCGTGCAGGCGGGCGGCCGCAATCAGCGCGTCTTCTTCGTCCCGAGGCAGGCCGAGGCGTTGCGCCAACACGCGGGCGTGATCGGCAACCTGGTCCGCGTGGTCGCGCAGGGGCTGCGGCTCGGAAAGGACGGAACGGGAGTCTTCGTCGCTCGCATCGTCGGGCCACTTGAAGACGGCAAGGCCGCTGCTGGGCGCACCTGCAGCGTCTAACCGAGTCTCGAACGTACGGATGTGCCGCCAGTCGGCATAGCTGGGGGTTTCGAGACCTTCGTCATACTCACCGACATCGACTTTCTCGACAAGATACCGGATCAGCGGGCGCGAACCGTCTCCAGACGGATCTCTCACGCTTCTCCAACTATCGTCCGCATCCGCTGCGGCTGCTGCGCTGTCGCACCCGTCGTCCAACATGCCGTCAAGCAGGCCACCGAGTCTGCAGTCGACAACGAGGGTTGCTCCCGGCAAGCGGCGTTCACGCCACTCCCTCTTGTCCCGGTCGCGCTGCCGCAGATCGCTTTTCTGGGCGAAGCTCTTTGCCGGTGCAGCTAGACGTCGGAGGTCGCGCAGCGCCAGATGTCCAAGATGGTCGCCCGTGCGGTCTATGAGCATGGCAAAGATCTCTTCATCCTCCACCGCGAGATCGTCTCCCTCGACACGCCTTGCGAACTTCAAGGTCCGCTTTAGCATCCAGTCGAACACGCGGCTCGAATCGGCATCCAGCCTCTCGGTTGCATGTAGGGGTGCCACTCGGAAGTAGTCCTCGACGATGGCGGGAGAAACTGTCGTTTCGCCGCCAGCGCGCCTAGCAGGAAGGTGCTTGCGCCAGACGACGCTTGTCTGCGGTTCATCGTCCTGCTCCCACCCGCGGAGCCATGGTGCGACCTCGGGTCGTCCCTCATGGTGCCGCAGCGATGTCATGGACCACGCATCGAGCAACGGGCGGGTAAGTTCGGGGTACAACGGCGGCGGCGTCGTAGCCGCCCGTACGAGATCGGGCCACTTTGCCTTCATTTCCATGATCGCGGCAGGGCTTGCATCGCGACGACCATCGTCGCCGTTTGGCAGTCGACAGAGCGGAGCCCGCATTGTTTCGAAGTCCCCATACCCCTTCAGGTCCTTTGCTGGCTTGTCCTGCCGCTCGGGGCGTGGAGCAAGCACATCGACCATGGCTCGCCGACCCTCTCCGCCACGGCGATTCACCCGCCCGAGCCGCTGTATCATGCGTTCACAGGCGACAAGGTCGCAGACCATGTGATCCGCATTCAGGTCTATGCCGACCTCTCCGGCGGATGTGGCGATCAGGAACGTGGGCGCGGCGGGGTCTTGGTTGGCAGCGCTGAGGAAACCGTGCAACTCGAGCCAGGTCTCCAAGCCGGCCCGCTCCCACACCCGACGTTCCCCCACGAGAAGCTCCGAAAAATGCTTGCCTGCGAGTTCTCTGGTTTTTTGTCGTCTCCGGCACTCCCGATCGATCAGTTCCTTCACTTGGACGGCATCCCTCCGCCGGTCGCAGTACACCAGCACCCGGGAGAATGGCGCGTCGCATCCAAATTCGATGGCTCGATGAGCGAGGGATTCGGGGAGGCTCGTGTCGGCGGTCAGTTCCGTCACCTTCAGCCGCTTATGCGCCGTCAGGCGTTGGCGAACGACCAGTTCCTCGCGGTCGTCGGCTTCTAGTCGGAATGTGGCACCGGACGAAGCCTCGGGTACGTCGTCCCTACCGGTGGCCGAGAGGGACATCAGGCGAAAACGTGGCGCGACCAAATCGGAGTTGCCCAACGGGCCGAGTTTGCCGTTGCCGCCCGACTCGACTTGGCGCAACAGGGCTTCAAATGGCAGGCACAGATGCGCTTCATCGAGCAGAACCAACGTATCAACGCCGAGGAGGCCGGCATGGTACGGCCGCATGCCCCGAGACACGCCGTAGCCTTCGAACAGCAGGCGGGAGCCGATAATGTCGACGGTCCCGACGACGATGGCGGGCTTCGAGGGATCCTCCAGCCAGTCCCGATTGTCCGCGAATCCTCCGCGCAGGGTGGAGATGGGTAGACCCGCGTCCGCATCGAGCTCCAGTTTTGCTTCAAGCTCGCGGGGCATGTTCTCGCGCAGCTGCTGCGCGAACCGTGTTGCTTGGTCTACCACAGCCCGCCGGTCGACAACGTAGACGAGCCTTCGCGGCAGGGGGGCGCCTTCGCCGAGGGCGATCAGCCACAGCGCCATCACCGATGTCTTCCCGAGGCCGGTCGGGATGTCCACGACGCGGGGTAGTTCGGCGTCGAGCAGACGCCGCAGGAGCCGTGTCTGCCAGCGAAACGGCGTGTGCCGCTCGCCCTCCGCCGAAGTCAGATCCTCGAATGTCGTGGACACGTGGTCAACCATCGTCATCCTGTTCTTGGATTACCACTGTGCCTGCGGCTTTCAGGAAACCCGCGATGTCCCGTACGGTCGCCCGCCCCGTAACCGAACCCGGATGCGGTCGGTGGACGACCATTCGCTCGTCGCCCAACCTCAAGCCGACGCGCGATCCTTTCCGCTCCGTCACTTCCACGCCATGGAACTTCAGCGTGCTGATCAGGTCCTGCCATCTGATGTCCGCAGGTGTAGGGCTGCGGTGGATCCGCGCCAGCGTCCTGTCGCGGCTGGGACTCATGACGGCGCGACCACGGCGGCTGCCACCCACGTCGCCAAATTTCGACCCAAAGGCTCGCCGCACGGAGAACTCTGCGCGTGCTTCATGCTAGTCCAATGAGGCCGCGGCACGGAGCCGCGGAGTTCGACAAGCAAGTACGCCATCGGCGCAAAAAACGCAGCTTCAATTAGGCCCGTAGAGAGGTAGGCGACTTCAGTTCGCACGAACAGTTCTGTGTCTTTAGCGCCGACGGCACCGGATATTAATCCACCAATGGAGTCCGCCGCAAGGGGTTACGAGGCGTTTGACTGCTTGACCTGTGGCTGGACGCCACGCTCGGGACTGTCCGACGAGGTCGCGATGGCCTCTCGCAGGACCTCCATGATCCACGAGTTGATGCTCGTTCGCTCAACCGTGGCCGCAGTCGCCACAGCGGCATGGAGTTCGGAGCCGAGGCGGACGTTGAGCTTCCCGGAGAATGGTTTCCTCGGTTCGACGCCATCCTCCTCGCACCACTTGAGATACGTATCGACAGAGCGTTCGAACTCTCGTCGGAGTTCACGCGTTTCCGTCGCCTCGAATGTCGCGATGGGATACGGACCGCTGTTCACGACCCTTCCGTGAAGGACATCCGCAGAGTCGTCGAACTCCACCGATGCGACATAGCCCTTGTATTCCATCTTGCAGCCCGCTCGTTTGATATCGCCGTACCGAACGCGGTCGTCCGGATGCTTCATAGCGACATAGTACCACTTCAAGTACCGCCAAATCCCCCCATGTTTCGTTCAAACGGCGCCTCTCTGGGGAACCATCCGAAATCCGAAGGCGGCTGCGGATACGCGCCGTTGGCCATGACGCGAGCTGCGGGAGACCTCTGCCGCGAGAACGGGGTCTTGGACCACAGCGCATAGAAGAACTCATCGAAGTCCGATGCGTGCAGCGTCCTCCGACTCGTAGCTGTGTCACCCAAGTCCGGTCACCTCGCCACAGTTACGCGGGCGCCGCTTCGGGTTGGGCATCTGACAGTGGACATCACAGCACCGTGGTCCCGAAAGCCCAGAAAGCCAGCGCGAGTAGCAACACACCGGACCAAGACGGCGCCATCGAAACCATGCACCACAACCCCAACAGCAGGGCAGCGTACACGGTGTTCTCAACCAGTTTCGCCGGTCGGGCAGTCATCGCACGCAACCGTACGCCTCTCGTGTGTCAAATCCCGATACAGCCCGACTCCGCCGCGTCGGTTCTCCGCGCGTCTCCACCGGTCGACGAAGGTCGCCCCAAATCAAGCATCTGGACCGGATGTAGCCCGGATTCATGACTGCGGAGCGTTGGCTTGTATGAGCACTCGCCCACCGTTCCGGACATGAATGCTTAGGTCACATCCGTCCATCAGCAGCATCCCGATGAGCGGCGTGGTGTCGGCTTCATCGGCGAAGACTTCCTTCGGCTGGCCTTCCCACAGCACCGTCACTTGGTAGGTATCGAAGGACACCTCGCTGCCATCGGCCAATGTCGCCCAACCGCTGGTCACGTAGGGCAAAGCCAGATCTCGCACCAGAGCCGGAGGCAGCGTCAGGTAGCCAGTGAAGCCCGTATCGACGACGGTCTCTATCTCCCGCGACTGGCCCGCCGGGCTCTGCAAAGACAACGTGACGACGGCCTCGTAGGCCGAGTTGACCACCCCCGCAGTCACTCGGGCCTCTGCAAAGGTCGTCCCCCGAAGTGGTGCAACGCCCGATGTCCGACCCGCACGGACCAGACATCGATGGCATCGGGTCTTTGCTCCCGTAGACGCTTGGCGGCGGTCAGAAGGTCGTCCGAGATGGCCCAACTCCCGCTTTCCACGTCGATGGAGACAAACTCGCCGTGGTGGTCGGCCTCCACCCGGGCCTTGATGACCCTCTCGTAAATCTCGTCGCCCAGTCGGGCCGTCTCCTCTTTGGGTCTACGGGGGCGCGCTAGAGGCTGCTGTGTCACTGGGTCCTTTTCCGCTGGGTTCTGCTACAGCCGCCATGTTACGGCTCGCGGGCATAGGCGGACAATAAACGGGAGCATGTAACGGTCCACCTAGCGTGTGTCAGATCCCGAACATCCGCTATGCGGGTTCGTACTTGCGCGCTGCCCTTTTGAGCCGGTTGCGGAGGACTTCGATGAGAGACTCGGGGCCAAGGACTTCCACATCCGGCCCATGCCGCAGGATCTCGCCGACCAGTTCCCGTTCGTCCGCGTATACCCCTGCCAACGGGTAGGAACGGGCCTTCTCGGTGTCGGCGGTTTGTACGACTTCAACTCCTTGGCGCGTCGGTCCTGTTCTCGATTGATTCCCGGACTACCTGCGCGGTCTCCTTGGCGCTCTGCCGCAGCAAGCCGATCTCGTATTGTGTCAACATCCGGGGAGCGGGCGAGGTACCGAGCCTCCGATTGAGTAAGGCAGTTGAAGGCGTGACCGAAGTTGGTGCGCCACCACTTCTCGAATTCCCGTCCGTGTTGATCTCTGAGTTCACGTAGTTGCTCCTTTGTAGGGTTCAACTTGGCCGAACAAGGCTTGCCCGTCAATGCCGCGGTACCGATCACGGTGCCGCCCAGCTGCGGAGGTTAGCCATGGTGCCCCCTTGGCCGATGAAGTCGTCCACGACCGGGCGGGCTGAATTGACTTGCTTGGATCGAGCTTGAAGAGCGAAGCACGTGTAGCGGGCGGCGCCAGCAATGGGGCAGTTGGCTGCATGCTCCATATTGGCCACGCGCGTCTGGAATCAAGTTGACGTCGCTGCCCGGAAGAGACCCAACCCAAAGTGCGATCCGTAGCCGATCGCAATCGGGCCGGAGACGGGTGATTCAAACTCAATGCGAATTGCGTACCCCGATGCCACCGGAGGTTGGGGACCACTCTGGCGTACCACCTTAAAGTGGCGAAACGGGCGCGTTCTGTCGACGTCTCGTGTTGTGGGTGCAACGGGATACGTTACGGTCGGGTCGGGGAATCCTCTTGACCGGAGCTCAGCCCGTATTTGTCCTTGCAGAGAATTCTTGCCCCGAGCCTTGACATACCTTGGAGGCACAAAGGGCGTTATCGATTGCCAGCTCGTTGCACGGCCCACCAGATGATCGATCCGCGCGCCATATGGCTCGGGCAATCGGACAAGATCCCGGAGGTCGCCGGTCGCTGCCAACGCCAGCCGCAAGGGCTCGGCAACGCCCTTGGCGAATGTCGTCCGTGCGGAACGGATGGCAGCCTGGGCATTGCTCCCAAGACCCTCGGGTGCCCAGACAAGGACATGGTCCAGATGTCCGTCGCCATCGAGATCGAGGGGGTTTATGTGAGCGTGTTGATGCGGCCCTTGGCGGGGGCGACGGTTGCCGTCCCGCCCCGTAATCTCGGGCGGCGGTGTTCCTTTCCGGGCGGCGATGGCCACGAGCGCCCGATGCAGCAGTTCCGCTTGGGGCAGGGTTCTGGTCACCGGTGGGAGCGTATGGTCGTTGCGGCTCGCATTCGTGAGCGACAGGAGCATGGCCTGGACACGTTGTTCCAGTGGAACCGCAGCTCTCGTCGCCCGCGCACTAGTCGAGATGGCACCGGAGGGTCGCCAGTACAAGACCAACCGGCTACCGGGTGGCGAGTTCCAACCGTATGAGCGTAACCAAGTCGTGTCCTTCTGCAAACAGTCGAGCAGATCGGCGGGATAGGATGCCGTAGCCTTGGCTCGCTTGCTCAGTCGCCCCTTGGCCGGTTTCCGGCCTTCCGGCAGTGGGAGATCCGCCAGAGCCGCATCAAGCCGTGCGGCGCGCCATTCGTCGAACTCGGGTGCATTTGTCGGCGCGAGAAGGGCGACCTGCTCCCACCCTCGGCCGGGTGCCACTCCCAACCCGTGCGGGAAACAGTTGATCTCTGCCTTGACCTCTTCCACTACGCGGCCCACCACCCAGCTCTCGGAGCGGCCCAGGTAGTTCATCCGCGTGACCAAGGTGTCGAAGGCGGACTGTTCGGCGTCATCTAGGTGGACGTTGGGCCAAGTGACCTTGAGCTCAGTGTCTTCGACCTGTGCCCAGGTGTCGAACACCAGTGTCGTCTTTTCGAGTTTCGTATTGCTGTCAAGAACGCCGAGAGGCATGTAGTGACGGCTGTGGGTGCCGACTGCGGGCGGCAAGAAGTAGCGCGGCAGCTCGGAAGCCAGCTTTTCGATCAGGTTGCGGGCTGGGTTTGGCGGTTCGACCCCACCCCACGCTCCGGACGTGTAGCCGACAGAGATCAACGCCCGCAGTAGGCGCCACGGGGAAGGCGGCCACTCGATCAGGCCTTCGTTGACGTGGTGGCCGTACGGCGTGGCGTGGTAACGCCCGGCGACGAACCGAAACGCAGTGGATACGGGCATTAACGCCTACTCGACCCCCGTCTCGTCGGCATCGTCGGACTCGGCTACCTCCTGCACCTTGCCTTTCTTGAGCTCGTCCTCGAACTTCGCCTCACTGACTACCATTCTGTCGTTGCACGATGCAATCGCGGTCTTCACCTCTCCTTTCAGGTCAGCAAGTGCGGGAAGAACCCAGCCTTCGGGCAGCTTGGCCTCGATGATCCCCCGCTCTGCACGCAGATCGCACGCAGTCCGTAGACGCATGCCGTCATCCGTCAGCGCCCGCAGCTTGTATAGCGCTAGCAGTATCAGAAGGCGTTCTACGTTGCTTCCCAACGCGTAGCCTCGTATTTGCGCCAAGTCCAGATTGACGTATAGGGTGATTGATTCGGCGGTGTATTCGTCCCGCGCGAACGGCACATTGCCGAAACCATCCTTGGTGACGCCTGAGGGGTTGAGGGGGTCGTTTTTGACCCCACCGGACGGCGCCACCCGCACGTTGTCAGCCTCGATGAAGGCAGACAGAGCTCGTGCGACTCTAAGGCGTCCGCCCGCTAGAGCAACTCCCTTGCCTCCAGGATTCAGCTTGACTTTGTCATTGGAAAGAAAACATCCATGCAAGAGGCAACCGCAGTCGTACCTAAGGAGGGTTCGTGCAAAGCCATGCCGATCCACCAGTCCTTCGTTCCTGTCTACGGTGCCTTCGCCAAGTTGATCCCGAAGCGTCTTCAGAAAGGGATCTAGGAACGCGCGGTCGGAAGATGTCAACACATAGGGACTGTTGATGCGATGAGACTCCAGAATCGTATCGGTAAAGAACCTGCCGTTGCGGGTGACGCGCACGTGCGAAAGCCCCTTGAATTCGTCCGCTACGTCTTTGTTGGCGTCGTCCCACACGGTCATTTCGAGACGGTTGGCCATGCTTTGAGCCGACTCCACCAGAAGGCTCGTGCCCCTATCGGTTTGAAACGTTGCAGCCCCCAGAGACGGAAATCCCGTGGGTTGAAACCGCTTTCCTTGCAGAGGCTCCAAAGGGATCTTGAATAGCAGCCGAGTGGCGCTAGCGAGGGGCGTCAAATCAATGGTCATGTCTCATTCCTTGTCGGGGTCGAGGCGATGGAGGAACTTCATTGCGGTCCGTTGCGTGATCGGGAACGCCAAGGTGGCGGCCCATAGCCGGGCGGTGTCAGGGGCTGCGGTAAATCTACGCACCGGGAAGCGGAGACCGTTCGCACCCAGACGGCGAGAGGCGAGATCAAAAGCCGACGCGGCGTCCCCGGCAGCAAGACGGCGGATGAGCGCGGGATCGGTCCCAATGTCGAGCTCGAATCCAGATCGCGTTCTGAGCGGCCAAGGCAGCGTACACAGACGAACCGCCAGCCACGCGTCGTCCGGCCAATGCGATGTGTGTGGCGGCTCGACCCGCATGTATTGGTCGGCCCACGCTCTGTGATCCAGGGCCATAAGGGCACGCGCCAGTGTCAATGTGCGGTCGAGGTCGACGCCGCCCGCCAACAGCGACGCGAGATCGGCGATGCTGGCGGACGCGCGGCGTGCCGCCTTTAGCGGCAGGTAGCGGTCGTCACACTCCCTAGCTTCCACCAAACGCCGCTCGACGACAGCGATAGCATCGTCAATACTGCGACGACCCCGCATGACGACATCTGGATGCACATCGAGTGTCGCACCAGCGCCCGTTCCAGTCATGGCGAACCGCCATGGTCGTTCTCGATCAAGCGGGAGCCAGTGACGCCGGATCGGATCGATCGGGGTTCCTGATTGTTTGCGAAATTCCCGCGCCTGCAGCGCGAAGGCAAGTGCCAAACGGAACTCTGCGGACCCGTCATGGCTTGCGGCCACCCAGTCGGGACGCAGGCGTGGGACCGGTTGGGCGGCGAATCCGCTACCCCGCGCCATGGTTTCTTCAACTGCCGTCAACTGGAATAGGACGCCCTGCCATCGATCGGGATTCTGAGATGCCTCGGTGACGGCGAAGAGCGCATCGACCAAGCGCCGCACCACGGTAGTCAGACGTGCGGGTGAATGGTCGCGACGGGCTTCCCGGCGTACGTGGCGCAACCATTTGTCGAGATCGTCGATGCAGGCCAAGTGTTCCGATTCGTCGTCAGTGACGATGAATCGACCCAGCGGCACTGCCAGATTCGACTGCCCGTTACGCTCGATGTAGCCGTATCGCTGGAAGGTACTGACGCCTCGTGCGGTACCGAGTCGCCTCACAGCTCGAGCGAGATCAAGCGGTTCTTGTGCGGTCTTCGAACTGATCTGAGCGCGGCCCTCGGCGAACAGGCGGCGCAATTCGCCATACGTCGATGGACGCGACCACAACGGCATCCATTGCTCACCCCTCAGACTCCTCTCATCGTCCGTGGATGCACTAGGGTACGCAGCTCCGCAAGCGCCGACAGCGAAAGGCGAGGCGGTTTGGGAGGAATGAGAAGGGGATTGTCGGGATACGTGCGAACTAAAGCAAACAGCCCCTTCAAGCATCAATACGAAATCCCATGGATTGAGCACAGTATCATCCTGCGTACCTGGTCCATTTACAGAGTTGGCGCCTCCTGCGCCGCCGGGGATGAACTGTCCCACCTTTCCGCGTTGGCCGCCCAAAAGACCCTTGACGCGGCTCCCTGTAAGTGAAGAACTCAACAACGCTGCGGATTGTGCGTTCTCCGGATCAAGTACGCGGAGCAAGTTCTCCATGTATCGGGCCGTAAAGTCGATTGCACCATCGTTGCCGCCTGAACCCCAGATGCTCGGGTACGCTGGCTTTTTGCCTCCGACGTCGATCACTGCGCTGCGGTAGAACGGAATTCTGTTCAACGTGCGCTGCACAGCCGTCTGTATGCGTGTCTTGTCGCCGTCTTTGTCCGCGGTGAGAAATGAAGGACCCGAACCGCTCGGAATGATCAGCAGTTTGCTTCTCTCCGCATCCGTCAGCTGCGAAACATCCCTTACTTCCGCCACCGCTTTCAGATCACTGGTCGCCTGACGGCACGCATCCTGGAGAGCCACCCAGCGCGGTTCGTCTCGCTTCAGTACTTCGTGTAGCGCATCATAGTTCTTGCTGTTTCTCAGTCGGCTCTTCTTGTTGTCCCAGGTCTTGAAGAACCCCGAGGCGCCGTTCCATGGCGCGAGCATGGGTGTCGGCGAGTACCGCTCCATGAAGAAGCTTTGAACCTCGTCAATCGCCAAACGACTCCCCAAGCGAAAGCCGTCCCCGTCCCACCATCCCCGTGCCTCGCCGTCGGCTTGCTCGGCAACCAGCCGCAGAATGCCAAGCGCTTTGAGGTAGTGGGCCAGAGGCACGGGCGCACAGCCGTCGAGTTGATGGACGTGGATCACCGGGGAATCCCCTGTCCGAAGCGTCGTCGCCAGATGGCGGACAGGCGGCGCGGGTCGTGTCGGTCGTACGCCCGTAAGGCTGCGAAATAGCTCCCGGTCTCCTCCGGCGATTGAGCCGCCGTGTCGATCACCGGTAGGTTCAGACGGTACAACAGCTCGATGAGGTAAAGGCGGGTCACGCGCCCGTTGAAATCCTCGAACGGATGGATGTGCAAGAGGTGCCCTTCGGCGAAGGCGAGGTCGTCGATCGGGCGTTCGCCAGAACCGGCGTCCGGATCCGCGAACCGCACTTCGAGGTCTGCGGCGTAGTTGTGCATCAGGACGGGTACCTGCCAGTGCGGCGGGGCTCGATGCTCGCCGACGCGGACATCTCGAAGACGCCAGCGGCCCGCAATCTGCGGCGTCAAGTCCCCGCAGATGCTGCGGTGGAGTTCGAGCAGAAGGTCGCGAAAGGGGAGGGCCGTGAACCTGCGGTCGGAAATCGCGAGTTCGGTCTCGGCAACACGCTCCGCGAGCAGCGGCGCGAGTTGCCGATAGCTTAGGATGCCGGCGGTGGTCTCGACGTAGCGGGTTGCTGTATGCGGCGGGCGAGTCGTTCCCGGATCCACTCTTCGTCCACGGGTTCGCCCTCCATCGCCATGGAGTTTGCGACGTGACGGGGAATCGCCTCCAGATGACGTCGCCGTCGCTCCTCCGGCGGCAGTCGGCGCCAGCCTTCGACGGCTTCCATCCAACGCGTGCGTGACATGGTCGTCCTCCTGATCCTGCAACAGTCTATCCGAATTGCTCCTGCTTGAGGCGCGGTGGTCGGCGGCACGCACCAGAGCCTCCAACCACGCCAGTGTGAACGGCCCGAAACGCTCGACCAGATTCAACACCCGCTCTGTCCAGCTCCTGCCTGTTCGAGGACTCAAACCCGCTTCGGAAGGCGAGAGATCGAGCGACATGGCAGGGAGTTGGTGAAACCCGCCATCGGCGTCGGCGAGCGGCACCGGGGGAAGGACGTCATCCTCGCGTACGCCGCGAATGCGCAGCAGGCGATCCTCGGCCTTCTGATCGGCGGAGCTTGCATGCCAGGTCATCCGCACCTTGCCGTGATGCGCGCAAACGAGATAGGCGAGGAGATCGAACTCCTCAGCGCCGAGGTCTAGTACTTCCTGTTCGACGGGAGTCGGCTCAGACGTTCGGCTATCGCCTGAGAGGCCGCCATCGGCATGGCTGCCTTTCATGGCCTCGAACCACTCGCCCCATGGCCCGAGTAGCGCCTCATGTTCCGGTCCGTGCCGTTGAAGTACCGCGAACAGACCGAGCGCACTTGCCAGTTCGTGGCGGAAACCGCGTCGCTGGTCACCGGCGTCGATGCGGTACATATTTTGCGTGCTGCAAGGCCAAGCAATTGCAGGTGCTTTGGCGATATCGTCGCGTTTGGGACGGTCGTCAGCCTGAATCGAGCCCTGAAACGCAGGATGCGCCTTGCCGAGATCGTGCCAGCGCCCCACTAGATGCAGCAGTCCGGACATGGACGGCACGACCTCGACGGCTATCTGCCGAACTTCCTCACCAACGTGGAGGCCGTGACTGGCGATTGTCTCCCATTCGCAAGCGATCTCGCCTTCCTTGCCAATCTGACTGATGCTTAACGATTCGTCGTCTTCTGCCGCGTCGGCGTGATCCGCAGGCGGCAATTCGCGTACCCGCCGTTCGCTTGGTTGCCAGCCATCTCCATTCCGCGTCCAGCAAGCGCGGCTCACATAGCCGCCGTCGTCCCCGGCCCGCACGGGCGCGACCGGATCAAGGGAGTCCGGGTCCCATCCGGACTCGCAACAGTATCCGCCTGCCCCGGCTTCAACGAGCACGACCTGTCCGGGATAGACATCGCGGCGCTCGGCAATGCGCCATTCACGCTCCAGCCAATCCCAGACCCATGCTCGAACTTCCGGTTTCAAGTTCTCCGACTTCGGCTTGCACAACCAGTTTCGGGCTTCCAAGAAAGGTACCGCGCAAAGCTCGTCTCGTTTCGGCTTCATGCTCGATGGCGGGAGTTGGTCGCGGTCGACCTCGGCCCAGAACACCTGCACGTCGCGTTCGTCTCCTGACCGGATGAAGCGGCTGATGTCGATGTCCGCTCCCGACAGGTCGGGTGAGGTATCGAACAACTCGTCGAGTTCGTGGCGAAGCAGCAGGTGCGTAGGTTCGTAGGGATAGAGGCGGTGTAGCAACACCTCATTTTCTTCTTCGAAGAGTTCGAGATGGACCGGCGCCACGTCTCCCAGAGCGTCGCAGGCATCGCGCGAAGCATCCAGCTCATCCACCGTATACGGGGCGGCTTTCCCCTCGCTGTCGTGGTTGAAGTCCGCGACGATCACTTGGGCAATGCCACCCCATCGGGCGCAACGACCGAACCGCTGAACCAAACTAGGCCACGGCGCGAGCTCGGTGAATAGCAGCGACGCCGAGATGTCCATCCCGGCTTCGACCACTTGTGTGGACACGATGATGCGGTTCGTTTCCGGCCCGCAGGATTCGCGATTGAGGAATCCCTGGCGCCAGGCATGCCGCTCGGCCGGACGGAAGCGGCTGTGCACCAGCCGAATGTCCGTTGCTGCATCCTTCAGCCCCTGCTCGCGCCGAAGCGCCTTCCAGACGTCGACCGCCCGCTTTACGGTGTTGACGACGACCAGCGTTGGCCCGTCTTTGCCGCAACCACGGTCCCTATGGCGTTTACATACATCCAGAGCAAGCTCTCTCGTGTCGACGAATTGGGATTGCGACAGTTGCTTGCTCGCGTCATCCCACAGGGGGCCCTTGCGTTCGTCCGTTCCAATGCTGTGGGTATGCCGGTCAATATCTCCCATCAAGCTCGTTGTGTCTGGGCTCTTCGCCAGCCAGCCCCGCTGCAATGTTGCACTCATCCACCAGGTGAAGCAGGAACGCCCGAGTTTGTCTTTCGTTTGGTCCTCGTCGCGAAACGCCTGAAGCTGACCCGAGGTTGCTAAGCCCACGTCCATCAACTGCACTTCGTCCATCACCCAGAGGGCGTCGTGGTTCAGCAGCCCGAACTCCATCGGCCACCGTGCCCTCGGACTCGCGTAACCGCGGTTAAGGGCACGGGAGAGGAGCATGTCCTGCGTGCCGATCAGCACTGCGTCGCTCTCAGGGTAAAGATGCCACTGGCCCGCATCGGCCCCACCCATCAAGAGGTGGACTCCCACCTTGCCCCCGTGGGCTCGTGCGGGATCCCAAAGGACGTCGATTCGGCGCATCGCTGATCGTACTTGCTCTTCGACCTGCTCAACCAACACACGCATCGGGAGGCACCAAACAAGGCGTCGGGGCCAACTCTCGTTTTGCAGGTGGACGCGGTGCCAGACCCAGGTCGCCAATACGCCAAACGTCTTTCCCATGCCTGTTGGGATTCGTATGAGGCGGTTCGAACAGTCGCGCGAACGGGCGAGATCAGTTTGCCAATCGTGCGGGAGATCGACATTGCACAGTCGAGCAAGAAACTCATCGAAGCCGCTGGCCACGGACTCAGCCACTGGATACACGCCCGTATCGACGAACGGTCTCGATCTCCCGCGACTGGCCCGCCGGGCTCTGCAAAGACAAGGGGACGACGGCTTCGTAGGCCGAGTTGACCACGCCCGCAGTCACTCGGGTCTCCGCAAAGGTCGTCCCCCGAAGTGGTGCAACGCCCGATGTCCGACCCGCACGGACCTGACATCGATGGCATCGGGTCTCTGCTCCCTCAGACGCTTGGCGGCGGTCAGAAGGTCTTCCGAGATGGCCCAACTCCCGCTTTCTACGTCGATGGAGACAGACTCGCCGTGGTGGTCGGTCTCCACCCGGGCTTGATGTCCCTCTCGTAAATCTCATCGCCCATTCGGGCCGTCTCCTCTTTGGGTCTACGGGGGCGCGCCGGGGGCTCGTGTGACACTTGGCCTCCCCTTGCGGTGGGTTCTGCTACTAGCACGCCATCTTACGGCTTGCGGGCGTCAGCGGACAATAATGCAGTGTGCCCTCGATGTGTCCTTGTGCCGTCGGATCCCGATCCCCGAACACCTGCTCTAACAAGTGGCTCCCCAAGAATGAGATCGGATGTCAACGGATCGCGTAGCGTG
>JAPPND010000075.1 GCA_028818795.1 Gammaproteobacteria bacterium | reverse complement strand
TCGACTACTGGCTGGCGAGAGCCAGCAAGCGTTCCGTTTGAGCGGGACGGGACAACGCCGCCAGACCGCCCCCTGCGGTTCGTGCCGTTGCGCGGGCGTCGTCGGGCGACCCTATCGCGCCCGCCAAGGCGCGCGGTCGCCCGCACGAAACGCGCCGATAAAGTCGGCGGGACGGGACAAGCCCGTCCCTACGGCGCTTTCTGACGCCGAGGACTAGATTTCCAGCCGGTACGGCGGGAGCGCCGCGAGGAGCGACTCGCCGTACCGGCGAGTGCGGATTCGCCGGTCGAGCAGGGTGATCCGCCCCTGGTCGTTCTCGTTGCGGATCAGCCGGCCGCATGCCTGCACGAGCCGCAGAGAGGCGTCCGGCAAGGACAGTTCCATGAACGGATTGCGGCCCTGATTCTCGAGCCATTCGGCGACCGCCTGGTCGACAGGGTCGTCCGGCACCGCGAAGGGAATGCGTGCCATGACTACGTGGCGGCAATAGTCGCCGGGCAGGTCGACACCCTCCGCAAAGCTCGCGAGCCCGAACAGGTAGCTCGGCTGGCCTTGGTCGATCGCCTCGGTGTGGTCGCGAAGGAGCCGCTGCTTCGACGCCTCTCCCTGCAGCCGGCAGCTCGACCGGAGATCATCCGGTAGCGACTCCACCACGGCATTGAACTGCCACCACGAATTGAACAAGACCAGGGCGCTCTGTTCGAGCCGCAGGAGATCCGGCAGCAACGAGGCGATTTCTTCCGTGTGGTCCTGAGCCTGCGACGGCTCAGCCCGCATCCGCGGGACCGAGAACGTCGCAACGCGCGCGAAGTCGAACGGACTAGCTATCCGCGACTCCCGAACCGAACCGGCGAGCCCAGCGCTCTCCCGAAACCGGTCGAAGGTACCGAGCGCACAGAGCGTAGCCGACGTGGCGAGGGCGGCATGGCAACCAGACCATAGCCTGTCTTTCAGGATCTCGCCGGGCATGAGAGGAACGCTGGTGAGTTCGATTTCCTCACGGCGATCTGCCAGGCCCCGGGTGACCCAACGGGCCGCGGAGGCCGATGAACTGTGCCCGTAGTCGCTGAAAAGGGCCTCGGCGCCCGCGGCGCGACCGGCCAACTGGCCGATGGTCGGACGCCACGACTCCGCTTGTTCGGCATTCGGCCAGTCCAGGTTGCCCTCGCCGACGTCGTCGAGGTCGTTGCTCAACTCGTCGAGAATCGCGGCGACACCGCCAAAGGATCTGCCCAGGGGTTCCGCGGTTTCGGCAAGTGGCTCCGGGACCTCGCCCAGCGGGAAACGGTGGGTCTCGGTGTCCGCGTCCCGAGGTTCGAACGGCAATTCGCCGACGATGGTCCCCACGGCAGCAAGCAGGTCTTCGACCCCGCCCGCCTCTTCCGCCAAACGCTCCCGGGCACGATGTACTTCCCGGGGCGCCTCGAAGCGCCTCGCCATTGTCTCGATGCTCGATGCGACCTGCTTCAACCAGTCGGCGCAGCCGCGCAACGCCGCGTGGGCGGTGAACTGATCCCGCGTCTTGTCGGGCAGGTGATGGGCTTCGTCGAGAATGAAAATGGTTTCCGCCGGATTGGGCAGCACGACGCCGCCGCCGATGCGCAGGTCCGTGAGCACCAGGTCGTGGTTGGCGACCACGACGTCGGCGTCGGCGACATCGGCACGGGCGCGGAACACCGGGCATTGGTGGTAGTACCTGCAACGTCGCCCCTGACAACCGGCCCGGTCGTTGGTGACGGGCATCCAGGCCTTCGCCGGCACACCGTCCGCCCAGTTGTCGAGGTCGCCGTCCCAGGTACCGGTGTCGAATGCCGTCTCGAGCCGTCGGTAGATCTTCAGGTGTTCGGCTTCCGGGGGGCCGAACAGGCGGTCGCGCTCCGGATCGTAGGTGAGCCGGTCGTCTAGGCGCTGAAGGCAGACGTACCGACTACGCCCCTTGGCAATCGTGAAGCTGAAGTCGAGATCCGCATGGGACTTGAGGTCGGGCAGGTCCCGCAGCGCCACTTGCTCCTGCAGCGCCACGGTCGCGGTGGAAATGACCACCCGCTTGTCCCTGGCCTTCGCGATCGGGATGGCAGCGAGGCAGTAGGCCGCCGTCTTCCCCGTTCCCGTACCCGCCTCCACGACGCACAGTCGATCATTCTCGGTCAGGCCCCGGGCGATGTCGGCGATCATCTGCCGCTGACCGCGGCGAGCGTTGAATCCGCGGCGACCGAGCCAGGTCGAATAGGCGTTCTGGATCGTCGCCTTCAACTCGTCGGTCAAACCGGTCGCGGGTGCGTCTGGCAAATCCGCCTCGCCCTTTCAAACGCCACCGAAACAGTAACCCAATTGGCGCCAGCGCGCGGCAACTTGACCTCCGTGGGCGTCGATGCCGCACATCCAATCGAGAGCTTTTCCTACAATGCCGAGATCGACTCCGACGCCCGTATCGGCGGACTGCTACACTGCCGGGATGAACAGAATATTCGTCTTTTGCGCCGTTGCACTGCTGGCGATCCCGGTGATGGGCGAGGAGCTTGCTCCTCGCATGACAGGGATCACGCCCGGCTTTTCAATGGCCGTCTACACCGACGAGGTGCCGAACGCTCGACAGATGGCCGAGACGGAATCCGGGGTCCTTTTCGTGGGCACCCGACGGGCCGGGCGGCTCTATGCCGTCGTTCCCTCTCCCGATGGCTCGCCGGAAGTCGTCACCTTCGCCACGGGCCTCACGATGCCGAGCGGGTTGGCGTTGTTGGGCGACGACCTCTACGTCGCGGCCCTCGACCGCGTCCTCCGCTATCCCGAAATCGAAACCAACTTCCGGCAGTCGCCGAAGCCCGAAGTCGTCACCGACGCCCTACCGGACAAATATCACCACGGCTGGAAGTACCTGTCCGTGGGACCGGACGCCTACCTCTACGTACCCGTCGGTGCGCCCTGCAATGTCTGCGACGAGACGGATGAACGCTTCGCCAGCATCCTGCGCATGGATCCCCGCACGGGCGAGGCCACCGTGTACGCCCACGGCGTTCGCAATTCCGTCGGCATGGCATGGCACCCCGAGACCAGTCAACTGTGGTTCACGGACAACGGGCGCGACATGATGGGCGACGACATCCCGCCGGAGGAGGTCAACCGGGTCATCGAGCCCGGTGCCCACTACGGTTTCCCCTACATCCACGGTACCGCGATCCGCGACCCCGAATACGGAAGGGATCACGATCCCGCCGACTACGTCCCGCCCGAGGTCGAGATACAGGCCCACGCGGCAGCGATCGGCATGGATTTCTACACCGGTGACGCGTTCGGTTCCGACTACGCGAACGCAATGTTCATCGCCGAGCACGGTTCCTGGAACCGTTCCTCCAAGGTGGGCTACCGAGTCAGCGTGGTGCAGTTCGTGGACGACACACCCGTTTATTCGCCCTTCGTCGACGTCTGGCTCGAGGGACAAAGGGCATCCGGGCGCCCCGCCGACGTTCTGGCGGCACGCGACGGCAGTCTGCTCGTCTCCGACGATCAGGGCGGCCGAATCTACCGCGTTACACGCAATGCGGAGTAGACGAGGCCCCTAACCGAACCACCAACGGCGGCGATCGAGACCGCGGCAACTCGCGAGTTGACGCTCGTAGCGGCTGCTGCGCTTGTCGACCCGCGCGGCGGCATCCTTCAGCCAGTCGTTGTTCCTCCACGTACCCCGTTGATAGCCACCCAAGCCCCCGTAGTAGGTCAGATAGAGCGAGTGCGCGTCGTCCCGGGCGATGTTCAGGTGACGGTGCGAACGGTTCAGGTACCAGCCCACGAAATCGATGGCATCCGCGAAGTCGTCCCGGTCCGCGGACCGGTTGCCGGTGTCGCGCAGATAGTCGGCCCACGCCGCGTCCGTGGCCTGGGCAAACCCGTACGCGGACGACGACCGTTTCCAGGGAATGACCCGCAGCAGCCGACTTCGCGGCGGTCGGGCGTTGGCCACATAGCTCGACTCCTTGTACATCACCGCCATCATCACGGAGGCAGGGATCCGCCAACGCTTCTCCGCGGTTTGCGCTGCCCGGTGCCATCTCGAACGCTCCTTGAAGATCTCGCACAGGTTCTCCGAGTTGGACGGCGGTCGGGACGCGCAACCGGCGAGCACGGCCACCGCCAGCGCGGCAACGACCGTCCAGCGAGCACTCTCACGGCACATCGGGTTTCGCCGTGCCATCGCCCAAGCGGCCCAGTCGTTCGAGGAAGCCTGCCTCGTCAATGATCTCGATGCCAAGCTCTTCCGCCCTCGTTCGCTTGCTGCCGGCGCCGGGTCCGGCGACCACCACCGTGGTGTTCTTTGAAACCGATGACGCGACCTTGGCACCCAAATCGACCAGCGCGGCTTTTGCAGCGTTACGCGTCATCTCTTCGAGGGATCCCGTCAATACCCAGGTCTGACCGTCCAACGGCGCGTTCTGCGGCTCCTTGTTCATGACCTCCCAAGCGATCCCGATCTCGCCATGCAGTTCCTCCGCGAGTGACCGGTTGGTTTCGTCCGCGAAGAAACCGGCGATGCGCGACGCGACGATGGGTCCGACATCCTCCACTTCCTGCAGGGTCTCCTCGTCGGCTGCGATGAGTGCGTCCAGGGTCTTGAATTCGCTTGCCAGCGTGGCCGCGGTGGTTTCCCCCACCTCCCGTACACCCAGCGCGTGGATGAAACGGGCGAATGTCGTCCGCTTGCTCTGTTCCAGTGCCGCAAGGATGTTCTCGGCCGACTTCACGCCCATCCGTTCAAGGCCGGCAACGTCGTCCACGCTCAATCGATAAAGATCCGCAGGACTGCCCACCAAGCCTTCGCCGAGAAGCGCCTCGACGAGTTTGTCGCCCAACCCCTCGATATCGAGGGCTTGCCGGGAGGCGAAATGCCGCAGACGTTCCTTGCGCTGCGCCCGGCACTTCAGGCCGCCGCTGCACCGAGCGACGACTTCGCCTTCGTCTTTGAAGATGGCGGACCCGCACACCGGGCATTCCCTCGGCATCAGGACCGCGCGGGCGTCCTTTGGCCGTTTCGATTCGATCACCTTCATCACCTGGGGGATGACATCGCCGGCACGGTGGATGAGCACGGTGTCGCCGATGCGAAGATCGAGCCTCGAGACCTCGTCCATGTTGTGCAGCGTCGCGTTGGATACGGTGACGCCACCCACGAATACGGGTTCGAGCTTGGCGACCGGCGTGATGGCACCTGTGCGGCCGACCTGGAAGTCGACGTCCACGAGCACGGTACTCGCTTCCTCCGAGGGATACTTGTAGGCGATGGCCCAACGCGGCTTGCGGGTCACCTGGCCCAGCCTTGGGCGCAGCCCAAGATCGTCCACCTTGATGACCGCGCCGTCGATGGCGTAGTTCAGATTGTCGCGTTCGGCAAGCAGCGCCTCGACATACTCGCCGCAGCCCTTGAGGTCCTCCTGCCGGCTGCCCCGGCGGTTGACGGGCAGACCCCAATTCCCGAGCGCGGCCATCACGTCGGAGTGTCTGCGCGGCTGCCAGCCACCCCCAGTATCGCCGACGCTGTAGCAGAACATGGCCAGGGGCCGCTTCGCCGTCACTGCGGGATCGAGCTGCCGAAGGCTGCCCGCTGCGCCGTTGCGCGGGTTTACGATGGTTCTTTCCCCGGACTCCAGCGCGCGCCGGTTGAACGCGAGAAAGCCCGTGATGGGCATGTATACCTCGCCGCGGACTTCCAGGGGAGACGGCGCATCGGCAGGCAACCGAATAGGGATCTCCGGGATGGTCCGCACGTTGGCGGTGATGTCCTCGCCGGTCTCGCCGTCGCCCCGGGTGGCCGCCCGGACCAGTACGCGCTCTGTGTAGAGCAGGCTGACGGCTACGCCGTCTATCTTCGGCTCGCAGAAGTAGCTCAGTTCATCGTCCGGGTCGAGGAGTCGCCGGCAGCGCTGCTCCCAGGCGGCGAGTTCGTCTGCGCTCGTACACTTGTCAAGGGAGAGCATCGGCGTGTCGTGGCGCACTTCGTCGAACTGGCTCGACGGTGCCGCGCCGACACGTTGGGTGGGCGAGTCGGGAGCGACGAGCTCGGGATGCGACGTCTCAAGGTCCACGAGCCGATCGAACAACGCGTCGTACTCGGCGTCGGGAATCTCCGGGTCGTCGAGGACGAAATAGCGGTGCCGGTGGTAGTTGAGCTCTTTGCGGAGTGCGGCTACCTCGGTTCGTGGCTCCGACCGATCCATCGTCCGGTCATCATCCTCCTAAAATGAAACAAACGCCAAAGGGAGCACCCTCTCTGACGAGCGGGAACGACCGTGGCGTTTGGTTCATGGATAGGTCGGTGTGGCTGGGCCGTAGGCGCACCCGGCGTGCCGCAAGCGGCGCGTCAAAGCGCACAGCGTCAGGCGAAGGCGCGTCCTTCGGACGCGGCCGCGCCGGCTATGGGGCGTCACCGCGTCACGCTCTCAAGAGCATTCGCCGGTGGTCGCGTATGCGCTGGCGACAGTGCTCGATCGTCTGCGCGCTCATGTCGCTCATGCCCTCGTCCTTCAGCTCCGCGTCCAGTGCAATCGCGAGATCCTGCGCGACGTCGAGCATGTCCTCGAATGCGGGGCCCGGATCCCGGACCTCGCCGAGATTGAGCAACATCACGACACCCGGAGTCTCCAAGGCTGCCGGTCGGGAAATATCAAAGGTGCCCGGCTCGACACCGTTCGCCACGGTGTACCAGGGACCGCCGCAACGAGGGTCCGTCTTCTTGAAGACGCAGTCGGAGTCGCACTTCAGCCCGTGGGTGACAAACGTCTTTAGGAGAGCCTCGCCGTCCAGCCGCCGACCCGGTCTCGCGAATACCCAAAGAACGATGACCTCGTCGAGCGATTCCGAGACCTTGGATTCAGGCCGGGGTTCCTTGGACCCTTTCATGCGAGGGGCAAGCCCCTCGCGCTCCCCGGCTGAAGGCTCTCGCTGAGTGAATTCGTGGAACTCGGGGCGCATCGCCCGGGGTACCGTGGGTTCCGTCCGCTTGCCGGCGATCTCGATTCGGCGACCTTTGCGCAGGACCTCCGGACCGTCGTCGATCGGTTCTTGCGTATCCGTCGTTTCGTCGATCGGCGGCGTTTCGTCGATCGGCGGCGTTTCGTCGATCGGCGGCGTTTCGTCGAGGTTCGACTCCGTCTCGGACGGGGACGCTGACGCCGTCTCGACACCAGCGGCTGCTGTCGTATCGTCCGTTGCGACCGTAGACTCCATCAAGACAGGTGGCCCCGGTTCTTCATCGGCAGCGAATTCTTCGACCACCGGTTCGCCGACCAGTTCGGCCTGGGCATCCTCGTTCCATAGAACTCCTCCGCCGTCTTCGGCGTCCATGTCGAGGGCGTCCGGGTCAACGTACACCCCGTCCCCCGCCGGCACTCGCCGACTGGCGCGCCAGGCCGAAACGAGTGCGTGAAGCAAAACCAGACAGATCAGCAATCCGCCGCCAACAAGGATGTAGCTCTTCATATCCATATGGGAACCCTCAACGCTATCCCGCTGCCATTCGAGCAGCCCCTTCCATGTCCACAGATACCAATCGCGATACCCCTGCCTCCTGCATCGTCACGCCCAGGAGATGGTCCGCCATTTCGATGGTTTGTTTGTTGTGGGTGACGACGACGAATTGCACGTCGCCCGACATTTCGCGGATGAGATCACCGAACCGGACGACGTTGGTGTCGTCCAGAGGCGCGTCTACCTCGTCCAGGAGGCAGACCGGGCTCGGATTGAGTTGGAAGATGGAGAAGATGAGGGCAACGGCGGCCATCGCCTTTTCGCCCCCCGAAAGTTGGTGGACCGAGGGGTGTTTGCCCGGGGGGCGGGCCACTAGCGCGACGCCGGTATCCAGCCAATCCTCGCCGGTCTGCACGAGGCGCGCGCTCCCGCCGCCGAAGATCCTCGGGAACAACCCCTGCAGGTTCTCGTTGACCCGCTCGAAGGTGTCCCTGAACCGGGTTCGCGTATCGTGATCGATCCGTCGGATGGCGCTCCTGAGCGTTGCGAGAGCTGCGTCGAGGTCCTCGCGTTGGGCATCGAGGTTCCGTTTCTCCTCCGATCTCTCGTCGTACTCGTCGATCGCCGCGAGGTTGATGGGTCCCAAACGCGTGATCCTTGCCGCCAATCGCGTGAGGGATCCGACCCAGGCGTCCTTCGTCGCATCCGCCGGTAGCCCGCGTTGCGCATCAACCAGGTCGATGCCCGTCTCGGCAAGCTGAGCCCGGACGTTGTCGCGGTTCGCAACCAGCCTTTCCCGTTCGACGCGCGCCTCCTCCAGGAGACTTCGCACCGACTCGACTGCGGCATCCGCATCGGCGCGCTGCACTGTCCCCTCCCGGAGTTCGACCTCAACGTCCTCCGATCGGCGTCGCAGCTCGGCGAGGCGGCCCTCGAGCTCGCGCCGCTCGGCCGATTTTCTTCGCAGGTCATCGCGTTGGCCGGGGATTACCGATTCGACTTCGGCTATGCCCGCGCGCAGTTCCCTGATACGGGCATCGAAGTCGCGACGTTGGTCCAGCAGGCGCTGGCGCGCCGTCTCGCTGGCCGTGAGGGATGCCCTCATGCCCTGGTATTCGCCGCGCAACGCATGCAAGGCATCGCGCGTCGCTAGGGCATCTTGGCGCACTTGTTCCAGCTCCGCAGTCTCGCGGTCGCGGATCTCGCGCAGGGCTTCGCCCTCGGCCCGCAGTTTCGCGTCAGCTTCGACGAGTCCGGTGAGCCGGTCCCGGCAATCCGCAAGCAGTTTCGTCTCGTCTTCGATCTGGGATCGAATCTCGTCCCGTTCGGCCGCGTTGCGCCGCGCCCGGGCGTCCGCCTCTTCCATCCGCACCTGGCGGACATCGTGCTCTAGCGTTACCCGGGACAACTCCTCGGCATGGTCCGTGTAACGGGCCTGGACCGTCTCGCGCTCTTCTTCGAGGATGAGCAGACGGTCTCGGGTTTCGTCCAGACGCTTGTCCCGCTCCTCGAACCGGGCATCGGCTTCCTTGCAGGCGGCTTCTAGGCGTTCTATTTCCCGCGCCCGTGCCACCACGCCGTCGTCCTGGTCCGGCGTCGTGCCGAGGCGGATCCAGTCGGCACCCATCCAAACGCCGTTCCTGGTCACGATGCTCTGACCCGGGCCGAGTGCCGAACGGTGCGACAGCGCGTCGTCGATCGAATCCGCCGCGAATACGCCATCGACGAGGGAACCCACTGCGTTGTCCACGAGGGCGGAGAGCGGTGGCAGGGGAGCGCGAGGGCCTTGCCCCTCGCATGAGAGAACCAATTCCGAGGTCGATGACGGAACAGCCTCGTAAAGCGTCACCCCACCGCCTTTCAGGCTCGAAAGATCATTGGCCAACGCGCCGGTCTCGTCGACCGCGACGGCATCCGCGAAGCCGCCCAGCACCGCCTCGACGGCCAACTCCCAGCCAGGCGAAACGCCCAGACGCTCGCCGAGCCTCGGTGCATCGCTCAAACCATGCTCACGAAGCCAACGGCCACTCTCCGAGCGGTCCGGTGTCTTTCCCACGGCGGCGCGTTGCACCGCCTCGAGACTGGCCAACTCGGCCCGCAGTCGCTGGGCCTCGCTTCGGGCATCGTCGCGCGCGCGTTCCCTGAGCGAGCGTTCCTCGCGAGCATCTGTAAGCGCCTCGGTATTGGCAGCGAGGTCGGCGCGAAGCGCATCGACCCGGCGGGCGGCATCCTCGATCTGCCGTGCCAGGCGTTCGACCCCCGGATCCACCACGCTGCCGGGTTCGGCTTCCAGCGCGCCGGCCCGCGCGCGCAGGCTCTGCAGCACCTTCTCGCCGTGTTCGATTCGACTCTGCCTGACCTCGGTCTCGCGATTGTTGTCGCCGAGGCGGCCGGCATGATCCTCCCCGGCGCGCTGGCCGCGACGCAGGCGTTCCTCGACATCCGCAAGCCGGGCGGCGGCGGCTCGATCATCGGCTGCGCTGTCCGCCAGCCGGGGCGCCTTGGCAGCGAGTTTCGCGTTGAGATGCTCGATGCGCGCCGAATCCGCATCGAGTTGCTCCTTGGTATCCCGATGCCGCGTCGTCAGGTCCTCGAGATCCCGTTTGTACCGCGCCTGTCGCTCCGTGTTGTATTCGATGCCCTGCTCCAGGCGCGCGGCATCGGCACCGGCGCCATGCCAGCGGCCCTGCACGGCGCCCAACTCGGTGTTCAGTTCAGCCTGCGCGGCACGGTTGCGTTCGAGCCCCGCGTCGAGGTCCGTGCGCACTGCGAGGGCGCGTTCGTGTTCGGCCCCCAAGGTGCCGATGTGCGACTCCTTGGCGGTCAGATCGGCACCGATCATCCCGAGTCGCAGGGCGTGCAGTTCCGCGGAGAGGCGCCGCTCCTGGTCCTTGAACTCGCGGTAGCGCTCGGCAGCCTTCGCCTGGCGTTTGAGATGCGCCAAGTGGCGGCCGAGTTCGTCCGTCCGCTCGGTGAGCCGCTCCAGGTTGTCAACGGTGTGCTTGATGCGATTCTGGGTCTCCCGGCGCCGCTCGCGATACTTGGATATACCCGCCGCCTCCTCGAGGTAGGTCCGGAGTTCCTCGGGCTTGGCCACCACCAACTGCGAGACCATGCCCTGTTCGATGATCGAGTAGCTGCGCGGTCCAATCCCCGTCCCTAGGAAGACATCGGCCACGTCGCGCCGTCGGCAGCGCGTGCCGTTCAGGTAGTACGCGGATTGGGCGTCCCGGGTGAGTTCCCGTCGCACGGCGATTTCCGAGTAGCCGGCGAACCGGCCCTTGGCGAATTCGCCGCCGGCGCGACCGTCGCCATTGTCGAACACCAGTTCGACGGATGCCTGGGAGATGGGTTGGCGGGCCTCCGACCCGACGAAGATGACGTCGGTGAGCGCCTCGCCGCGCAGTTGCCGCGCCGAACTCTCGCCGAGAACCCAGCGCACCGCATCGATGATGTTGGACTTGCCGCAGCCGTTCGGGCCGACTACGGCGCAACGGTTGCCGGGGAAGGTGACGGTCGTGGGATCAACGAAGGACTTGAACCCGGCGAGCTTGATTTCCTTAAGGCGCATTCAAGTAACGACAGTCCTTTGTCGCGCACATGCCGAAGTGTAACGAAATTGCTGCACATTGCCAGTAAAAAAAAACGGTAGTGGTGTATTAGACCACCATCCGAAACGCGGACGGCGAAGTACGCGCCCCAACGGCCGGTCTTCAGCGCAGGCTCGGGTTAGCTCGGTTCGGTGCCCACTACCTGCGCACCGCCGGCAAGGTCGGCGGCTTCCGCCATGTCGTGAATCTCGTGTGGCACGTAGTTCTCATCGTGCTTGGCAAGCACTTCGTGGGCCTTGAAGAGGCCGTCTTCCGTGAGTTGACCCCGCACCATGATGCCTTTGCCTTCCTTGAACAGGTCAGGCAGCAACCCGACGTAGTAGACATCGAACTCGTGGCCGGCGTGGTCGGTGATCGAAAAGGCGACGCCGAGACCCTCCCGGTCGTGGGCGACGCTACCCTCCACCACCATACCGCCAGCGCGGATGGGAACGCCCAGCGGCGCGTCGCCGTTCGTCACCCGGGCCGGTTCATAGAACAGGTCGACGTTTTCCTGCAAAGCGAGCAAGGCGAGGGAGAGCGTGGCCGTCGCACCGCCGACGACGAACAACACCACGGCGAGCCGCCGTTGGCGGAGTTTTCTCACTGTCGTTCTCCGCGCCTCTTGAGGCGCCGTATCGTAGCGCGTAGCGATACCAGCGGCCAGACGCCGAGCCCGACGAGGGCGGCGAAACTCAAGGCGTAGGCGCTCCAGACATAGACGCCGTGACCCCCCATTTCGAGCAATTCCGTCACGATTTCGAAATCCAATCGCGCAACCACTGGGTGCCGGCTTCCCGTTCGACGATGCGCGCACGCAGCGCGGCAACCACCACGCCGGCGACAAAGCAGTAGAAGCCCAGGACATTGACGGCCAAGGGCACAAGGAAGACCGGCGCGATCGCCGGCTTCTCGCCAATCACGATGCTGGGCGGCTGATGGAGCGTCGTGAACCACTCCACGGAGTACTTGATGATTGGGATGTTGATGACGCCGACCAGCGCCAGCAGCGCCACCGCCCGGGATGCCCGGTCTTCCCGGCCGATCGCTTGGCGCAACGCGACCAGGCCAAAGAACAGGAACGCCAGCAACAACGTCGACACCGTGCGGGCATCCCAGACCCATCCGGTACCCCAGGTCGGAATACCCCAGATGATGCCGGTCGCCAAGGCAAGGACGGTGACCACGAATCCGATCGGCGCCGCCGCCTGGATCAGCATGTCGGCCATTTTCATCCGCCAAACCAGGAACACGAACCCCGCGATCGCGATCGACACGTAGATGGCTTCAGCCAAGTGGGCCGCCGGCGCGTGAATGAACAGAATGCGAACGCTGTTGCCCTGCAGGCGCTCCGGCGGCACGAACCCCAATCCCCAGGTCGATCCCACCACGATGAGCAATGCCCCGAAGACATACAGGCCGACCACCCACGGCCGGGCGCCGGTGAAGAACCACCGCGGCGAGCCGGTCTTATGGAAGGTGGTCTTGATCCATCCCATGGGTCGGGCCGAGTCCATCGCCGACACGACGAGTCGTGCCCTGACGATCGAGTGGATTGTAAACCGGGCGACGGGTTCCTTTCGGCGATGCGGTGTATCGAGAATTCAATATTCCTGACTGATCGCCAGCGCCTTGCCCACCGCGAACGGCGCCGCGGTGAGGCTCGCCGCCAGTAGCGCTGCGAGCGCCAGGAGTTGGAAGGCGACCGGTTCGCCGAGCATGGCCGCCGTGCTCGCGCTGGCGCCGAAGATCAGAACCGGGACGTAGAACGGCAGAACCAGGATGGCGACCAGCAGACCGCCGCGCCCGGTCGCGACGATCAACGCCGAGCCGATGGCACCCAGGAGGGTCAGCGCCGGGGTGCCGATGCACAGGCTCAGCACCAGCACCCCGACCCCGTTGGCCGTTCCTGTGAGCATGATCGCCGCCACCGGGCTCAAGACCGCGACCGGCAAGCCGGAAAGCGCCCAGTGGGCGGCGAGTTTTCCCATGACCGCGGGGAATAGCGGCTGGGCGTGGATCAGCAACTGCTCCAGCGTCCCGTCGTCGTGGTCGCGTCGGAATACGCCCTCCACGGCCAGCACGTTGGCGAACAACGCGAGCACCCAGATGACACCCGGAGCGAGTTGGGCACCGGCGCCGAGGCCGAGGAGAACCGTCGCAAGCACGAAGAAGGCGAGCGGGTTCGCGGCATCGGAACGGCTGCGAACGGCCACCAGGAGATCGCGCCGGAACTGCGTGACGAATAGCCTCATGAACCAAGCGTCACCGTTCGAGTCCCTCCCGGCGCGGTCGGCAACGTCTGGTGGGTAGCGCAGACCGCAGCGCCACCGATGGCGCGATGCTGGGTAAGCAGTTCGCCCACAAGGTCGCGACCGTCGTCGTCCAGGGCGGTGAGCGGCTCGTCGAGAATCCAAAGCGGCGCGGCCGAGACCAGCAGCCGGGCCAGCGCCACGCGCCGCTGCTGTCCCGCCGACAGCGAGTCGCAAACGTCGTGGCGGGCTTCGTCAAGCCCGACGCGATCAAGCGCCACCCCGATGAATGCAGTGTCTGCATTCGAGTTGGTGATGCCGGCGAGCCAGCGCAGACTTTCGATCGGCGTCATCCGTCCGCAGATGCCGGGCCGGTGGCCAACGTAGAGACTGTCGACGTTTCGATGGATGTCGCCCGCATCCGGTTCGTGGAGACCCACCAGGCAACGCAGCAGCGTGCTCTTGCCGCTACCGTTCGACCCCCGGATCTCGACTAGATCGCCCGGTCGCAAGGAAAGCGAAAGCTCGTCGAACAACACCCGGTCGCCGACGGTGCAGCGGACGTTCTCGGCAACGAGCAGGTCGTCTTCCACCAGATTCGCTCTTCCATGGACAACGGGACCGTAGGGGACGGGCTCGTCCCGAAGCCGGTCGCGGGGCTTGCAGTAAACGCCAAACGCCGATTCCGCGTCTATAGTGTCGAGGTACCCAAGCCGACACACCGGGACACCGATTGAGCGACCGCGCACTCGACATACCCGGGCAGTTGTTGGTCCGGGCGAGAGACGACGACAACGCGCTTTCCGACCTCATCGACGCGGCCGCCCCGGTCGTCCGCCGGTGGGCATTGGTGCAGACCGGCGACGCGGTGGAAGCCGACGATGTGACACAAGAGGTGCTGATACGCATGATTCGCAACCTCGACGCCCTGCCGGAACCGCCCCGCCTGGCGGGGTGGCTGTATACCGTGACCCGGAACGCCGCCACCGACCGCTTTCGGTCACGTTCGCGGCAACGCACCGCGACCGACTCCGAGGACATCCTGGAGTCGGCGGTCTCCGACATTCCGAACCCGGCGAGCGACGCCGAGCGGGGCGAGCTTGGCGATGTATTGCGGGCAGCGTTCGACGAACTGCCCACTCGCCAGCGGGAGGTGTTCGATCTCGTCGAGTTGCAGGGGATACCAGCCACCGAGGCTGCCGAAGTCCTCGGCATCCGGGCGACCAGCGTCCGCGGCAACCTCTTCAAGGCCCGACGCAACCTCCGGCGGCGAATTCTGACGGTGTGGCCCGACGTCGAGGAGGATTGGCAATGAGCGCATGCAAGCGTCCCGTGGATCCGCTCTTGACGGCGGAGTTGGACGAACTGGCCGGGGAAGCCGATACGGAGTTGGGCCGACACGTTCGCGACTGTCCGCGTTGCTCGGCGACAGCCCGGAAGATCCTCGCGGCGAACGTCTCGCTCAACGCGTCGTTGGCCGAAAGACGCGTTCTGCCCGGCGAATCGCTAATCGCCCGGGCGCGTTCCATGCAGATTTCCCCCGCTGCAGGCCGCGCGTGGTGGCGCGCACAAATGCCCGTCGCGCAGCCCGCCTGGCGGTGGGTACCTGCCGCGGCTGCCGTCGGCACGTTGGCCATTGCGGCGATCCTTTTGGCCGTTATCGGAAGCGAGGAGTCGTTGCCCGGTCCCGAGTGGGATCCCAACCAGACTACGCCCGACTACGCCGGCCAACCGCTGCTCGTGGATGCCCCCGGCTACAACGTCGCCGTCATCCCGACGGCGAATCCCGACATCACGATTATCTGGTTTTCGAAGGAGAGCGACGATGTGCAAAACGTGGATCCGGTTCGCGACGGTCCCATTGCTATTGGTTCTGGCAACGGCCTGTGATCTCGGCACGAAGTTGGAGGTGCGCACCTTCAAGGTCGAGACGACGGACGAGGCCCAACTAGAGAGCGTCGGCACCCTGATCCAGCCATACGTCTACAAGGAGCGGCCCGATGCGCCGGGTTCCATGTCGATTGCGGCGGGTGCGATCACGGTACGGGAAACGCCGGACAACCTCGACCAGATCGCCAGGGTCCTCGCGGAACTAGACCTCTCGGCAACGCCGACACCTTCGTTCAGTCTCCAATTCCAGCTCGTCGAAGCCAACGGCGCCTCGGAGTCCGACCCCGTGATCGCCGACGTGGTCGAGGAACTGCGCAAGGCTCTCCGGTTCGACGGCTACTCCCTGGTCGGCGAGGCACAGATTGCGGTGCAACCGCATGCCAAGTTTACCCAGTTGCTACAGACCGCCGAGGAGGAGTACCACATCAGCGGCACCTTCGCAGAGTCCGAGTCCGGCTACGCGCTGTCTGTTGGTCTCGAACGCATACGTCCCAGAACGCAGACCGGCCCTCTCGGACGTGCCGCTCTGCAAACCAACGTCGGTATTCGACCAAACCAGACCCTGGTGCTTGGATCGGTCTGGGTCGAGGACTCCGCAGTGCTATTCGCGGTGGTCAGGTTGATCGAAGTCTGACCCGTTCCGGGTGAGGTCCCGCGTCGGCATCAACTCGACGCTACGCCGCAAGCTCTCGAAGTCGACCAACGCGCCGTCGCCCAAGTGGCTCGGCACCACGTGGCGCATGGCCCGGGCGATGTTGTCCACCCGGCCCGGCTGGATGGCGTCCCATTCCGCAAGCATCCGCTTGATGACGGGTCGTTCCAAGTTTTCCTGGGAACCGCACAGGTTGCAGGGAATGATGGGGTGCTCCCGGTACTTCGACCAACGCGCGATGTCCCGTTCCCGCATGTAATACAGCGGCCGGATCACCACGTGGTTGCCGTCGTCGGAGACGAGTTTCGGCGGCATGGACTTCATCCGGCCGCCGTGGAACATGTTGAGAAACAACGTCTCCACCGCATCGTCGGCATGGTGGCCGAGCGCGATCTTGGTGGCGCCGATGCGCCGCGCGAAGCCGTAAAGCACGCCCCGGCGTAGTCGCGAACAGACCGGGCAGTAGGTCTTGCCCTCCGGCGTCAGGGCCTTGACGATCGAATAGGTGTCCTCTTCGACGATGTGGTACTCGATGCCGAGCGTGTCCAGGTAGTCGGGCAGGACGTGGCCGGGGAAGTTCGGCTGTTTCTGGTCGAGATTGACGGCCACCACCTCGAACGAGACCGGTGCGTTGCGCTTGAGGGACAGCAGCATGTCGAGCAGCGTGTAGGAATCCTTGCCGCCGGACAGGCAGGCCATGATCCGGTCGCCGTCCTCGATCATCGCGTAGTCGGCCACCGCCTTGCCGGCGAGGCGCCGGAGTTTCTTTCCGAGCTTGTTGGCCTGAGCGCTGGCCACGCTAGACCTCGCGCAGGACCGTGGCGGGGGGTGAACTCACGAGTTTGCGAGTACCCAAGTAGCCGACCGTCGCGATCATGGCCATGCCGATCGCGGGACCCGTGGCCCATAGCCAGAAGTGAAGGCTGGTCGGGAGTTCGAAGATCTCCCTGTTCAGCGTGAACACCGTGATCTCCGCACCGATGACGGCGACGATGCCCGCGAATATGCCGAGGATGGCGAATTCCGTCACCAGTGCGCCCTGGATGAGCGGGCGGGTTCCGCCGAGGGCGCGCAGCAAGGCGTGTTCACGCAAACGCTGGTCGCGACTTGAACCGATGGACGCGATCAGCACCAGCACGCCCGCGCCCAGCACCAGGTAGAGCACGAGTTCCACGGTCTGCGTGACCCGGTCGATGATGCTGCGCACCTGGTTGATGATTTCGTCCACCTCGATCAGGGTAATCGTGGGGTGCGCCGATAGCAGTTCGTTGAGGAAGGGTTTCTGCTCGCGCGACAGGTGGAAACTCGTCATGAAGGTCGCGGGGTACTCGTCGAGCGTGCCCGGCGAGAAGATGATGAAGAAATTAGGCTGCAGGCTGTCCCACTCGACGCTGCGCAGATTCGTGACGGGAACCGTGAGCGGCAGACCGCCAATGTCGAGGGTCAGGGTATCGCCCACCGAGACGCCGATCGAACTGGCGTATTCGTCCTCCAAGGACGCGGCCGGTTCCCGGGGCCCGTCCGCAGGCCACCATTCGCCTTCGACGACGACATTGTTGTCCGGCAAGTCCGCCGAAAACGTGAGGTTGCGTTCCGAGCGAATGCCGGGTCCGGGTCGCGGTCCGACGCGCCGCCTCCATTCCCTGGCAGGCACCTCGTTCACCGCGTTGATACGTCCGCGGATCATCGGAAACAGGGCACCGTCGTAGTCCGTGCGTTCGGTCAGCAGGCGCTGGACGGCTTCTGCCTCCGACGGCATGACATTCATCAGGAAGTGGTTGGGCGTGCTCTCCGGAATCTCCGCCTGCCAGTCCTCCACGAGGGCGGTGCGAACGAGAAGCATCACCAGCAGGAGCATGATCGCGAACCCGAAGATCACGATCTGGGCGACGTTCTCCCGGTAGCGGCGCTGCAGCCCGGCGAGCGCGAGCCGCCAGGTGCTACCCGCCTGCATGCCGATAACGCGTCCGCCCCGGAGAAGGATCAGCGCGATGACCGCGAACGTACCGCCGGTGACCACCGCCCCGACGAGTGCCGCGACGGTCAGAATGACGCTGCCGCTGTGCCAGATGACAAGCGCGAGACTTCCGACCGCGGCGAACGAGTAGGTCACGATGGGCGCCACCCCGGTGCCCAGGTCGCGGCGTATCACGCGCATGGGCGAGATCTTCTTCAAGCCAAGGAGCGGCGGCAATGCGAACGACAACAGGCAGATGAACCCCGTAATCGAACCGACCACCAGCGGCCGCGCCCCCGGTAGGGGCAGCGTTGGCGGCAGCAGGTCGCCGAGGGCCGCGATGATGCCTAGGTGAACCACGCCCCCGAGCGCCAGGCCGAACAACGTGCCAACGACCCCGATGACCAGCAACACGCCCAGGTAGCCCCACTGGATCTCCCGTGGCGTCGCGCCCAGCGTCTTGAGGACCCCGACATGATCGAAATGCCGCCGCGCGTACCGGTTGGCCGCCAACGCCACGGCAATGCCGGCGAGAAGCACCGCCAGTAATCCCCCCAGCAGCAGGAAACTCTCGGCCCGGTCGATGGCCCGAGCGATGGACGCGTTGGCGTCCCGGATGCTGCGCCAACGGTAGTTCGGCGCCAGATCCTCTCGGATCGCGTCGAACAGCGCCCGCAGTCCGGCGTCTTCGCCGGCCAGCATCAACGTGTAGCCGATGCGACTGCCCGGTTGCACCACCTGCGTCGCGGGGATGTCTTCCACGCGCATCAGGAGACGCGGGCCAAAGTTCATGAAGCTTGTTCCGCCGCGATCCGGTTCCCCGGTAAGCACTGCGGTGACGGTGAAGTCCGCGTACCCGACAGCGACCCGATCCCCTACCTCGACGCCGAGAGACGGAAACAGCCGCGAGTCCATCCAGACCTCGCCGATGCCGGGTACGTCCGACGTCGGCACGCCCCGAGCGAACGGCTCGGTCGCGACTCGGGCCACGCCGCGCAACGGATAGCCCGGTGCCACGGCCTTGACGCTGGCCAACTGGTTGCGGTCTGACCCGGAGGCGTCGGCAAACACCATCGAGTTGAAGGTGATGACGTCCGCGTAGGCGAGCCCTTCCTGCCTCGCTAGCTCCCGGAATCGATCGGGAATCTCCCGGGAACCCCCGATGACCCGGTCCGCGCCCAGGAAGCTCGTCGACTCCTCTTCGATGGCGCGCTGCAGCCGATCCACGAACAAGGTGATTGCAGACACCGAACCGACCGCCACCAGCAGCGCGGCAATCAACAGGCGCAACTCGCCCGCACGCCAATCGCGCATCGCGAACTTGACGGCAAGCGACGGCGTCACGGTGGGGAGTCCTTCACGACGCGTCCAGCCTCCAGGGTCACGGTGCGCCCGCAACGTGTTGCCAGCGCGGCGTCGTGGGTCACCAGGACCAGCGTCGTCCCGGCTTCGCGGTTGAGGTCGAAGATGAGATCGGCGATTCGCGCACCGGTATGGGTATCGAGATTGCCGGTGGGCTCGTCCGCGAACAGCACCTTCGGACCCGACGCGAAGGCCCTTGCGATGGCCACCCGCTGCTGTTCGCCGCCCGAGAGTTGGCGTGGGTAGTGGGTCGTTCTCGCCGACAGTCCGACCCGGTCCAGGAACTCATGGGCATCCTCTTTTGCTTGCTTGTCGCCTCGGAGCTCCAATGGAAGCATCACGTTCTCAAGCGCGGTCAAGCTGTCGATGAGTTGGAAGGTCTGGAACACGAACCCCACCGAACGGGCCCGGACCTTGGCACGCTGCTCCTCCCCCAACGCAGTGATCTCGGCACCGTCGAGCCAGACGTCACCCACGGTGGGCAAATCGAGCCCGGCGAGAATGCCGAGGAGCGTCGTCTTGCCGGACCCGGACTCGCCGACCACGGCGACTTGACCCCCGGCATCCATATCGAGATCGATGCCACCGAGGATCGTCAGCTCTCCCTCGGCTGTCGGGACGCGCTTGACCAGGCCCTTGGCGCGCAGAATGGATGTCGGCATACGTGTCGTCCGAACGATTGGTTGTCGGGCTTGACGCGGCGGACCATCGCCGCTCCCTTCGCCGGCCACGATTCGAAGGTCCGGCACACCCGAGTAGAGACGTTTTGGTGACGGGCGACATTATCAGCGCACCTGCGGGGATTCAAACGGGGCTTCATCCGCGCCCCTTGACCCGGTTCGGCGACTGCCGTAAGTGTGTCCGGATGAACCGGTTTCTCGATCGAGTCCTCGTCTGCGCCATGATGGCCACAGCACTTTGCCTTGCGGCCGACGACGCCGAAACGACGGTGAAGACGACCGTTCTGGTCATCGGCGACAGCTTGAGTGCCGGCTACGGGCTTCGCGGCGAAAAGTCCTGGGTGGACCTGCTCCAAGAACGGCTGGGCTCGGACTACCAGGTCCCCAATGCCAGCGTCAGCGGCGATACCACCGGCGGCGGCCTCGCGCGGATCGGCAAGACGCTGGCCACCTACAAGCCGGACATCGTGATCATCGAACTCGGCGGCAACGACGGGCTTCGGGGTTTGCCCATCGAGACGATCCGCGACAACCTGACGGCGATGGCCGAGGCGGTAATCGCGGTGGAGGCCCAACCGGTACTCGCCGGCATGCTCATGCCGCCGAACCTCGGGCCCCGCTATACCGAGGCCTTCCAGCAGGTCTACGAACAGGTGGCTGAAACGACGGGCGCTGCCCTGGTGCCGTTCCTGCTTGAGGGCGTGGCACTGTCCGAAGAGGGACTGATGCAGGACGACGGCGTGCACCCCAACGCGGCAGCGCAGGTCCGGCTACTAGACAACGTCTGGACGGTGTTGGCGCCACTCGTTGCGAAGCAGCAAACAGGGGCTGCTCTCTAAGGTGCTTGGTCGTCGGCACATCGGCTGACGAATCCACGTTTGCTACATGCCTTGGGCCGGGCGCGAAGCCCGACACTTGCGCTTGATACGTATAACTACCTATCGTCGCTCCCGACTTACGCGGTCAAAACTGACCCACTGTCAGAAGTTGACGTGAATTGTTCCGTGTGGTCCTCTGGAAGACAACCTTCGTTATCGAGAGAGGTCGACAGATGATGGTCGCGTATCCGAAAGTGACGACGGTGGTCGGGTTGCTTCTGGTGACGGTATTGGCGGGGTCGGTGCCAGTGTTTGCCGAGGAGTACCGGTTCCCCGGGACGTTCATGGTTCAGTTGGGCGCTGCGATAGCGGACAAGGAGGTCGATGGCAGCGGTGCCGTCAGCTATAGCTGGTCGAACGTGGAAGTGGCGAGCCGCATACCGACGGATTTGGCGTTCGTGTTCGATGCCCAAAGCGATCCGCTGTTCCCGGACAGTATCACGAGCGTGTTTGCAGTGAAGCCCAAGGGCGGAGGTATGAGGGACATTCTGATGGCCCCGATGCGGCACCGTGGCGGTGGAGAATACCGATTCGGTGAACGCGTCGGCCACGATGTCAGGTCGTGGTTCGAGGCGCACGAAAAGGAACTGTTTGCCGGGAACATCGTGCTCGAGCGGATCGACGGCCTTTACGACGCCCTGGCGAAGGCCAATCCGGGAGTGGCGATTGGCGTCTCGTCTCGACTCACGTTCGCCGGCAACGAGGTGAAAACCCAACCGGCTCCGCCCGCGCGGAGGTCTGTGCCGGGACGGCGACAGGAGATACTCGACGCGTTCATCGAAGGGCGAGAACTACCTGACTGGTATGTTCGGGAGATAGGGCCGGAGCAGGCTGCGCAGGTTGAAGAATCGATCGCTAGACACGCTGCGGCCAAGCAGAGGCGATCGGAAGAAAGCCAGGGTGAAGTAGGA
>JAPPND010000179.1 GCA_028818795.1 Gammaproteobacteria bacterium | reverse complement strand
CGGGAGGCTCGGCGATTTCGTATCCGTCCCGGGCCGACTCCAGGGCGGCGCGTTTGACGGCGGCCACGGCCGTCACGCCGCTTTGGGGCGCCAGGCCGTTGTCGTCGAGCACGCCGACGTAGTCCGCCAGGAGTCGGTCGGTGGGAGGCCGTCCGTCGAGCCACGACTCGTAGCCCCGGAGCGCGCCGGCGTACGCCTTGCGGGTGTTCCCGGACGGCAGCTCGTCGAACAGGCGGACCGCCAGGTCGAAGTCCAGGTGCGGTTGCACTTTGTCGGGTGTCGCCTCATTGGTAGATGTACTGAGCCAGGCAGCGAGGGAAGCGGTTAGCCTAGAGCAACCCAAGGACGGTCTCGCGACGTGTCCTTCTGCAACAACGGCCCAGCGCTGGAAAAGGGCTACGCGAAAAGGACTTGCTCCCGGTCGCACCTCGGCGTCTGCAGAATGATCTGTTGGGTGTGCGGATTCTGGACTGCACTTGGGCTGGACGTGCAGCCCGCATCTACAGACGAGTTCGCGAAGGGCCGTGATCCGTCAACGGCTATCAGGCGTAGCTTAGGTGGAGTGAAACTCGACTTCGATGAGGGACACATCCAAGAAGCTGCCGGATCGGCCCTGTACGAAGTCGCGTTGGATGCAGGTAGCTACGTCTATGCCACCCCCGACGGCAAGTACTTGGTCGCGGGCGACCTATTCGAAGTACGCAAGGACCGTCTCGTGAGTATTACAGACCTCACGCGTCGCACTAGACGACGCGCCCTGATGTCAGGGATGGAACCTGAGAGCATGATCGTCTTTGCTCCAGACGAGGGAGTGGCAGCGTCAGTTGTCGTTTTCACCGACACTGACTGCAAGTATTGTCGCATGCTACATTCGCACATGGTGGAGTACCATGATCGTGGCATTGAGATTCGGTATGCAGCCAATCCCCGGGGGGGGTGTGGGTTCGCCCACATATGACGATATGGTGGCTGCCTGGTGTGCGAAAGACCCTCAAGACGCCATGTCCGCGCTCAAACGAGGCGAGCAGATCGGTCTGGTCTCATGCGTCAATCTGGTGGCTGAGCACTATGATATTGGCAAGAAGCTGGGAGTGGCTGGAACGCCGACGGTAGTTTTGCAGGATGGTCGCGTCATTCAAGGTTTCTTGTCGGCAGACGAATTGGCGGAGACGTTGGGATTGTCGGCCCGTAAAGATTAGGGGTGATCGTCGCCGTTCAGGGCAGCCCCACCCACCACATCGACGCGTTCGGTGGCCCGCGAAAGGCGCGAAGAGACTCTCGTCGCCGTGACCTTCGAATCCGAAGTTTCGGTGCGCAGCACGACTACCGACGGAGCGCGTCGTCGGGATGGCTCGATGTCAGCTGCCACGCCGTTTCGGCTGGCAGTGGATTCGTCTACCGGACAGGCTCTTACTGTGACCAATCGCGGTCATGCTTTGTTATCCCGTCTTTGATGCATAGGCGTTAGGCAGAGTGGCTGTTGCAGTGCGACAAGCCATGGATCAGGCAGTGGCGCTAGCGTACGCCCAGATCCGAAGCGCCGGTCGATTGACGCGGACGTGGGTGTTCGGGAGCGTGGCTATAGGGGCTACGCTTTGTGTCTTTTCGTTCTATGCGTATACCCATGGCGTTGGGGGCATGGGAGTCGTTGGTGGGTTCGCACCCCGGTTGCTCATTGGGGAA
This sequence comes from Gammaproteobacteria bacterium, assembly GCA_028818795.1. GTDB lineage: Bacteria > Pseudomonadota > Gammaproteobacteria > Pseudomonadales > Azotimanducaceae > VXYL01. Next base: position 20,032 of record JAPPND010000179.1, on the reverse strand, counting down.
CTTGGCGTACACCTGGTGTGGGTGTTGTTGGTCGGAGTCACGTTCATTGCGTTCGACTTTCGCGATGCCGACGTTCGCGCGCATATTGCCGGTGCATTGGACGCCAAGCCAGCGACTAACCTCGCACTGATTATCGGGAGACTGGCGGGCACGATCGCTGTTGTTGCCATTCCGGTAGTCGTTACGATCGGTATTCTGCAACTCGCGGGCTGGAGCGCACGCCGTGCGGACTACTGGATGGGCGACATGATAGAACCGTTCTCTTTAGTTGGATTCGTGCTCGTGGACGTACTTCCGGCACTGGTGTTTTGGTGTGCGTTCGTAATGCTGCTGTCCGCAGTGTTGAGGAACCGCATCGTGGTCCTCATAGCGGCGGTCACGACACTTGCCGTGCAGGTTTGGCTCGTTCACAAGACACCAGCGTATGCCGTGCCCGCTTTGTCCCTTGTGTTCTACGTAGGACGTTTGGCGTCGGATCTGGTGCCTTCAATGGCCGACTTGGAGACTCTAGTGCATCGGGGCTGGCTGCTCCTAATGGCCGCTGGCTTCTGCGTTATCGCTGCCGCGATATACCCGCGCCTCGAAAGTGGTTCGTTTGTGACATGGCTGATTGTAGGATTGTCTTTGACCACCTTGGCAGTTGCTGGGATCGCGACGACTGCGACTTGGACGGATCGCAACGTGCGACAACGCGATGCATGGCTTGCAGTGCATCATACTGCAGGGAAGGATCTGATCGTTCGTCCGGATATACAAGAACTCTCGGGGCACGTCCGAATCGATCCGGGAAGGACTCTCGAGATCGATATCGAGTTGTATTTTGCTGCGCCTGGAGATTTACATGCGCTTGTATTCAGTTTGAACCCGGGTATGCGCATTGAGTCCTTGCGTTTGAACGGTCACCAGGCCGTTTTCACGCACGAAGCAGGTTTGTTGACGGTACATCCCACGGAAACGCTGACCGGCACCCGAGGACGCTTGGCACTAGAGGCTACTGGCGTACCCGACCCGGACTTTGGTTACCTGGGCAGTGTTGTTGATTGGCGGAGACGGACAACGACCAACTTGATCCGATACCTTGGAACCGAGGCGTCGTTGTTCCACAGCAAATACGTGGCGCTAACACCAGCGGTTCATTGGCTGCCAACGGCAGGTGTCAATGTCGGCTCGCAAAGGGAGCCGGATTTGTTTCGCCTAGACATTGTTGTCGAAGCACCTACAGGGTGGCTCATTGCAGGACCTGGCCGTCAACCACAACCGGGCACGAATCCTGCGCGTTTTGCGCCGATGCACGAGGTGCGAGACGTGGGCCTCTATGCGGCGCGCTTTGATCGACACGCTGTCACTCTGCACGGAGTTGAATTGGAACTACTGGTCAGTCCAGTGCACATGCCGAACCTATCGTATTTCGCGCCGGCGCGTGACGCCATTGTTGAACACTTGAGCGACTTGTTGGCCGATCTACAGCGCCGTGGCCTTCAGTATGAGGATCGGGTCCTCAGTTTGGTCGAAGTCCCGTCGGTATTGCGCACGTATGGTGGCGGGTGGCGTTTGAGTCCATTTCGATCTCCGGGGGTCGTGCTGCTACGCGAAGAACGTCTCCCTTTGGCCAGATTCGGTCTCATGTTGCCCAGTGGCGCCAATCCAGAGCTCGATCGCGTTTTGAGGTTGCAGAATCTCTTCATCTATCTGAGCGGCGGATTCGGTGCCGAAAACATCTTTCGGTCGTTCGCAGGAACTCTGGTTGCAGGAATGGCTATGGAGGGGGATGGTGCGGATGCATTCGACCACATCCTCGGCGAACTCGCGACTCGATCGCTGTTCGCGTGGGCCAGCAATCCGTACGGGTTCTCGGCGCACGCTTTCGACACGGAGGCACATTGGGGTTCGTCTTTTCAGGATCTGGTCGCGGCCATTTCGACGGGCCACTTCGGCCATATGGTGCAACAGGCGCACAGAGATTCCGTGAGTCCACAGCTATGGCCAGACGTTGCGGGCTACTCGCTCGCCGAACTGGCTAGTTTGGAGCCGAGACGTGGAACCAGTGCCCTGTTTCTCAAGGGTGCTTCACTTGCCCAGTCAATTGTGGACACGCTCGGCGTCGAAGGCACTCAGGAGTTCCTAGGTAGGTTGCGGGATTTGGAGTACCCGATTGGCGCCGACACATTCATTGCTCTTGCCGATCAGACCAGCGCCGTCGTCGGAACGGCGGTCGAACAGGCTTGGCGTCAGCCCGGACTCCCCGGATTCATCGCGTCGCCTGTCGATGTAGTCCGGTTGGGCAACGTTGGGAGTGGCCAACCCGAGGCGTACCAGATTACCGTGCATGTTCGCAACGAGGAAGCCGTATCGGGTGCCGTTCGTCTAGACTACAACGAGTACGACGCCGCCATGGACCCGGTGTGGGTTTCCGGTGGGTCGGCTGTCGAAATTGGCATCGTCGTATCGCAAAGGCCGAACCAGCTTTGGCTCATACCCTACCTTTCGTTGAACCGTCAGGCCTTGCGCCTCACCCTGCCGCGGGAGGCCGAGTTGCGTGCGGCCCTGAACAACCCGCGTTTCGTGGGGGCGAGGCCGAGCAGCTGGCGTGTGCCCGTGTCTGACGACATCGTGGTGGATGACCTCAGCGCCGGGTTCTCCACGAGGAACGACGGTCGTCATGGATCGGTTTGGGGAATCTCTGCGGTGTGGAAGAGCCCACCCGCAGACTCTCAAGAAAGGTTACCTGACGTTGAGCGAGAGAAAGGAGAGTGGGTACGGCGAAGTGTGCCCGGAAGTTGGGGTCGATACCGGCACACGGTTGCGCAAGCCCGGTCGGGGAATGGCGAACACCGGGCGGTATTCGAGGCCAATCTAGCTGCGGGAAGGTGGCGGTTGGACTATCACCTTCCTCCACGCCGGATCCCGCCATCCTCCGACGGACGAGTTGGCCGGAGTACTTTCCCAATTCTGGGTTCAACTGACGTTGATATAGTCCCTGTCCTTCCTATAACGGGTGCCTCGGACCACCCGCAGTCGCCAGTTCCGAAACGGCACGTCAAGTTCGATGGGGCGTCAGCACACGCCGGATGGAACACGCTTGGTGAGTTCGACCTTCGTAGTGGCGGAGTACGTGTTGAAATCTCGAACTTGACAGATGGACAGGCGGTTATCGCGGATGCAATCCGGTGGCGACGGCTGGATTGATCTCCGGGCTGCGGCAAGGGAGAGTGGACGCTGACGTTCGCGGTCCCACTCGGGGTGGGGCGTTTCCCCAAAGCCATGTCGAAATGACATTGCCGCAGAGCAAGTACGGTGAGGCTGATCGTGTCGTCTTGCGAGTGATTTCGAAGTCGTCCTGTCCGGCTCGTAGACGAGTCGCAGGGGTGTTTTCAACGGCCAGGAGGCTAGGAGACGGCCAGGTGGTTGCAAACGTTGCAACACTTCGCAACACCAAGACACCAAGACGGATGCCGCCGGATAGCGGTTCCACCCCCACCGAATTGGGGTTGCGAGGCTACATGCAGCGACTCGCGGTTGGCCGCGTGGGTCTCGGTCGCCTCCTTGACGGGGAAGCCAAAGGGAAGATCGCGCACCGACGCGATCCTGGACCGTGTCCGTTCTGCGTCCCGCATGTCGTGTCAAACCGGAAACTAACGATAGCCGCCGTTTCGACCGTGCTAGTGTTCGTTGCGCTGTCGGCGTGGTGGTTCCTGGTCCGGGAGATCTCTTCTCCGCCGATGATGCCGCCCCTCCAAGCGGGCGACGGCGCGGCTCAGCCGGTCGTCCCGCAGGGGTTGCCGGACGAGCGAGAGCTTAAGGTGACGCCAGCCGTGGAGGCGTCCGACAACAAGATTCCGACTGTCGCCGAGTTGCGGGAGGTCTGCGGATCGCCTTGGAGCGCGGTACCGGGCGATCCGTGCGCCGAAGCACTCGACGCGCGCTACCTCGACGAATACGCCTCGATGTACCCGCTGGTCGGCGGGCCGATGAGTTGGGTTGCCCACCGTACCGCCTCCGAAGCGCCGCCCGGGCCGTCTTGGCGGGAGATTTTCATTGATCCCCCGGCGACGCGAAAAGCCGTAGAAGACGCGCTTTCTCGGCCCGAATGTCTTGCTGGGCAAACCGAGGCCTGCGCTGTGGACGAGATAGTCAAGCTGGCCCTGCTCCACGAGGCCTGTATTGAGCCGCTGCGACGGAACGGCTTTCGCGACCCGTGGCGGCCGCAGTGGGAAACACAGGTTTGGTTCGGACCGTCGGATGCCGAAGAGGACGAGCGTTGGCAATGGAACATCGATGTGCTCGATGCCGATGCCTCGTTGACGGTGGAAGAGTACTGGCGGGCGCGCGACGAAGTCGAAGAAGCGAAATACCGGTACGGCTGACGGCTCATGGGCTCCAGGGAGGTCTCTGGGGCGCTGGACTGGATCGACACACTACCGACGCCAAGCGGCTCCCCGGGCGACGAACACCAAGGCGTATCGCTCGTGAAGATCGCGGCCCGGCTCGGCGACGAATGGGCTGCGTGGAAGCAGAACCAGCCATCCCACTGACTGCCGCCGCCACGCGGCGATTCTAGTCAGGCTTCACGTAGAACAGGGAGGAGAACCCTCGGCCATACGTCGATCGAAGTGATACTTGCGCTTGCACCGGAAAGGCGTTGTTACGCACGGACCCCAGAATACATAGCCAACCTGCCGATTCGCACGTCGGGTTAACTTTTTTACTCAAAAAAGATAACCCAGCGCTCTCAGCAGGCGTATAGTTAACTTTTCGTGCGGGCGAGCTGCGGGATGCGAACATGCGATTGGGTAATCTCGGACGGGTGCCGGTCGAAGCGCTAGTGGAACAAGCGCTGGAGCGCGTGGCTCAGGGCGAGCCGCCCGCGCGCATCGAAGTGGAGCGGGTGGATTTCAAGGAGGAGCGAGGCCGGCGAGTGCACGACGAGGCCATTTCACCTGGCGAGACGACCAATGACCTCGCCGCCGAGCATCTGGCAGAGGAAATGGCCTGCATGGCGAATACGCCGGGCGGCGGCGCGGTCATTCTAGGCATTTCGGACGAAGGGGTCCGGATCGGCACGCGGCTGGACGCAGAATGGTTGCGCCATCGCATCTGGGAACTCACGTCCAACCAGCTAACGGTCGCGGTGCGCGAAGCGAGTCTCGAGGGATGCCGCATCCTGATCCTAACCAGCATCGAGGCACTTGCCCCCGTACGCTGCCGGGGGAAACTGCGGTGGCGTGTAGGCACCAACTGCGTCGAGGTCGATCCCGTCGCCTGGCAATCGAGGATGCTGGAGCGGATCGGCTTCGACTGGTCCGCAGAGCCCTCCGGTGAGACCTTGGACGATGTGAGTCCCGCTGCCATCGAGGTCGCGAGGGGCTACCTGCGGGACACGAAGCACCCCGAGTCCGACACCGACCTCGCCCATGCCACGGAAGCCGATCTGCTCCGGCGGCTGAATCTGATCAAGGACTCGCGCGAGCTCACCAACGCCGGGTCGCTCCTGTTCGTGGCGACTCCCTGGCCTGCCGTGGACTACATCCGCCGGGACATGCCGGGCGGAGACAGCACGTTGCGGATCGAGGGCGCCGGTCCGTTGCTCGTGCAGGTGAAGCAGGTCGAGCAGGCGGCGCAAGTCGCCAACCGGGTAACGCACACCGCTACGGGCTTCGCGCACGGCAGAATCCGGGCGATTCCGCCGAGGTCGCTGCGCGAGGCGGTCGTGAACGGGCTTGTCCACCGCGACTGGCTGGCGGCAAGTGCCACCTTGGTCGAGCATGTAGGCGACACATTGACGGTCACGTCGCCGGGAGGATTCGTCGGAGGCGTGACACCGGACAACATCATCACCCACCCGGCCGCGCCCCGTTACCGGAACCTGTCGGAGGCGATGGCCTCGCTGGGTCTCGCCGAGCGCGAGGGCATCGGCGTGGACAGGATGGTGCAGGACATGCTGGCCATGGGCCGACCTGCGCCAGGCATCAGCGAGGTGGACGGACCCTACGTGCGCGTCGCGCTACTAGGCGGCCCTCCCGACACCGCCGTCCTCGATCTGGTCGCCGGACTCTCCCCTGCCTGGGCCGGAAACGTGGACTCGCTCCTGCTGATCGAGCACTTGAGCCGAAAGGCCTGGGTGGACGCTCAATCCGCGACCCGCGTGATCCAGCGATCATCTGCGGAGGAAGCCGGCGACGCGATCAGTCGGCTGGCGGACGCACATCTGGACTCTGCTGGTTCAGCATCCGTGATTTCGCGTGTGCAGGGCGTGCCCTCCAACCAGCCCGCTGCCTTTCGTCTCTCGGATGCAGTACGAGCCCGCCTCGCCCACCGCCTCGACTCGTTGCGGACGCTCGAAGGACGCGAAGCGCTGATACTCGATTGGAGCCGGGCAAGGGGACGCGTCTCGTCGACGGAGGTCGCCGATTTGACCGGGCTCAGCAAGGTGTCCGCTAGCAGACTGCTCATCAGACTGGCCGATGCCGGACAGCTAGAGGGAGGGCGACCGGGGCGTCGGGGCCGAGGCTTTTTTTACGTTCTCGTCCGATCCGGCGCATGACACGTTCGACCTCTTGCAACGCGAGAAGTAGCGCCTCTTCTTGACGGATGGATGGGTCCAGCCCAGCGTTGCGGGGTTGCGACCTGTCCCGATTGCGCTGGCAAAAACACGGGTCCGCATGGTCATGAGTCCCCCGTAACCAGATTCCGTTCTCGCCATAGCCTTCGGGTATGGGTTGACGTGTACCATCGGTCGCCTCGACTCGATGGATGAAAACCTCGCCGATGGACCATAGGCCCACATCATCCCTTGGACCGACAACTGGGACTTCGACGTCGGCAGGCGGCTGGGCTCATATGCCGCAGTCGTAGACGGCACGTCTGGAGCGGCAATGTCCTCGTCGCCTGAACACAACCCGCTGTTAACATTGGCCCCGTTCGATCTAGCGACCGGATTTCGGCATGAAGGGGCTCGTCGGCACGTACAGTTTCCAAGCGCTCCGGGGCGACCTCTTCGGCGGCATCACGGCCATGGTGGTGGCGCTTCCGGTTGCCCTCGGTTTCGGCGTGGCGTCGGGCCTCGGGGCGGCTGCTGGACTGTACGGCGCCATCGCGGCGGGCTTCTTCGCGGCGCTCTTCGGTGGGACGAAGTCGCAGATCTCCGGGCCGACGGCGCCCATGACCGTCGCGATGGCGGTGATCGTCACAGGCTATGCCAGCGACATCGCCGAGGCGCTTACCGTCGTCGTCATGGCCGGCTGTTTGCAGGTACTGCTCGGTCTGTCGAGGATCGGGCGGTTCGTCGCCTACACCCCGCATGTCGTGATCTCGGGCTTCATGTCGGGGATCGGCATCATCGTCGTGGTGATCCAGCTTCTGCCGTTCGTTGGCGGCGTGTCGGTGGCGGGTGGCGTCCTCGGCGCACTCAGCGCGCTACCCGGGGCGGTGGCGGATTTGAACGTCAGTGCGTTCGTGATCGCTGCCACGACCCTTGCCATCGCCGTGTTTTGGCCGCGCCGGTTCGCGCAGTACCTCCCGGCGCCGCTTGTGGCGCTCTTGGCCGGCACGTTGCTGGGGGTGCTCTGGCTAACGGAAGCGCCGGTCATCGGAACGGTGCCCACGGGACTGCCGGCGTTCCAGTTCGAGTCGCCCGAGTGGAGTTTCCTGGCGCGAGCGGTGGAACCCGCACTCATTCTCGCGCTGCTGGGGTCGGTGGACAGCCTGCTGGTGTCCCTGGTCGCCGATTCGTTGACCCGTACGCAGCACAGCCCCAACCGGGAACTGGTCGGGCAGGGAGTGGGCAACATCGTCGCCGGGCTGATCGGGGGCGTACCGGGGGCGGGATCGCCTATCCTGACGGTGACCAACATCCGCGCCGGGGGGCGAACCCCGGTGTCGGGCGTGTGCTATGCCGTGCTCATGCTTGCCTTGGTGCTTGGCCTCGGTCGATTCGTCGAACCCATTCCGCACGCGGCCTTGGCCGGTATCCTGGTCAAGATCGGCTGGGACATCATCGATTGGCGGTTGTTGTCCCGAGTGCATCGACTGCAGCGCGAGCATCTCGTGGTCATGTTGACGACGCTGGCGTTGACCGTTTTCGTGGATCTGGTGACGGCGGTGGCGGTCGGGCTGATCGCTGCGGGCATGGCACACGCGCGTCAGCTCGAGCGCCTGGAGCTCGACAGCGTGGTGTCGGTGCCGTTCCTGGACCGGGAGTTCCTGGGCCGCAGGACGGACTCGTCCGATCCCTACTCGGCCCGCGTGGGCCTGGTTGCGCTTAAGGGCAGCATCACGGTGGCCTCGTCGCACAAACTCGTCACCGTGATCGCCGAGGACATCAAGGACCACGAGGTCGTGATCTTCGATTTCACCGGGACGTCGTATCTGGACGACAGCGCGGCAATGGTGATCGAACAGCTCATGGAGGTGGCGAAGAGGGAGCATACGTCCTACATCCTCATGGGCCTCTCCGGGGCCATCTCGCACACGCTGCACGCGCTCAACATACTCCGACAGGTTCCCAACGGGCAGATTGTCGAAACGTTGGAAGAGGCCCGCGACGTGTCCTATGGGTTGCTGTCGGACGACACGGCGACGGGCTAGCGCGTCAAGGCAGACGGCGGGGAATCCGGGTAAGCTCAAGCCGATAGTGGCCTGGCACGGGATTCGCCTTGGCTAGGACAGCCCATAGCAACTTGCTGCGCTGGGCCTTGATCGGTGCCCTCGTCGTCGTCGTTGCATCGGCCGACTGGTACGCGGGCGGAGTAGGGCCGCAGCTCGTTCTGGGGACGGCGACATTGAACCTCACTTCGGTGCCGGACGAGGCGAGGGTGTTCCTCGACGGCACCTCCGTTGGACGCACGCCGCTTCGCAACACGCGAGTGCTGCCCGGCACGGTCGTCATTCGGATGGAGCACCGGTTCCACGACGCCGTCTCACGCCGGGTGAGTATGGGGCGAGGCGACGTGGTCGACGTCCATGTCGAGTTCCCGCCGGCGTCGGGGAGCCTGGAAGTCGTAACCAATCCCCGCGGCGCCAGAGTCTCGGTGGACGGCAAGGGCATCGACGACGTGACACCGGTCGTGCTGACGCCGCACCCCACGGGATCCTACGTGGTCACGACGTGGATGCACGGCCGGGAGCGCAAGACCGAGGCGGTCGAGGTGCTGCCCCGCCAGAACACGGAGGTCGCTTTCGAACTGGAACGCGTGCCGATGAGCGAAATCTACGTGTCCCGGATCCCCCGGGACGCCGAACTCGAGATCGAGGGCAAACCCTACGAGCCCGGGATGACGCTGCCGATCGGCACCTACACCTTGACGGCACGTCGGTCCGGGTACGCGCCGGTGGACAGGACGATTGAGTTCACGCGGGGACGCAACGATCGGTCGATTATCCTTGAACGCCTCAAGGGCAGCCTTTCGGTGGTCGTGAGACCCGACCGCGCCGAAGTGGAAGTGTCCTATCCGCACGCCGACGGATGGCGCAGGCAGCCCTACAGGGACGGGATGGTCATTCCAACGGGACCGGTGTTGGTTCGTGCCACCGCATTGGGCCACCGCCCCTACCAACGGCAGCTAACCATGGGACCGACAACGCTGAAACACGTCATTCGAATGGAAGCGTACGACATTCGGCCGGGTCGGCGGTTCCGGGACAAACTCGCATCGGGCGGGGAGGGCCCGCTGCTGGTGATTGTCGGCACGGGGCGTTTTCGCATGGGTTCGGAATCGGGCCCGGCGGACGAGCGGCCCGTGCGAACCGTCGTCATCAGGGAACCGTTTGCCATCGGGGTCTACGAGACGACGCGGGACGACTACGATCTCTATCGAGCCGCCCGGGGGTTGCCGGCGGCGGTATCGAAGCCCCTTGAACCGGAATACCCCATTGCCCCGGAGTCCATGGGCAGACTTCCCATGACCCGTCTTGCTTGGGAAGACGGCAGAGACTATGTCGAGTGGCTGAGCGAAGAGACGGGTTACCGCTACCGCCTGCCGAGCGAAGCGGAATGGGAATACGTGGCGCGAGCCGGATCGACCGGAAGGTACTATTTCGGCGCGGATCCTAAGGCACTTTGTGCCCACGCAAACATCGCCGACAGCGCGTATGCGAGCCAGTTTCGGAAGGCTGATGTTGCCGACTGCACGGATGGGAGTGTGCGTTCGGCCAGCGTTGGAAGTTTCCCTCCCAATGCGTTCGGCGTGCACGACATGCTCGGCAATGTCGAGGAGTGGGTTGCGGACTGTTGGCGCGACGACTATGCCAGGGCACGGAATGACCAACGCGCCCGAACCGGTGATTGCGCGAGCCATGTCCTGAGGGGCGGGGCATGGGACTCGTCGCCCCGCGAGGTGACGGTGAGCTACCGTTCGTTGAGCATCCGCGGCAGCAGTACGCGGGGTGTGCGCGTCGTTCGAGAGCTGTAGGGGCGACCCTTGTTGTCGCCCTAGAGCCGGTTGTTGCCGGCGTCGGATTCGCGACGATGTTGGCGGGACGGGACAACGCTGGCCGGACGGGACAAGCCCGGCGGGACGGGACAACGCCGCCAGACCGCTCGAACGCGCCCGCGAGGGCGCGCACTCGTCGTCTGTCCCCAGCCCCCACCGCCCCAGGATTCCGCGCCCATCAACGGCTTCCGCGCCGTTGCTGCGGCGCAGACTCCTGGGCCCGTCCCCTACGGCGTCTCAGTGGGTCTTGCTGATGCCGCCGGCAAGGACTCCAAATCGGGGATTGCCACCTTGACGGCGTCTTCCAGCCTGTCGACCAGCGTGACGGTCATGTCGTTGCGCACCGGGGTCGGTAGCTTGGCCAGTTCGGCCTCGTTGTCCCGGGGCAGTATCACGTGGCGGATGCCCGTTCGATGCGCGGCCAGCACCTTCTCGCGAATGCCTCCCACCGGCAGGACCAGGCCGGACAGCGTCAATTCGCCGGTCATCGCGATGTCGTCGCGCACGCTCTTGTTGCTGTAGAGCGATGCCAGCGCGGTGGCCATCGTGATACCGGCCGATGGACCGTCCTTGGGAACGGCACCGGCTGGAACGTGGACGTGGATGCCGTTTTCCTCGATCTTGGCGCGGTCGATGTTGAGTTGGTCGGCAACGGACCAGATGTAGGAACGCGCCGCCTTGACCGACTCCTGCATCACCTGGCCGAGATGCCCTGTGATGATGGTCTTGTCGTCCCTGTGGGTGAGCGTTGCCTCCACGTACAGAACGTCGCCACCGGTCTCCGTGTAGGCGAGGCCGGGCGCCACGCCGGCGACGAGGTTCTCGCGCTGCCGGTCGGTCTTGAACTTCTCGGGTCCGAGCAGGGTGGGCAGGTCGTCCACCGTAATCGGTCCGATCGTCGCCTCGGATTGCAGGATCTGCCGGGCGCGCTTGCTCGCCACGCGTCCGATGGCGCGGTCCAGTTCGCGGACGCCCGCCTCCCTCGTGTGCCGTCGGATCGCCCAGGACAGGGCGTCGTCGGTTAGGTCGAGCTGTTCCTTTTCGAGGCCGGCGTTCTCGCGTTGGCGGGGTATCAGGTAGCGGCGGGCGATCTCGAGCTTCTCGAGTTCGCTATAGCCGGTTAGTTCGAGCACCTCCATGCGGTCAAGCAGCGGAGGGGGCACGCCGTCCAGGTGATTGCAGGTCGTGATGAAGAACACCTTGGACAGGTCGAAGGGCAGGTTCAGGTAGTTGTCCCGGAATTCCTTGTTCTGGGCTGGATCGAGAATCTCCATCAGGGCCGCCGAAGGATCGCCGCGGAAGTCCCGGCCGAGCTTGTCGACTTCGTCGAGCATGAGTACCGGGTTGCGCACACCGGCACGGCGCACGGCCTGGAGGATTCGGCCGGGCATGGCGCCGATGTAGGTGCGGCGGTGGCCTCGCAGTTCGGACTCGTCGTGCAGCCCGCCCAGACTCATGCGTTCGAACTTGCGACCCATGGCGCGGGCGATGGATTGCCCGAGCGAGGTCTTGCCAACACCCGGCGGTCCGACGAAACAGAGAATGGACGCCTTTGCTTCGGGGTTCAGCGTCAGGACGGCCAGCGACTCGAGTATGCGCTCCTTGACGTCGTCGAGACCGTAGTGGTCCTCGTCGAGGACGGTCTGGGCGTGGTCCAGGTCGAGGGTGTCCTCGGTGATGACGTTCCAGGGGAGTTCGGCGATCAGCTCCAGGTAGCTCCGCGCGACCTGATAGTCGGCCGCGTTGGTGGACATCTTCGACAGCCGCTTGAGTTCGCGGTCCACTTCTTTGCGGACGTCGTCGGGCAGGTTGACGTTGCGAAGCTCCTTGCGGAGTTCGGCGATGTCCTCGTCGTCGTCATCTTCGCCGAGGGCCTGTTCGATCGCCCGCTTCTGGTGCCGTAGTACGTGCTCCCGCTGTTGCTGCTCGATGCCTTCCCGGGCTTGGGACTCGAGATCCCGGCGCATTTCCACGATGGCGATCTCTTGGCGGAGTAGATGGTGGATGGCCTCGAGGAATGGCTGGATGTCGTCGATTTCGAGGATCTTCTGCTTCTCGGTCTGGTCCACGTTGTCGGCGAGCACGACGATGCGGTACATCTGGGTCACGGGGTCGTCGATGGTGGCGACCATCTGCTGGAAGATCTGGTCGGCGTTCTGGGCGTTCTGAGGCGATGCCATGTGGGCAATGCGTCGTGCGGTTTCCAGGTTGTCGCGAATCAACGCCGACGCCTTCGCCCGCCCCTCGGTGGCTTCGGGTAGCGTTGGAACAGACAGGTCCTCGACTTCAACCTCGATGTACGACGTGGCCTCCTCGTCGCTGTCGTTCGCCTTCGCCATGCCGTGCAGACGAACCCGGCGCACACCGCGGACGATCACCTGGGCGCCGCCGTCCCGCTGTTCGATCCGGGTCACGGTTGCCACCGTACCGATGTCGTAGAGTCCGTCGCGCTCCGGTCGCTCGTCGCTGGGATCCTTCTGCAGGACGGTCAGAACTTCCCGGTTGTCTTCGACCGCTGCCTTGACGGCCGCGAGCGACGCCGGGCGCCCGACGATGAGCGCGTGGATCAACTCCGGAAATACGGCGACGTTCTTAAGAGGTAGGAGCGGCAGCTTTTCCATGGTCGTGGGCCTCCGACGCGGACGACACATCGGGTTCGCGTTGTGTACTCACGGCTAATGTGCGTCCACGGCAGCCGGATTTCAACGGGCCGCCGAGGACGGTCTATGGCGCCCCGGTGCGGTCTTGGTCGCGAAAGCGACGCGGGCGTCAGCGACGCCAGCCACCGCGATCGCCGCGGTCGCTGCGGTCGCCGCGGTCTGACCGAGGTCGTGCTTCGCTGACCCGCAACGTCCGACCGCTCATCTGCGAGGAGTTCAAGGCGTTGATCGCATCTTTGGCTTCGGCGTCATTGGGCATATCGACAAAACCGAATCCCTTGGAGCGGCCTGTCTCTCGGTCCATGATGACGTTGGCTTCCGCCACGTGCCCATGCTCGGCGAACAGTTCCGAGAGTTCGTCCGAGGTCACGGCGTAGGGCATATTGCCGACATAGATCTTCAAATGTTGTCTCCTGGTACGTCGGCGGATCCCGTTGGCGGATCCTCCACCGATGCGCAAACGCTGACGATACGCTTTCGTGGCCGCTGTGCCAAATGGTCTGTGTCCGAGATTCCGATCCCCTAGTTGGTTCATGCCAACCTGGGCAGGTGCTCGAGGCGAACCGCGTGATGCAGCGCGTCGCCGCGTCGGTACCGTTCGAGTTCGTCGGCGACGAGGTCGGCGAGTCGTTCGCCTTCCCTGCCCTGTGCCCCCGCGATGTGCGGCGTGAGGATGACGTTGTCCGATTCGAAGAGCGGCGAGTCGCTGGGAAGGTCGTCGGGTTGCGTGGTGTCGAGCAGGGCGAACAGTCGCCGGTTCGCTAGTTCGAGCGTCAGGGCACCCTGGTCGACGAGAGCGCCGCGCGCGGTGTTGATCAGCGTCGCGCCGTCTTTCATCAGTGCCAATTCGCCGGCGCCGATCATCTCCCGCGTTTGCGCCAAGAGCGGCGCGTGCAGCGTGACGACATCGGACTGGCTCAACAGTTCGGCGAGGCCGGCCTTGACGGCACCGAGCTCTAGGGCTTCGCTCTCGGTCAGGTAGGGGTCGTAGACCAGCAATGTGAGATCGAAGGGCCTGGCAAGCTCGATGACCTTCCGGCCCACGTTGGATGCGCCGACGATGCCCACGTGTTTGCGGTAGTTGCCCATTTCCACGCCGCGTCCCCGCCAGGGCTTCCACAGCGGACTGTCGTCCCGAAGGATCCGGTGGTGCCGGTAGGCGTCGCGTAGTTGGAACACGCGCTTGTTGGCGAAGAGTATGGCGGCCAGGGTGAACTCCGCCACCGGGACCGCCTGGGCCGCCACGGCGTTGGTCACCTGGATGCCGCGCCGCCAGACTTCCTCGTCGATGAAGCCCTTGACGCTGCCGGCGAGGTGCGCGATGAGGCGGAGGCGCGGAAAGCGGTCGACGACCTTGGCGTGAAAGCGGGGACAACCCCAACTGGTGATCAGGACTTCGACTTCGGCGGTTTCGGCGCCGATGTCTTCGTAGGTTCGGCAGGGGATATCGCCGAGGAGGGAGCACACGGTGCGAAGTCGCTCGATGTGGTGGTCTAGCAACACCTCTTCCCGAACCACGGGATGCATGACCATCGCCGTTCTCGGCAGTCGAATCACTTCGCGCCTTGTCCAGGGTTTACCCGGATGTCCTGCGATTCTATGGGAATTCCGGCTTAAACACTCTTGCACGTTCCCGCACAATACAGCGAAGCGTGCGGAAAGGCGGAGGGTGGATGTCGGTCGAGGACACTTGGAAGCGACTGGCCTCGATGGCTGCGATGCAGTGCCGCCACAACGAGCAGATCCACCCCGAATGGGCCGAGCAGGGCCACGAGTACTATCGGGCAGTCTGGGTCGAATGCGCCGAGCTCCTGGACCATTTCGGCTGGAAGTGGTGGAAACGCCACGCGGTGGACCGCGATCAGGTCGTCTTGGAAGTGGTCGACATCTGGCATTTCGGACTGTCGGAACTCATCCGAGCCGGCGAGATGAACAAGGCCCTCGCGAAACGCCTGCGGGCATCTCTCGCCGAGCCAACGCGGTTGGACTTCCGTCTCGCTGTCGAGGAGCTTGCTCGATCGAGCCTCTCGTCCCGGGGGTTCGACATCGACGCATTTGCCGGCGTGATGCGCTCCTTGCCGTTGACATTCGACGAGCTCTACGAGACCTATGTCGCGAAGAACGTCCTGAACGTGTTCCGTCAGTCCAACGGCTATGGGTCCGGCGAGTATCGCAAGGTCTGGAACGGGCGCGAAGACAACGAGCACCTGAGTGAACTCGTCTCCGCCTTGGACACCGACGCGAACTCGTTTCCCGAGGATCTCGCCGCAGCGCTCGCAAGCCGATACGCCGGTTCGTAGCGCCTCAAAACCGGTGCCCGACGTACCTGATCGGGGCTCTCATGGACCAACCGGGTCTGGTCGCTTACGCTCCCGGCCTGGTCTGTTCCGTGATAGGTGAACGGAATCCTGGGGATCTTTGGCGCGGCCTGGGGGCTTGCGGGCCTCATCGGGCTCTTGGTGTTCGCGGTGTACCGGCTGGGCGGCGTCGTGGTGGCGGGTCTCGAATGGCCGTGGGGCTGGGAGCACGTCGCGGTCGCAGGCGTCAACGCCGTGTTCATGGCCTGGTCCGAAGGGTGGCGCGGATTCCAGCGCTCGTTCTCGCCTCGGGTCGCTGCGCGGTTGAAGTGGCTGCGGGACAACCCGGCGACGGTTCGCGTGGTGTTCGCGCCCCTGTTCGCAGTCGGCTACTTCGGGGCGACGCGGGAGCGATTGATCGGCATCTACGCCCTGACCGCAGCCATTGTTGTGCTGATCGTGGTCGTCCACCTGCTGCCGCAACCATGGCGTGCAGCGCTCGACATCGGGGTGATCCTGGGGTTGACTTGGGGCATCGTCAGCACGCTTGCCTGCGCTTGGCGGGCGCTAGGTGGCGACACGTACGATGTCGCGCCGGATGTCCCCTAGCCCTCACGGGTCACGTCATCCACAGCGGCAACGAGCGTTTCGACGATTCGTCCGACTTCCCGCTCGCCGATGTTGAACGGCGGCCCGATCATGATGATGTCGCGTTGCGCGCCGGTACCGCCGGGATAGAACGACACGCCCCGGCGATAGGCACTTGAGGTGATCCGTGTCGTGACCCGGTCGTCGGCGGGGTAGCGGGCGAGGGATTCGCGGTCTTCGACGACCTCCACCGCGATCAGTAACCCGGCCCCGCGCACCTCGGCGACGTGGGGGTGGTCGGCCAGGGCCCCGGCCAGTTGGGCCTTGAGCGTTTCCCCCGTCTTGGCGGCACGTTCGACCAGGCACTCCCGGTCGAGGATCTCGAGGACCTTGTCGGCGGCGGCGCAGGCGGCGGGATGGGCGGCGAACGTGTGGAACATGACGTTCATTCCGGCCTGTTGGAGCGTCTGGGCCACTGCCTCGGTGCCGAATACCCCGGTGATTGGCGCATAGCCACCGCCGAGGCCCTTGCCCGCGACCATGAGATCGGGTTCGACGCCCCAGCGGTCCAGGGCGAATCGAGTACCGGTGCGACCGAAGCCGCACATCACCTCGTCGGTGAGCAGCAGGATGTCGTGTTCGTCGCAAAGCGCCCGGACCGCCTGCCAATAGCCGTCAGGCGGTATCAGCGCCCCGCCGCTGGCGCCGACGATGGGTTCGGCGAGTATTCCCGCCACGGTCTGCGGATCCTCTCGTTGGATCTTCTCCTTCAACGCCCGTAGGCAGAAGCCGCCGACATCGGCCTCGGGACAGCGCAGCGCGTACGGCGCCGGTACGTCGGGCATCGGGGGCAACGCGTGGTCGAGTCCGAACCGGCGGGACGCATGGCCGCTCACGGCCAAGGCACCCAACGTCGTTCCGTGGTAGGAGGGCGTCCGGGCGATGATCTTGGTCTTCTGTTCGCGACCGCGTGCGGCGTGGTATTCGAGGGCGATCTTGACGAGGGTCTCGACGCCTTCCGAACCGCTTGCCGTTAGGTGAACGCGGGTCAGCCGGGGCGACAGCCAGTCCCGCAGCAGTCGTTCGATCAGACGCTCGCGCTGCGGCGTCAACCAGGGCGGTACGGCATACGAGCATTCGACGGCGGCGTCGCGCATCGCATTGGCCACCTCGGGGCGTCCGTGGCCGACGTTGACCGCGATGGCACCGCCGGCCGCATCGAGAATCTCCCGCCCGCTCGCATCGTGGAGATAGGCGCCCTGGGCCCGTTCGATGAGGACCGGCGGCATGCTGGCGAAGGTCGCGAATGGCCAAGTTACGGTCATGTTGCCTGTAGCGCCTCTAGGAATTCCGCCCGGTTCGGACGAGGGGTGTCGTCCTCGTCGACCGTTTTCTGGAAACCCTCGAGGAAAAGGCGGGCGAGGTCCGGCCGTTCGTCCCGCATCCCGGGTGGATCGAGCAGGTTCACTTGGCGAAACAGCAGCCGCATGACGTCGAGGCTCTCTCGCGAGGCGTAGCGCAATCCCTTCCGGAAGATCACGCGGCGCCGAGTCTCCTCGTCGATCATGCCGTCCGGGCGGTTGAAGTCGAAGGGATCTTCGCCGCGTTGCAGGGCCTTGTTGAGCGCCAAGGCCTCGGCGTCGCGTTTCACCTGCTGTTCGTACCAGGGCACCACGAGTCGCTCGATTCGTGCCTCGAAATCTGCCGCTCGTTGCGTGGGATCGGACTCAGCGCCGAGCGTCTCCGCGAGTTCGAGTGCCGAGAGCCAACCGAGCGCACATCCCCGTCCCGCGATGGGATTGGTGTGGATGCTGGCGTCGCCAATCGCGAAGAGGCCCCGCACGAGCGGGCGCCCGTTGCCGAGATACCGGCGCCGGGTGTTGGCGAGGTTGCCGTAAAGGTAGACCTTGCTGATGGGCGCCGCGACGGATGGCGCCACCCAAGGCCGAGCGACGTGGATGGCACGGGTGGCCAGATCGAATTCACGATCCCTAGCGACCACGCGCAACGGCTCGTCCTCCGGGTCGGCGGCCAGCGTGATGGAGAAAGTTCTATTGTCGCTGCGGAAGATGCCGGCCTTGAGATAGCCGAGGTCGATCCCGGCAACCCCGCCGGCGAGCGACGCTCGTCCGTCCAGCAAGGGATAGTCGGCCCCGTCTTTCAGTCGATAGAACCTCGATGTGTAGAAGATGCCGCAGGGATGCTGCTCTAGGGATGGCGGCGCCATGCCCGCCGCAGCGAGCCATCGGGCAACCCGGGTGTGGCGACCGCTTGCGTCGACGACGATGTCGGCGTTGATGTCCAGGCTAGTGTGTGCGGTCTTGATCGTGACTCCCGTAACACGGTGTTCGTTGCCGTCTGTCTTGGCGTGCAGTCCGCGCACATCGCCCTGAATGAAGGCGAAGGCATCGCGACCGAGCGTGTCGAGCATGTAGCGGCGCAGCAGGAACTCGAACACAACGCGGCGGCAGGCCAGGAACGCGATGTCGTCGTCGCCCGGCACGAACTCGGGATCTTTGAACGTGTTCCGTGCCATGTCCTTGAAGGTGAGAACCTCGGCGCCAGCGGCAATCAGGACATCGAAGAAGCCGGGAAGATCGCGGCGAAGTGCGTTCACCAGCGGTGCGAGCAGGACGTGGCTGTGGCGGATTTGCCCGGCGCCGTCGCGTCGCCATTGCTCGAAGGCCTGCAAATGATCGGCGGGCATGGGTGTCGCGTCGCGCTCGACGCAGGCCACGGTCAACCCTCGCTTGCCAAACGCCATCGCCGCCGCAAGACCCGCGATGGAGCCACCGACCACCACGACATCGTAGCGGCGCGCCGTCGCGGACCCGCTAGCCTCCTTGAACGGCCTCGATGTTGACACGTCAGTTTGCATTTGGAACCGCGCATCGAATTGCTCTTGAACGGCTCGTGTGACCACGAGCCGCGCTAGCCCGGGGACTCACGGCTTGTTTTTCATTGTTGACGACTCGCAATGGAAACGGTTAAGAGAACGAATTGTCGGCGAGGACGGATTGGGGAGGATTATGGCAGCGGTGGAAGGCATCGACATTGAAAACGTCACCGCCTGGGTTGCGGAACGTATCGACGGTCTGCAACCGCCGCTCGAGTTCACGCTTATCGCGGGCGGACACTCGAACCTCACCTACAAGTTCGTGGACCGCCGGGGCGAAGCCTACGTGCTGCGCCGCCCGCCGTTGGGTCATATTCTGGAGAGCGCCCACGACATGGGCCGCGAGCACCGGATCGTGTCGGCGCTTTGGGGTACGGACGTACCGGTAGCCGAGACCTTTGGGCTGTGCGAGGACAAGGACGTCAACGGTTTGCCGTTCTACCTCATGAAGTTCGTGGAGGGCGTCGTTCCCCACGACGCCGAAGCGACGGCGACCATTCCCGAAAGCGAACGCCGATCGGCGGGCGAGCACGTGGTCGACGTGCTCGCGACGCTCCACCTCATTGATCCCGACGACGTCGGACTTGGCACCCTTGCCCGAAAGGAGGCCTATATCGAGCGCCAGCTCAAACGCTGGACCAAGCAGTGGGAAGCCACGAAGACCCACGAGATTCCCGAGATGGAGGAGAGCGAACGCCTGTTGCACGAAGACATGCCCGAACAGATCGGTTCGGCCATCGTTCACGGCGACTATCGCATCGGCAACATGATCATCCGCGGCGGCCGCATGGCGGCGTTGTTGGACTGGGAGTTGTGCACCCTAGGCGATCCCCTGGCCGACGTGGGTTACCTGCTCAACAACTGGGCCGAACCCGGTGACCGGGGCGCTGGGGAGAGTCCGACCGGCATCGGTGGCTTCCCTGGACGGGACCACGTCCTGTCCGTATACGAGAAACGCACCGGGCGTGACCTCTCCCGCATCAACTACTACCGGGCTTTTTCCCATTGGCGCCTCGGCGCGATCGCCCAAGGCGTCTACAAGCGCTACCTCGTCGGCGCAATGGGCAAGAACCGTGATTTCGATCTGGAGAGGTACAAGCTCGGCATCCACCAACGCGCCGAGTCGGCGTTGCGATTCCTGACGACGTAGGGGACGGGCTTGTC
>JAPPND010000177.1 GCA_028818795.1 Gammaproteobacteria bacterium | reverse complement strand
CACGGCGTCATGCACTTCCCTTTCGACCGCAACCCTGCGCGGAGGACCGTAACGACCCCTTCAACTTCTGGACCGATCCCGACGGGGACGGACTGCTCACCTACGTCGCGCCGTCCGACTGGAACCCGGCGCTGCACGAGGCGGTCCCGCTCGGCTATTTCGGCCGACCGCTCGGCGCGGAGGCAGCGGGCGAGAATTCGGGCGACGAGCTGCGCCAGTTCGATAGCCTTCGCGTGATGGTCGGGCTCGAAACCGACCTCCCTGGCGGCTGGACCGGCGAAGGCTACCTCACCCGAGCCCGGACGGATCTTGACGTCGGCTCCGAGCGCCACTGGAACGCCGCCGAGTTCGCCCGTGCGGTGGCCCAGGGTCGATGGAACCCGTTCGGCACCCGGCTGGTGTCGCCGGATCTGGCAACGCCCAAGACGACAGCCGACGACGCGCTCGATCCGGCGCTCGCCGGTCGGCGCGCAGCCAACGATACAGCGACGCTGGCCGCGTTCGAGCGCGTCAGGACGGAGAGCGCCCGCAGCGTGCAGAACGTCGCGGAGTTCGTGGCGACCGGCGAGGTCCTCAAGGGGCTCGCCCGACCGGTGACGCTGGCAACCGGTGCGCAGTACCGCGAGCTTGAGTATCGCTTTCGACCGGACCCGTTGAACGCCGCCGGGGAGGGCCCGCAGCAGATCCGCGAGTTTCCCAGGGACGCCGGCCAGCGGGTTTGGGCAGTGTTCGCGGAGAGCCTGGCGTACCTCGGCGACCGCGTCGAGTTGCAGCTCGCCGCACGCCACGAACGCTATGACCAGGCCGGTGCCTCGACAGACCCGAAGATCGCCGGACGCTTCGCCGTCAGCGACCGGCTCTCGGTGCGCGCTTCCTGGGGAACGTCGTTCCAGGCACCGAGCGTGTTCCAGGCGGCGGGCAACACCAGTTCGCGCACGCTCACCGATCCGTTCCGGTTCGACGGCCAAGGTGTGGGGCGGTGCACGGTGGACGCCTCGGGCGCGATCATCAACCGCGGCGACAACTTCGCCGTCGCCACGGTGCTGCGGAGCGGCGGACTCAGCCCCCAAAGCGCACGCTCGACCAACGTCGGACTGTTGCTCACGCCGTTCGCCAACGCGGCGGTGAGCGTCGACTACTGGACGCTCGACTACCGAGACGTCATCGCCCAGGGGCAGAGCTTTCAGTCGATCGTGGACGACGACTGCCGCGACGACGGGCGCCCCGACGATGCCCGGATCGAGCGCGACTCCTCGGGACAGCTGTCCGTGGTGTCCACCGACTACGAGAACGTCGGCGCGGTTCGAACCGCGGGCTTCGACCTCAACGCCCACTACGACTTGCCCAGGTCGGCCGGCGACTTCCGCGTCAGCGGCGACGCCACCCTGCTGACGCGTTTCGATGTGAACGCCGGAGGCGAGGGGTTCGTCGACCGCCTCGGCAGCCGCAACGACACCAACGGCTTCGCGCCCACCCCCGAACTCCGCCTCAACGTCGTCCTCGGATGGCGCCGGGGACGGCACGAAGCCGGCCTGGCCGTCCGCTACGTGGACGCGTACTGCAACGACGAGGTCCCGTCGCACCCGGATATCGCGTCCTGGACCACGCTGGACGTGAACTACGCGTATTCAGTCGGCCTGTTCGGCGGCGAGGCCACGTTCTACGTCGGAGCCCGCAACCTGACGGACAGGGATCCGCCGCCACTGCCGAGCGGACGGGAGGGCGTACACCGCCACAACCTCCGGCCCGGCTTCGACGGGTTCGTCCACGACATCAAGGGCCGTACGGTCTACGTGCGCTTCCGGTTTCGCGCAGGCCGCTGATGCAGTCTCTTGGACGGCGAGCCGCCTTGCGCTCGTTTCGCCAGGCTCGGAGACAACAACCCGTAGCGTATAGGTCAGATATCCAGTCAACTGATCCGCGCCACTTCGCCCAACCGACTCGCCGACATTTCGATCTGCCGGATGTCTTGCATGGGAGAGTGCAGGGCGTAGGATAGCGCGGGCGTAAGTTCACACACAGGCAAGCTGTGGCACGGACAGTGGGACAGGCATTGATCGAGGCAAGCGGTGTCTTCGAGTGGCCATGGTCAACTCCTGTTGGAATCGCAATTGTCACCGGCGGCTCCGGCGGGGGCGGGGGCGGGGGCGGCGCGCTCTGCATCGATGGCCTCAACCTTTACGGCGCTGGCGGCGGCGGGGGAGGTGGCGGAGGCCAAGCGACCAGCTTGACGGTCAAACAGACGACGTATCAGGCAGCCGGCGGGAACGGCGGCAGTGGTGGCGATAGCGGCGGTCTATCCCATGGAGAACCCACGATAGCAAGACACGGATCAGGGTGCCATTTCGGCAATGGCGGGGGTGGCGGTGCTGGCGCCGTTGCGAATCCCGCCGACCGCCAGATCGTCTCGAACGGCGGAAACGGAGGAAGAGGCTTCCCCGGACAAGTGCTCATCGTCGAGCTTTCGGAGTTGTCATTGGGTGAAAGGCTCCAACTCAGAATCGGACAGGGCGGCGGCGGCGGCGGCGGCGGCGACGGCTACGAGAAAGGCGGCACGGGAACCAAGGGAAGCAATGGGTCCGTGCGGCTCGTCCCAATATACGAACAGGAAAGGGCTGCGTGATGGATGCTGTGCAGGGCTACGAAGGCGCTAGAGGCAGTTCGGCGACCGTGGACAGCCCAGATTTGAGCATATTCGGCCTACACGGCGACGGTGCCATCACCATAGGCTCACACGACGAACGCCAAAACCAAACTTGGGTGTGGCACCCTCGGACGGACAAGCAACCATCCGACGTGGGCACTGACTCAAGCCGATTGCCTGAGTCCATATCGTCGGAATGGAGCCGAATCCAATCGATGCGCCGTTCGACGTCGTCAACGCAGACCAACGCTAGGCTTGCGGGCCCCATTCAGTTCCTTCGAAAGCTCTTGGACCATTGGAACCTCAAGCCAACAGACGCCGTTGGGCTTCTAGGCTTCGACCCATTGGATGCCAGCCACGTCGCCGGGGCACTCGACGGGAGTGGAGTGATCCGAGGAAGGGACGTTAACGACCGAATCGCCCATTTGATCTCAATCCGTGCCACGCTCTGGTCCCTCTTTCGTGACCTAGATGTCGAAAACGACTGGTTGAGGGAACCGCACGCAGCGCTGGACAACGAACCGCCTTTGTCGCTGCTACTCGGCGGCTCGATGGAAGATCTTCTTCTAGTAAGGGAGTACGTCGACGCAGCAGCAGGACGTTGATGCTCGAAGATGTACCAAGCCATAGGGGCAAACGGCGCGTCTTTCGTTTCGCCAACGTTCCTGGCATTGATGAGTTCGTAGCCGAACTTGGCCTCGATACGCAGAGCGTCGATGAACTCATCGCTTTGCTCGTGGCACAGGGCCACGGACCGAGTGTCGATGAACTCTGCGACGGCCCGTTTAGGCGCAAGCGAAAGTTCCGAAGCCAGTCAAGGTTTTCGGACGGGTCATTCCCCGTCTTCTACAGCTCGCTGGACGTGACGACGGCAGAAGCCGAAGTTCGGCACTGGTTTCCTCAATTCAGCGGGCAACCCAGAGGTTCTCGAACCGGCTACTACCAGCGCTTTAGCTGTGAATTCGAGGGCGTCGAAAAAGACCTGCGACCGAAGATTGACCAATGGCCCGACCTCATTCACGACACGGACTACACCTTCTGCAATCAACTTGGGGCCGAGGCCGAGCGTACCGAAATCGACGCATTCTTGACTTGGTCGGCCCGAAACAAGGGGACGAACGTACCTATCTTTCGGCGTGAGGCGATTGGGAATCCCAAACAAGAGGGCGGGGTTGCATTGACCTACCGTCCCGACTCGGGCGAGGTCACGGTGTCCGACTGACCGGACGCCCGCTGAAGTCGACGTTGGCTGATACATGGCTCCAACGACCGCCATTGAGCATCCAGACCGCCGTGACCCAGTAATCACGCCGGGGGCACGGGTGCTCATCCGGGATGCTGAGTGGATCGTCCGCCGAGTGGACAATGCCCCAGGCGGGTTCCAGCTTGTCTGCGACGGCGTTGACGAGCTCGTGCGTGGCCGGGAAGCCATCTTCCTCACCGCGCTCGAGCCTCCAATCCAGGTACTCGACCCCTCGAATACTGAGCTAGTCCCCGACCAGTCAGCCCAATTCTCCGACAGCATCCTCTACATGGAGAGCCAGCTAAGGCAGGCGGTGCCCAACGATGCCGAGATTCACGTCGGTCACACTGCCGCCATGGACCTCGTCCCCTATCAACTCGACCCAGCCCGGCTCGCTCTCGCACAACCGCGCCAGCGCATCCTGATTGCGGATGCCGTGGGCCTCGGCAAGACGATGGAAGCTGGCATCCTCGTGAGCGAACTGATCGCCCGGGGCCGCGGGCGGAGAATCCTCGTGCTGGCCGTGAAGAGCATGTTGGCCCAGTTCCAAAAGGAGTTCTGGAACCGCTTCACGATTCCGTTGACCCGGCTCGACTCCATCGGCATTCAAAGAGTCCGCAGCCGCATTCCCACCAACCATAACCCGTTCTACTACTACGACAAGTCGATCATCTCCATCGACACGCTGAAGCAGGACGCCGAGTACCGGACCTATTTGGAGCAGGCGTACTGGGACATTATCGTGATCGACGAGGCCCACAACGTGGCGGACCGGGGGACCCGTTCTCTGCGTAGTCGCCTAGCCAAGCTGCTGTCCAAGCGATCCGACACGCTCATCATGCTCTCCGCGACTCCGCATGACGGGAAGGCGAAGAGCTTCGCAAGTCTCGTCAACATGCTGGACGCCACAGCCATCGCAGACCCCGACGACTACTCGAAGGAGGACTTCCGCCCCGGCCTAGTGATCCGTCGCTTCAAGAAGGACGTACAGGATCAAGTTCAGGAGGCCTTTCAAGACCGAGAAGTGATCACCCAGCGCTTCCCGGCATCCGAAGCAGAAGAGGCGGCCTACCGGGCACTGCTAGAGGTCCGCGTCGTGGGGAGGGCGAGATCTGCAACGAACCGCGACCTGTTCCTCGTGTCGCTTGAAAAGGCGCTCTTCTCCAGCCCCGCAGCGTGCATCGAAACCGTGGACGAACGGCTCAAGCGACGGAAGCGCGAACTTACCGAGGACAACACCGAGCCGCTCCTCACAGCCGAGATAGACGCGTTGCAGGAACTCCGCGCGGTCTTGGAACAAATCACGCCAAAGTCGTACGCCAAGTACCAGGCGTTGCTCGGCTCTATCCGAGACGGCCGTCCGTTTCGCTGGCAACCGGTTGATCCGGCTGACCGACTCGTCATCTTCACCGAACGCATCGCCACCCTACACTGGTTGGAGGAACGACTCGCTGACGATCTTGATCTCGACGCCACCCAGATTGAGATCCTTCACGGTGGGATGAGCGACGTGGAGCAACAGCGCATCGTCGAGGACTTCGGCAACACCCAACGCCCGGTTCGCCTTCTGATCTGCTCCGACGTGGCGGCCGAGGGCATCAACCTGCACTACCACTGTCATCGCTTGATCCACTTCGACATGCCGTGGTCGCTGATGGTCTTCCAGCAACGCAACGGGCGCGTGGACCGCTACGGCCAAACGACGACACCGCAAATCGCCTACCTGGTCACCGAGAGCGCCAACGAAACCATCCGCGGCGACACCCGCATCCTCGAAGTTCTGAAGGAGAAGGACGAGCAGGCGTATAAGAACATCGGCGACCCTTCCGTCTTCATGGAAGTCCACGACGTGGACGAGGAAGAGAAGATCACCAAAGGCGCAATCGCTGCGGGCGAATCCGCAGACCACTTCGACAGCCGCCTGACCGAGAACCCAAGTGAAGGCGAGAGTCTCCTACAGATGTTCCTTCAGCCCGAGCGGGAGGCGGCACCTGGGAGGCCGGATATGACTCCTCCACCGCCGCCGTCGCTGTTCCCAAGCGACCTCCACTACTGTGAGGCCGCGCTCCATCAACTTCAGTCGAAGCAGTCAGGGGCAGTTGGCTCGAAGGAGCGCGCGCCCAGCCTGTCGCCAAGGGTGCGTTTCGATGTCAACCGGGACTCCAAGACGTTGACACTCGACGCGCCCGAGGACTTGGTGGCCCGGTACAGCTACCTGCCGCCAGAGGTCCTTCCACTGCACCGTCGGCTAGTTCTCACAACGAGCCGCCAACGTATGGCCGAGGCAGTTGAAGAGAGTCGGCGGGCCGAATCCGCATGGCCGTCACTGCAGTACCTGTGGCCGCTGAGTCCCGTCGTCACCTGGCTCAACGACCGGATGCTCGCCGCATTCGGTCGTCACCAAGCACCGATACTTGCGGGCGTGCCGGGTCTGTCACCATACGACAGCGCCTTTCTCTTCTCAGGCTTGGTGCCGAACCGAAAGAGCCATCCTCTGGTCTACGACTGGATTGCCGTCGCCTTCCGCGCTGGCGAATCCCCCAGACTAATCCAGTTCGATGAGTTACGTGAGCGAACCGGGCTGGGCCGTGAGCCCATACCCAACCGTCAAACGACCGTCGATGTGGAAGCTATCTCCGCATTGCTTCCTGTCGCTGTGACTACAGCGCGGAGCTATTTCGTCGACAGACGGAACGCTTTCGAGGAAGGCATCAACGCCAAGCTCGACGAGGAAATCAAGGCGCTAGACGACTTCAAAGCCCGCCGTCAACAGCAGCTTCAACTCGCCCTTGACCTGTCCAATCAGGCGGAACAGATCAGACTCGGCCGCTACGAACAAGCCTGCCGGGAGACCCGGGCCGTTCATGACGAGTACCTCGAGTGGATCGAGAACACAATGACCACTGAGCCCCGCCCGTGGATCAAGGTCATCTGCGCGATGACAGCGCTGGGTGGCTGAACGCTGGCATCGACACCGCTATCGCTCCCATGACACCGCGCGCAACCCAATGGCAACGATGGTTCATCCGCGCCTTGGCGCGGGAATCCGGCAAGCGGCCGGAAGAGTGGCTACAAGAGGCCAAGGACGCGGGGGCGCATGCGTCCCCTTCAAGTCACCAAGGCTACCCCATGAACGGTCAGGAATTTCGTACGCGGAAATGACGGCGCCGATGGCGGGAAGGTTGATAGCCTGGATGCGGTTGGGGCAGATGCGACCTACCTATGCACCCAACGACCCGTCACCGGGGCGAAGACGTGCCCGGAACCCGGTCTCCTCCCCATGGAACCCACGAAAGCGGGACTAGCGAGGTGGGATGGACGTTGCCCGCATGACGGCCCAAGTCGTGGCTGGTAAGGTGCGATTGCAGTCAAAGAGCTAACGCTCAAGCCGGAGCCGAACGACGAATATCAACGCGAGCATCGTCGACCTGCGGGTTCAGGGGATCATCGACGCAAACCCTGATTGGTTCCCGTGGGGCGACGAAAACAAGCGCAAATCGGCCGCGTTCGTGTTGCTGTGCATGTCCACGGCGCTCGAAGAGCCGCTCGACGAATGCGTCGAACTGCTAACCGAGGGCGGCAACGACGCCGGCGTCGATGGTCTGCACATGGGGGACGTCGAGGAGGGCGAATTCCACGTCACGATCTTCCAAGGCAAGTACCGCGTCAAAGACCTAGACGCCCAATCCAACTTCCCGGCGAACAGCGTGCAGAAGACCTTGGACACGGTGCGCGTACTGTTCGATCCGCTCCGAGCAGTGGCACTGAACGAGAAGATCGCGCCTGTGATCCAGGAGGTCCGTTCCCTCATTCGCGACGGATACGTTCCCACTGTTCGCGTCGCGCTCTGCAACAACGGCGCACGATGGGTAGCCGACGCCCAAACCCGTATCGACGAGGCCGAACGCGACTACGGCGAACAGCTTCAGGTCATCCACTTCAACCACGACGCCGTCGTACGTGCCTTGAAGCGCGGGGAGCAGATCGACGACACGATGGCCTTGACTGGTCGGGCCCTCGTGGAAGACATGAACTACATGCGGGTGCTAGTGGGGCGCGTGGCCGTACACGAAGTCGCCCGACTCTTCGACGAGCATGGCGATCAACTTCTGCAGCGCAATATCCGCCGTCACCTGGGTCACGCCAACCGAGTCAACCGGGAGATCAAGCAGACACTGCTCGATGACTCGAAATCCGACAAGTTCTACTTCTACAACAACGGCGTGACGATGGTCTGCGACCGATTCGTCTACAACGCCCTGCAACAGTCCGACTATCGCGTCCAAGCGAAGAATCTTCAGGTCGTCAATGGCGGACAAACCTGCAAGACCATTCAGCAGACGTTGCACGACAACCCGTGTTTCGGCGCCGAGTCCGCTTTCGTGATGATCCGCTTGTACGAACTGCCGGAAGGAGCCGAGGATGTTGTCCGGGAAATCACCAAGGCCACCAACAGTCAAACGCCGGTCGATCTTCGGGATCTCCGCTCCAACGACGAGATCCAACTGGCACTCGCGCTCGGTATGGACGAGCTCGGCTACACGTACAAGCGGCAACGCGAGGAGGCCCCGAACGGCGGCGACCGCACCCGTGTTGTCACGAGCATGGCCGTCGCCGAAGCCGTCCTCGCCGTTTGGCGGGAGCGACCGCACCAAGCCAAGTTCCGCCGTCGGGAGCTATTCGGGAAGTTGTACGATCTAGTCTTCGAGGGGTTGAACGCGGCGCAGGCCATTCTCGCCACGTTGATCTACAAGGGGGTAGAGGACCGTCGAAAGACCGAGTTCGACGACGAGCCCGATTTCCTTCCCTACGCATCGCTCCACCTGGCGATGCTGATCGGACGCGAACTGCTAGGGGACGCGGGGCTGGCCGTGGCGGACGTCTCACACAGGAACTTCACCGAGCTAACAGCCTCTTTGACTGAAGACGGCGACCGCTACTACGCACTCGCTCTCGACGCCCTCGAGACAGCCCTCGTGGCTTGCTACGGGGACCGTGAGGTGTCACTTCAGCAGCTAGCAGCCACGTTCCGGCGCGGCGACCTTCTGGAGATGCTCTCGCCTGAGACGCCTGCAAGCTAGTCGGCGGCGGAGACCCGGGAAGGATGGCTAGAAAGGCTAGGCCCCGCGCGAGACCGAACCTCGATGCAAGTTCGCTACGCGATGCCGGGGGACGCGCATCGTTGACGGGCATTCAGAACGAAAACGAGTTCTACAGCCACCACTACCTTTCCGAAGTCTTCGCGAACGACATCCAGGACACATTGGCCAGTTGGCGCGAAGACGCCGCCGAACGCGAGGGCGGCGAGCCAGCCCCTGACCAAGCTCTGCGCGCTCTAGCCCGGCCCTACCTCCAGTTCCGGCGGGACTTCGCTCGCGAACGACGACACAAGGAGCGCGTCGCCCTGCAGCGAGAGTGGTTCAGGCACCTTCTCGATGTGCTGGGCTACGATTTCCAGCCCGCAAACTACGGCCTCGATGACAGCACGCCCGACCGCCGGCGGCGAAGGGATGACGATGAAGTCCCCATCCTGTATTGCGGAACCACCCAACAAGAGACGGCCCAGCTACTGGTTCTGGGCGCGTACGATCCGGAAGGCGAAGACGAGGACCCGCTCGCCCTCTACCCCCATCGGGCGCAGTACCACGGCGAAGCCCCTCCGCCCGATGCGCTCCTGAAGGAAACCTGGGAGAACATCGTCACGCGCCGA
Source organism: Gammaproteobacteria bacterium (assembly GCA_028818795.1). Taxonomy (GTDB): domain Bacteria; phylum Pseudomonadota; class Gammaproteobacteria; order Pseudomonadales; family Azotimanducaceae; genus VXYL01. Next base: position 12,278 of record JAPPND010000177.1, on the reverse strand, counting down.
CTCTTCGGCCACGATCACCCACCCCGTTGGATCATCCTGCTCTCGCCCAGCCAGGTCCTGCTGCTCGAACGCGGCAAGTGGACGCACAACCGTCTTCTCCGGTTCGTTCTGGACGACATCCTGGGCCGTCGCGAAACTGCCACGCTGCAGGCCACCGCCGCGTTGTTGCATCGGGACTGCCTTATCCCCAGCGAAGGCACCAGTCTGCTCGACGATCTGGACGACAACAACCACAAGCACGCGTTCGCCGTGTCCAACGACCTGAAGTACGCGCTGCGCGAGTCCATCGAGCTCATCGGCAACGAAGCAATCCGATACCGGAGCAAGGACCTGAAGGAGCGCATCTATCGGCTGGACAACAAGCTCGCAGCGGACCTAGGTCTCGAGTCCCTGCGCTACATGTACCGCCTGCTGTTCCTCTTCTACATCGAGTCCCGTCCCGAACTGGGCTACGCACCCGTGAACACCGAGGCATACCGCAAGGGCTACAGTCTCGAACACCTGCGCGACCTCGAACTCGTTCGCCTCACCGGCGACGAGTCGCTCAACGGCTACTACATCCACGAGAGCATCCAGACTCTGTTCGGACTCATCCGCGACGGCTTCGACGGAGGTGGCGATCCAGAGATGTTGAAGGGATCCCTCCACAACACGTTCGAAATCCGCTCGCTCGACAGCGCATTGTTCCGCAAAGGCAGCACCCCGATGCTGGACAGGGTCAAGCTGCGCAACGAAACGCTTCAGCAGGTGATCCGCCTGATGTCGCTGACCCGCCCCGCGAAAGGGAGAAGCCGGCGGCGCGGACGCATCTCCTACGCCCAACTAGGCATCAACCAGCTCGGTGCCGTGTATGAAGCGCTGCTTTCGTACCGGGGGTTCTTCGCAGAGGAAGACCTTTACGAGGTGAAAGGTGCCGGGGAAGACCCGGACGAGTTGGCCAACGCCTGGTTCGTTCCTCTGAGCGAACTCGGAAAATACACAGCAGAAGAACGAGTGTTCGAGCCCAGCGCCGCAGGACCAAGGAAACTGAAAGTCCACCCGAAAGGCCGTTTCATCTATCGCCTAGCCGGACGAGACCGGGAGAAGACCGCCAGCTACTACACGCCGGAGAGCCTCACCAAGTGCGTCGTCAAGTACGCGTTGAAGGAACTCATCACCGACAACATGCGCGCTTTCGACATCCTTGATCTCACGATCTGCGAGCCGGCCATGGGTTCCGCCGCGTTCCTCAACGAAGCGGTGAACCAACTCGCCGAGAAGTACCTCGAGCGCCGACAGCGAGAACGACAGAAGCGCATTCCCCACGAGGACTACGCCGACGAACTGCAGAAGGCCAAGCACTTCATCACCGACCACAACGTGTTCGGCGTCGACCTCAATCCCGTCGCCGTCGAGCTCGCGGAAGTGTCGCTATGGCTCAACTGCATCCATAGCGACGGCCATGTGCCTTGGTTCGGCTATCAACTCGTCTGCGGCAACTCTCTCATCGGTGCACGACGGCAGGTCTACGACGGCAAGCTGCTCGGCAAGCACATCCGTCGCAAAGCCGATCGCTGGTTCAACTTCGCACCCGATCGCGTCAAGTCGGCTCGCCCCGAATCCGTGTATCACTTCCTCCTGCCCGACCCGGGAATGGCCGACTACCGCAACAAGGCCGCAAAGCAGTACGAACCCGACAATTTCGAGCGCATCAAGGCGTGGCGCAAGGAGTTCTGCCAGCCGTTCAACCCGGAGGAGATCGCGGAACTTCAGGCCCTTTCCGCTCGAATCGACGAGTTGTGGGCGTTGCACACGGAACAGCTTGCTCGAGACCGGCGCGAGACCGAAGACACGTTATCAGTCTGGGGAAGGGCAAAGACGATCTCTCGCCATACGGGCAACGAATGGAAAGACAGCATCCGAGATCAAGGCGTATTCAGCAAGGGGACGCGAACGGCAAGCCCCTACCGTCGCCTAAAGCTCGTGATGGACTACTGGTGTGCGCTGTGGTTCTGGCCGATCGAGGAGGTGACCGAACTACCGACTCGTGACGAGTTTCTGAACGAGGTCAGCCTGGTCCTGACGGAGTCGGTGTATCAACCTGGCCTAGGACCCAACCAGACCGAGGATCTGTTCGGCAAGGAGTACGCGGACCACGCATGCGAGATCGCCAAGCGAATCACCGACCAGTTCGGGATGCTCGACGTAGGCAAGCTGCTTGAGCATTTTCCGCGCGTCAAGATCGTGGAGGACGTGGCGACCCGCAGGCACTTCCATCACTGGGAGCTCGTGTTTAGCGACGTCTTCTACGGTAAACGACGCAACGGCAGTGTCCGCAATGGCTTCGATCTAGTGCTAGGGAACCCGCCATGGATCAAGATCGAGTGGAAGGAGGCTGGGGTGCTTGGGGACTACGACCCATCCCTGGTTCTGCGCAAGCTCTCTGCGACCGAGTTGACCGATCGGCGCGATACCGTATTCGACCAGTTCGCAGGGTCGCGCGACACTTGGATCGACGACGTCGGAGATTCGGAAGCCACGCAAGCGTTTCTGAATGCTGCGGGAAACTACCCTGCGTTGGCGGCACAGCACGTCAATCTATTCAAATGCTTCATTCCCCAAGCCTGGATGCTCGCCAGCGAAACCGGCATTGCCGGTTTTCTCCATCCGGACGGGGTGTACGACGATCCGAAGGGCGGGAGCTTACGGCGAGAAATCTACTCGAGGCTGCGGTCGCATTTCCAGTTCGCCAACGAGCGAAAGCTTTTCACCGACGTCCACCACCACACGTCGTTCAGCGTGAACATTTATGGGCATCCGCTTTCATCGCCGCAGTTCACCCACATTGCCAACATCTATCTGCCGACGACGGTTGATTCCACGATCGAACACAACGGAAGCGGGCGGGTGCCGGGACTCAAGGACGATCAGGGTCGTTGGAATGTCAACGGCCATCGCTCCCGAAGCTTGGTCGTGGACGAATTCACATTGGCCGCATTCGCATCGCTTTACGACGTCAAGGGCACGCCCGCTGGCGAAGCGCGGCTGCCCGCACTGCATTCGCGCGAGTTGCTCGCGGTCGTCCGCAAATTCGCCGCGCACCCACGTCGCCTCGCTGATCTCGACGGCTCGCATCACGTTCATGCCCATTGGAATGAGACGACATCACGGCGCGACGGCACGATCCGCCGGGAGACTCGCTTCCCCTCCCACCTTCGGGAGATGGTGGTGTCGGGGCCGCACTTCTCCGTTGGTAACCCGCTGAACAAGACTCCGCGTGAACGGTGTATCAAGAGCAGCGACTACGACTGCTTGGATCTCACCACGTTGTCCGACGATTACGTTCCACGAACGAACTACGTCCCGGCATGCGACGAAGACGAGTACTCCCGGCGCACACCCAAGGTCCCGTGGGCGGAGGAAGACAACGGCACGCCGTTACCCGTGACGGGCTTCTATCGCGTCGTCAACAGGGAGATGGTCAACGCCTCTTGGTCGCGAACACTGAGCACTGCATTGATTCCAAGAGATGTCGCGAGCATTCACACGATCATCGGAACGGTCTTTCGGCGCCAGCTCGACTGCGTCGACTTCTTCGCCCTGTCCGCGTCGATCGTGCTCGATTTCTTCGTCAAGACCACCGGCACTGGCCACGTCAACACCTCGTTGCTCAATCGGTTGCCAATTCTCACCGAGGATTGTGCAGCATCGATCCGTAGCGCCCTCCGAGTAAGGGCGCTCGCGTTATCGTGTCTCACGACGCACTACCGGGATCTATGGGAGGAGGCATGTGCGGCCCCACTGACAGACGAACCAAAGCGCCGTCACATCGACGCATTCCGCGCTGACGCCTGGACAACCTCCGACCCTCGCCTACCCGCCACATTCTTCAACAAGCTAACGCCAAATTGGGGTCGCGATGTGGCCCTCCGCACGGACTACGCACGCCGTCAAGCATTGGTCGAGATCGACGTCCTCGTTGCCAAAGCACTCGACCTCACCCTCGACGAACTACTCACTATCTACCGCGTTCAGTTTCCAGTATTGCTCCAATACGAGGCCGACACCTACTACGATTTCAACGGCCGGATCGTATTCACGGCCTCCAAAGGTCTTCCCGGCGTCGGCTTGCCCCGCAAGGCCGTCAGCGGTGACACGTCGTACACCATCCACACACCGACCCAGCAAGCGAACGGCCTTGCTCTCGGTTGGGAGGATGTCGCCAACATCGACACCGGCACCATCACGCGCGAAGTGATCGACCGCTCGCAACCCTGCGGTCCCACTCGCCGCGCAATCGAATACGAGGCACCTTTCGTCGGGTGCGACAGAGTGCGCGATTACCGCAGTGCTTGGGAGGTCTTCTCACGATCCTCGCTTGGAGGCGACAACTGAACTATAGCCCGAGATTCGGGGCATCGCCGGGTGCGCTGGCGTGTTGCGTTTGTAGGTTCGTGCCTAATCCGCACAGTCTCCACCCACGCCAGGGGAAAGAAGGATGCCGTCTTCGCGGCTAGCCATGCATAGAATGTGTGCGCCTCGGCGATGCCAGACGCCCCTAAGGTCATTAGGAAAAAAACACCCGACGCGGCGTAGACATACAGGAACGAGCCAGACATGGCAGCCGAAACTGCACGTTCGTCTCGCTTGAGCAGTTCGTGCGAATCGCTAGAGTGGGCCGACAGGCTTTAGGTAGCCTGACTACGATGGGTTGACTGGTGGCAGGGCGTCGGACGCGTAGCAGCGCGACCCTAAGGCCAATAGCTGAACGGCTCCTCGATGCGGTTGGTGTTACCGAGCCGCCCGTGCGGATTGTGGCCATTGCAGAGTGGCTGGGTGCTACTGTTCGATACGCTCCACACAAGGGGGAGCTGGCCGGTATGCTAATCCGGGACGACGCAGAACGCGGGATCGTGATCGGCGTTAACTCGCTGCACCACCCGAACCGCCAGCGCTTCACCATCGCGCACGAATGCGGGCATCTTCTGCTGCACAAGGGCAAGCGGAGCTTCGTCGACCGGTCTTTCCGGATAGATCGGCGAGACGAAGTGTCGTCCCAAGCCACAGATGCGGAGGAAATTGAGGCGAACCGTTTCGCGGCCGAACTGCTCATGCCGCACCAGATGATCAAGGAGGATCTAATGGCGCGACGACCAGATATCGAAGACGAGGACGAACTTCGGGAGCTCGCCGATAAATATGGCGTGAGCCTCCAAGCGATGATGTTGCGGATCAGGACCGTTGTTGAAAACGCTTGGTTCTGACTTCAACACCGACACGACGCTGGCACCAGCAACGACACGAGCCGGACCTGACTCGACAGTAAGTTGAGACGGGGTGCCAAGCGAAGCGTTTGGCACGCGGGTTTAGGGTCTCGCCACATCCTCAGTTGGCTCGACCTGTTGCGGACGGTTCATCACCTTCCTAAGTCTGTAAGTGTCGCGCTTCCGTTTGCTTGCGACAAACGGGTAGATCGTCTTTTCAACTTCGAACGTCCGGGTGTCGCCCAACCTAAGGTCGTGCACGAGGTCAGCCACCGATTTGTGATAGCCAACCCGAAGTCTCTCACCTGTGTCTCGACGCTCTATTTCTATTCGGTTCCGAATGGAGAGCACGTTGACGGTGCCCAGAAACTGCTCTGTTGTGGTCTCTGGCTCACCGATCTCGTCAAGCAGAGCTCTGACTCTCGTGACCTCGGTCGGCCTGCCATCCCATCGATAGATCTTGTCCGGAGCCCGCCACGCAAGTTCAACAGCTGCGTGCTCGGACTCCAATCGTGTCAGAAACGCGCCCAAAGACTTGCCCGCGCTGATACCGATTGCGTGCACACGATCGGCAAACGCTTCGATGTCCGACTCCAAGAGCTCGAACACGTCGCGTAGCGCAGACTCCAGGGCCGAAACGCCGGACAGATCCGGTGACGTATTGCCGAGAATCACTAGTTCGGTGCTCCCCAACTCCATTCCCGCTAGCCGGAGATCCAGATGCCGAATAAACTTCTGGTCTATACGCGACACGTCGCCTGCCCGATCCCAGAATCGCCAAGCCGACTGTTCCAGAACTGCATTGAGAGGCGTAACGAAGTTCGCGAGGACCCTCAACGGTAGCGTCCCGGTCCCCAAGTGGGCACCATGGAGCGTCAGTCGAACAACCTCGTGGGCCCTTTCCGCCTTGGCAAATCTAAGTCTCTTCTGCAGATCCGACCGCAGTTTCTTTGTGGACGACAGAAACAGCAAGTCTACGTTGGGCCTTTCGGAACCCACAACGGCACCTTCATCCTGCTCAACCATACCCAACACTCGTTCAAGCAGCGACTCGAGTTCGGCGATGTCATCCGGATAGTTCATAGCTTGATGAATGGAATGCCTTTGCGGTTCGCACTATCTGGATTGCGCGAGAACTGGTCCAGGAAGTACGCGCGCCTGGCGAGGTTGCTCGATTCGAACACGTACAGTTCAACTTGCCACCTTGAACGAACGTATGCGCGGTTCTCCTCATCGGAGAGGAAACGCAGGCGCTCAAGACTCTCGTCAGACAGCGCGCTCACGATCACTCTCGGAACGGACAATACCAGGTCGACGTCACCCGGCTCCGGCTTCTTCGTTGCGAACGAGCCATCGATCCATAGCTCGCCGTGCACACCGAGCCGTTCAAGTTCGCCGATGAACATCCGAAGCTGCACAGTCATACGTCGCCGGAGCGGCGTGTCGAATGCTGGACCCACGAACAGCTGCCCTAGGTCCCGAAGCTGGACCTCGCAAAGACCGGGAGGGAAGAGTGGCGGATAGGTCGGCTTGTGGTGTGCTGGCATGGTGCATGCACGCGTGAATCGGCACGTTCATTGACCCGTGGAGGGCATTGTCACGCAGACGACCGTCGGAGGATAGGGGTGCCAAAACGCCGGCTGGTCTTCTGCATGACGGCTTGTCGTTGTCGTGATTGCGGACGATACACCCATAGAGTCTGGTAGGGGGCAATATCTATGGGGACATCCACGAACACGATCATTCTCGTTCCATCTGGCGTTCGCGAGGCCGGCATCCCAACTGTTCAACCGGTGGTACGCTATCCGACGACGAGTTGCGCTGACGGTCGCTGATGATGTTCGCTCATGACAATCGGCCTCGACCCTGCGCGGCGAGTTCAGTTCCTGACGAGATGTGCCATCGTCAAGCAGGAGCTTGACGTGATTGCGGCGCTCTAACGGTCCTCTACGGCAACCCCAGTTCACGACGATTGAATTGACGATGGCCGAAGAGCTAGACAACGATCCAGTTGAGGTCAGCCGGCCTTTCCGTCCTCGAGCCCGCGTGCTTCAACTGCTGGGCGATGAACTCATCGGCAGCCCTCGTCTTGCCGTGTTTGAGCTGGTCAAGAACGCCTACGACGCCGACGCAACCCGCGCGGTCGTTACACTCGATCTTCAGTCCGACGATCAGCCGACGATCACCGTTGAGGACGACGGCGAAGGGATGACTCTGGATGTCCTGCAGGATGTTTGGCTGGTCCCCGGCGACGACCATCGCCAGCGACAGCGTGCACGCGGTCAACGATCCCCCGTCCACCACCGGTTGCCTCTAGGAGAGAAAGGTCTCGGTCGGTTCGCTGTCCACAAGCTCGGCAACCAAATCAAGCTGACGACCCGCGCACAGGAGGCAAAGGAGTGCTTCGTCGAGATCGACTGGAATGAGCTGATCCAGAAGCCCTACTTGGACGAGGCACCAGTGACCATTCGCACGCGACCGCCGGAGGTGTTCGCGGACGGTCGCACTGGAACGCGAATCGAGGTTAGCGAGTTGCGCCCGCCTGCGTGGACGCGCGGCGAGGTCCGGCGCCTGTGCAACCAGATCACCTCAATCTGCTCGCCGTTCCAAGAACGCGGGGACTTTCTGGCGACGCTTCAAGTGCCGGGGAACGAGCACTGGATAGAGGATCTCCCAGATTTCGCCGCCATCATCGGCAGGTCCATTTGGAAGTTCTCGTTCCTGTTGGACCAAGGGAAATTCGACTGGAGCTACGAGTTCTTCGGCGTCTCCGGGTTGAATCTGGACTCCCGGACAGTGACGAAGGACGGCGACCGCTTGCAGCTCCCGACTGCCTCAGGCCGCCGCCGAAGGAAGGATAGGGTCGTAGCCGACGAAACCACGATCAAAGGCATCGGTCCCGTTCTGGGGGAGTTCTACGTCTACGACCGTGACCGGCCAGTATTGCAGAGGCTGGGCGATACGCGCCTTCTCGCCACATATTTGGACGAGTACGGTGGCATCCGCGTCTATCGGGACGGCATTCGCGTGTACAACTACGGTGAGCAGGGCGACGACTGGCTTGGCTTGGATCTGCGGCGCGTCAACGTTCCCACCCGGCGAATAAGCCGGAACATCATCCTCGGCGCCGTTCACCTGTCGCTTGATCAGTCTGATGCCATGATCGAGAAGACCAACCGCGAAGGTTTCGTCGAGAACGACGCCCTGGGTCGCCTCCGCCAGATTGTATTGGGCGCACTGGGCACCCTCGAGAGCGAACGGCAGACTGACAAGCAGCGGATTCGCCGGCTCACGGAACCTCCTAGCGACCCTGTGACAGATGGCTTGGAGACGCCGATCGCAGAACTGCGTAGGGAGCTTCAGCGCCACGAGCTAGGCGAGACGCTCGAACCCGTCGTGGCGCGAATCCAGCGGCAGTTTCGCGAAATGCAGGAGACCCTTCTGGCAGCGGGGATGTCCGGCCTCAACCTAGCCGTCGTGTTCCACGAGGTAGAGCGTGGCGTTCGCGTGCTTTACCAGGCAATCGTTGAGGGAAAGGATCTGGAAGCAGCAGCAATACAGGCGCAAGAGCTCATGCGGATTCTGGACGGGTTCGCGACCCTGCTCCGACGGGACAGCAAAAAGCAACATACCGCGCAACATCTCGTCAATCAGGCGCGGACGTTCAACCTGCTTCGCCTACGCCACCACAAGGTGCAGTTGGAGTGCCCACTGATGGAAGGCGACGGCGACTTCGAAGCCACTTTCTCCTTGAGCCTGGTGCTCGGCGCGCTCAACAACCTGATCGACAACGCCCTCTACTGGTTGCGAGTGCGGTGGCCTGATCCCGACCCGGGAGAGTCTCCTTTGCGGCGCCTTTACGTCGCTACGACGGACGACCTAGCAGACGGCCCGGCCATCCTAGTCGCAGACAACGGCGTCGGGTTCCAAGAGGACAGTCCGGCAGATGTCACGCGGCCGTTCTTCACCCGCAAACCGGACGGCATGGGGCTCGGCCTGTATTACGCCAACCTAGCAATGGAACTAAACGGTGGGCGTCTCGCCTTCCCGAAGCGCCAGGAAGTCGACGTCCCCGCAGTTTATGATGGCGCGATTGCGGCGCTAGTGTTTGGGCGGAAGACTTGATGGGACCGGCGCAGACAATCGTCATCGATGACGAACCGCACCACCTAGTCGGCTTGGCGGACACGCTGAATCGGCATGACATGCCGTGCCGCCAAATCCTCTTCAGCGGGAACATCGAGGGTGTGGACGCGTTCCCTGACGCCCGGTTGATATTTGCGGACCTGCACCTCGGAACGGGTGTGATCGGCTCCGACCACAGGACCGATTTCAGTACGATCGGCAGCCTGCTCGAGGGCGCAATCAAGCCCGTCGGCCGATACGGCATCGTGCTGTGGACACTCTATCCCGACCAAGCGCCCCGTTTGGAAGAGTTCCTCCGTGAACGGCTAGAGGGCGTCGAAAAGCCTGTCGGCGTTTGGCCACTGGCCAAGCCGCCACACCTTGACGAGGATCGTATTCGTGACGAGGGCAATCTAATCGACGAAATACGACGGGCCGTGGACCAGCTTGAAGTGCTCATCAACAAACCCGATGCAGCCGAGGTTGAGGCCACCCTAGCGAGACTCTTCAACCAACCGGAAGACGGACCAAACGAAACTCTCGCATCAAGCGTGCCGGGATTGGACGTGCGACTCGATGACTGGATGGACGAGGATCTCAGTAGCTTGGGCGCGACTCCAAGGGCGATTCTTCGCGGAGACGATGCTGGCAAACTGTTCTTGTTGCAGCGGGTCGTCCACTCGATCGCCACCCTACGCGCGGTCAGTCATCCGCATGTCGTCCGGGATATCGTTAGGCACCGGATTGAGGACATGTACCGTCAGGGCGTGTCAATGGAATTGGTGGAAGGCCCCGATGTCGGTGAGGAGCGTACGGCTCCTGGACTGGCGCACTGGATGGACACCGAGAATCCGCTGTTCGGCCATTGCACACCACGCCAGTTTTTCGAGGCCGATCAGGTCGATGTGATGCGTCTGCGAGGTATTTCGGCTCGGCTCGACGCCGTCGACGACGGCGCTTTCACTTGAAGTTTGCGGTTCAGGGATTGTCGCTGACGACATTGGGGCCGCAGCCGTGGGTTCGAGCCGTCAGGCGTGAACACGCCAGTAACCCCTTGTGGTGGGATCAGTCCTCTTCTTCGCAACCGTCGTGTCCGAGTCACGATTCGAGGTTCAAGGCGGACGTTAACACCTTCCCTATCCTGTATTTCGCATGGGACAAGAACACAGCCTTGCTCGAGACGCGAGCGATCAAAGGCAGGCCAGATAGCAGCATGACTTCGGCATCCGGCTGGCGAACCTTTCGGATCGACGTGCGACTGGACCGGGTCGCGGACCTCCGGGGTCCTGCGGAGCGGCTGAAGGTCGAAACGACCGTGCAAGAACTGACCGGTGATTGGCGGGGTTACGGCTATAGGACGCCGGCGTCTCCGATTTCGTCTGTGCCGCCGGCGCCGACGCAACGTCTCGGCGCAGCACTCTACGCGAACACTTCATGCCAGGGGTTCCTTACGCCGTCGGCGAAGAACCCCTCGTATCCGAACCTAGTAGTCTTTCCCGACCGGGTGGCAGTGGACGTGGGCTCGCTCAAGATCGAGCCGGAATAGTTCGGCGATCCGTAAGTGATCGTACGACGCGCTCCATCACGGGTGGGCAGACGCCGTTGCCAAGTAGACGTATTTTGTCTCGACGAGTTCCTTCGGCGAGCTGAAAGTCGTCACCAAAGCCCATCGCCCGCTTCAGTTCGGGCACTTGCAGCATCCTCATGGTCGGACCGTCGGCCCCATGTTCAACGAGGGCAAAACGATCCACGGTGGTGACGGTGCGAAGCGGGCGATCCAGGCGTTGCCACCCCCCGCTGCCGTCACTACCGTAGTAAACGAGCAGGAAACTCGCTTCGTCGCCGAGGGTGCGGAACCCGCGCTCTGCTCTCTGAATCGTGGCCTCGGCTCGGCGGGCAATTCTCAAGGGGGATGTCTTCCACGTACCCGGCTTGTCGAGGATTGACTTCGCAGACTTCCGGCGTCCAAGACGCTTTGCGAGCTCCTGGGCGGGCTGTCGTGCCTTATCGCCAACGAGGAAAAGCCGTCGGCGCTTCTGGGCAACGCCATAGTCGGATGCATCCAGCGTGTATTCCTTGAGTTGGTAGCCTAGCTCTTCAAGCCCGTGCTTGAGTTCCGGGTAGCGTGACCAGGGCCGCATGTAGACGACGTTCTCAAGCACAAGCCAACGCGGTCCGAGTTCGCGTGCGTATTCGATGACCTGCATGGCCGTAGCCCGGCTGGCCTCGTCGCGAGGCGCGGAACCCTTGGCGCAGGTGTGGTTTCGACACTCCGGGGAGGCGAGCAGGATGTCGACTTCGCCGACCTTCTCCTTGAAGGTGGCGATGGCCACTTCCTCCAGTCGACCGGTGACAACATGGACATCCGGGAAGTTCGCTTTGTATGTCGCGGTTGCCGTGGCGCACATGTCGATGGCACCCACCATCTTTACGCCAGCCGATCTTGCGCCCGCGCTGCTGCCACCAGCGCCGCAGAAGATGTCGCAGCCACGGATCGGATGGTCTCGCATGGCCTGGATCATACTCGGCACTGCGTGCCTAGCGTTGGACCATTGTCATCGTTGGCCCCTGACACCGGCTCGAAATAGCCGCTAACGGGCGGAGATCCGGGGATCAGTGAGTGAAGTGGACAAGCTGAGTGACACAAGATGAACTACGGACTCCACGATCGGAATCCGCCTACCGCTCCGTCCGTCCGCCCGCTACACGCCGTAGCGTCTCCATAACACGGAATGCACCATGGCTTGGCTCGGCTCCCTTCGAGACGAACCCTGGCGGAACGTTCTCGAACGTCGCTCGCGCGGCTTTCAGCACGCTTTCAGCACGACTGCGTCCTTGACATCGGGATCGGTTGCCGCCTCCCGAAACGCCTGCAACGTGGTCAGGCGCCAAGTCCAGCGGCAGATCTAG